>JAVVXN010000012.1:0-36724 GCA_036651575.1 Raoultibacter sp. | reverse complement strand
GTACCAAAGAAAGCTCGGTCAACAAGCGGCATATAAAGTCTTCACAATTCATTTGCCCCAAGCGCTTCTCTTCTTGACCTCTCCCGCAATGCTCACCCCATAAAAGAAGGACCGGTTTCCCGATCCCTCTCTCGTACTATATAAGATAGCAAATTCTACTTGTCGCGTGTGACATCCATAGTTTCCTCGAGGGCGGCCTGAGCAGCAGCCAGACGAGCCAAGGGAACGCGATAGGGAGAGCAGCTGACATACGTAAGGCCGATCTTGTGGAACGTCTTGACCGACGCAGGATCGCCGCCGTGTTCGCCACAGACGCCGAGCGTGATATCGGGATTGGTGGCGCGGCCCTTCGTGCAGCCCATTTCCACCAGGGCAGCAACACCAGGATCGACCGTTTCAAACGGGTTGAACGGCAAAAGGCGACGCTCCAGGTAGCGCGGAATAAACTTGGACTCAACGTCATCGCGCGAGAAGCCGAAGGTGGTTTGCGTAAGATCGTTGGTGCCAAAGCTGAAGAAATCAGCGCGAGTTGCAATCTCGTCGGCAGTAATCGCTGCACGCGGCAGCTCGATCATGGTACCAATTTCGATGTCGAGCTCAACACCCTCTTCTTCGCAAACCTTCGCAATCGCCTCTTCGCACTCGGTGCGCAAAACATCGAGTTCGGGGAAAACGGAAACAAGCGGAATCATGATTTCGGGACGAGGATCGAGCCCTTCTTTCTTCAAGCGGGCAGCTGCGGTCGCGATAGCACGAACCTGTAAGGCCGGAAGCTCAGGATAAACGATAGCCAAACGGCAGCCGCGCAGACCGAGCATCGGGTTTGCTTCACTCATGGAGTCAATCTGGCTCATGAGTGCACGCTTTGCCGCAATATCGGCAGCAGGTTTTCCTGCGGCCTCCATGCGTGCGATTTCAACATCAAGCTCACGGGGGCTATCGAGGAATTCATGCAGCGGAGGGTCGAGCAGACGAACCACAACCGGCAGACCGTCCATCGCCTTGAACATACCCAGGAAGTCACCCGTTTGAGCGGCGAGCAGATCGCTCAAAGCCTTTTCGCGAACCGCAGGATCTTCGGTAAGAATAAAAGACTGGATGATTTGCTTGCGATCGCCCAAGAACATATGCTCGGTACGACACAGGCCGATGCCGGCAGCGCCAAACGAACGAGAGAGCACCGCATCTTCGGGATTGTCGGCATTGGCGCGTACCCCCATCGTGCGGAATTCATCGGCCCATTCAAGAATGGTGTCCAAGTCGCCCGTCATTTCGGGCAGCACCAAATCAACCGCGCCGAGCACAACGATACCCGTTGTGCCATCAAGGGAAATCATATCGCCCTCTTTGATGGTGATACCCTTATCGGAAACAACAGCTTCTTTCTTTTCAGCATTGATCTTGAGCGCTTCAACACCACAAACGCAGGGAGTACCCATGCCGCGAGCGATAACGGCAGCGTGAGATGTCTTGCCGCCGTGTGACGTCAGAATACCTTCCGCCGTAATCATACCAGCGAGGTCATCGGGGTTGGTTTCCCAGCGAATCAATACGCACTTGCGACCAGCCTCCGAGGCAGCAACGGCATCGGCAGCCGAAAAGACCGCTTCGCCAACAGCAGCACCGGGGCTTGCGTTGAGACCCTTCGCAACGACATCATAGGTTGCATTCTTATCGAACTGCGGATGCAAAAGCTGATCAAGCTGTTCGGGATCAACGCGCATAACCGCTTCTTTTTTAGAGATGAGGCCTTCTTTTTCCATCCCGATAGCAATATGCAAAGCAGCGGCGGCGGTACGTTTGCCCACGCGGGTTTGAAGCATCCAGAGCTTACCCTGCTCGATCGTAAATTCGATGTCACACATATCACGGAAGTGATTTTCGAGAATGGTGAAAACACCTTCGAGCTCGTTTCCCGCTTCCTCAAGACCGGCCACATGCTTCAAATCGGCAATGGGGCTGGTGTTGCGAATACCGGCAACCACGTCTTCGCCCTGAGCGTTGATGAGATAATCGCCGTAAAATTCCTTTTCGCCATTGGCGGGATTGCGCGTAAATGCCACGCCCGTTGCCGAGGTGTCGCCCTTGTTACCGAAAATCATTGACTGCACATTAACGGCAGTACCGAGATCGTCGGAAATCTTGTTCTGCTTGCGATACAGCGTTGCACGAGGATTGTTCCAGCTACCAAATACCGCCTCGATTGCCAGCTGCAACTGCGCCGAGGGGTCTTGGGGGAACTGAACGACGCCGTCGACAACAAGCGTCGGATAGGCGGACGCATCAACGTTGTCGGCAAAAATTTGCTTAAACTCGTCCACAAGTCCTTTAAGATCATCAGAGGTCAGGTCGGTGTCGCTTTTAACACCGCGGGCATTTTTCATGGCCGTGATAGCGTTTTCGAACAAATCTCCATCAAGATTCATCACAACATTTGAAAACATTTGAATAAAGCGGCGATACGAATCCCATGCAAAACGAGAGTTTTCAGTCTGGGCAATAAGACCGTTGATCGACTGATCGTTGAGACCGAGGTTGAGCACGGTGTCCATCATGCCCGGCATGGACATAGGAGCACCGGAACGCACGGAAACGAGCAGAGGATCGACCGGGTCGCCAATCTTTTTGCCAATACGGTTCTCTAAATCCTCGCGATATTCCTGGATCGTATCAAGAGCTTTTTCGGGCCAAGTATTGTCGGCGTTAGCATATTCGATGCAGGTCTGGCACGAAATGGTAAATCCGGGAGGTACCGGCAAGCCGATATTCGCCATTTCAGCGAGATTGGCCCCCTTACCACCTAAGATGGCTTTCATGTTCGTGTTGCCTTCGGTTACATTGTTGCCGTCCGCGTCCTTACCGAACGCAAACACACGCTTTACTTCTTCGGTCACCTTTTTCTCCTTAAACGCAACTTTTGCACCTTTTTTTCAAACTATCTAACCGTAGTCAGAATACTACAGCATGAGTACTGAACTCATGTCTGCGCATGAGCGAGGTCATAATAACGCAAAATGTCTTGCGCAGTCTCCTCAACCGCACGATTATCGGTGTGGACAACAATACAGCCCAGTTTGCGCATTAAAGCACGAGCTTTTTCCAAATCTTGATACACTTCTTCGGGGTCAGCATAGCTTGCGGCAACCACGCCGGCATTGCCCAATCGGCGCTTGCGAATGCTCACCAACACTTCAGGCGTCGTGATCAAACCGAACATACGAGTTGGATCTACCTCATAAATTTCTTTCGGTGGTGCGCTATGAAGGTCAAGGGGAACGTTGGCAACCCGATAGCCCTGCTGACTTAAATAGATGGAGAGCGGCGTTTTCGAAGACCGAGAAACACCGAGCAAGACGATATCGGCAAGCGCAAGATCTTGCGTATTTCGTCCATCATCGTGATCGATCGTGAATTCCATTGCCGCAATACGATGAAAGTAACTTTCATCAGCAACGCGAAGACCACCCGGCTCATCGGAAGGAGCAAGACCGCTCACCTGTGCAATTGCGCAAATGGCATCACCGATAAGATCAACCGCGACGATATTGGGATGTCGTTTTGTGTAGGCAACAACCGCATCGCGCATGACGCTATCGACAAGCGTATAAAAGACAAGCAAGCGATCATCGCCGGTTGTTTCAAAGCAATACGCCGAATGCCTTTCAAGAAATCCTTCGATATCGTCGAAGGAGAGAACTTTCGAAAGCGTTTCTACGCAGGGATTGGTCACGCCGAACTGGCTGGCGGCCGCACGAGCGAGCGCCAGCGCAGTAACTCCAACCGAGTCGCTGATAAGATAAATGGTCGGAAGTGCCGTCGTATTGGTGTGATGAGCCAGTTTTTGCGTATCCATAGCGCAGCTTAAGCGAGTTTTCCAAAATCGGCTACGGGAGAAAACACCGAAATAAAGCGATTGAGCAAGCGCAGGCGATTATTCTTCAAAGCTTCGTCTTCGTCCATGATCAGTACATCTTCAAAGAAGGTATCAATCGGAAGACGCAGTTCGCCGAGTGCCTTGAGGGTACGGGCGTATTCGTTTGCCGCCAGGGATTCGTGCACGCTGGCTTCGGCCTTTTTCAAAGCCTCGTAAAGGCTTCGCTCCGCAGTACCGAGCAGCGCTTCATCGACATCGTTGCCCAGAGATGCGATGCGAAGGTTGTTCGCACGGGCGTAGGCCACTGCAAGGTCGTCCATTACTTCCGGCATATCGACGCGGGCAGCTTCCAGGGCACCGACGCGCGCTACAATCTGTGCCGGCTCCACAATGCCACTCGCCAACACCGCATCGACAACATCGGAGGAAGCCCCACCATCTCGCAGCATGACCTTCGTGCGTGTCACGAAGAAATCAACGATTTCTTTTTTGGTCGCGGCAACATCGAAATCGAATTCGTCATAGGCCGCGAGAGCTCCGTCAATAGCCGACTCAAGCGAAACCGGCAAACCATCGGAAAGCATATTCACGATGCCGATAGCGGAACGGCGCAAGGCGAAAGGATCAGACGAACCGCTCGGACCCTGCCCAACCGCGAACATACCGCAGATAGTATCGAGCTTATCGACCGCCGCGACCATACGACCCACCACAGTACCCGGAGCATCGTCACCCGCGAAACGGGGGCGATAATGTTCTCCGATAGCGCTGACCACCTGCGGGTTTTCTCCGGCAGCCGCAGCGTAATACGAACCCATGACGCCTTGCACCGAAGTGAATTCCACCACGGCGTTTGTGACAAGGTCGGCCTTGCACAGGTGCGCGGCTCGGCATACATCATTTTTGTCCGAATCCTTCATTCCAGCCTCTTCAGCAAGGCGTCCCGCGACATCGACAAGGCGACGGGCCTTGGCGCGGACCGTGCCGAGCGCTTCCTGGAATACCACCTTATCCAAGCGATCAACGAAATAATCAAGGGGATGCTTCAGGTCTTCTTCGTAGAAGAATTTCGCGTCGGAAAGGCGGGCGCGAACTACGCGTTCGTTGCCGTCGATAATCGTATCGGAACAGGACGGATTGCCGTTCGACACGACGATAAACTTATTGGTCAGATTACCCTGCGCGTTGTAGAGGGGAAAATAGCGCTGATGCATGAGCATCGCATCGACAATGATTTCTTCGGGAACGTTGAGAAATTCTTCGTCAAAGGTGCCGATGAGAACCGTGGGATATTCACAAAGGTTAATAACTTCGAGCAATGTTTTCTCAGGCAACTGGGCGATTGATCCAGTTGCCCCCTCCGCAGCCTTAACCCCGGCACGAATAACCGCTTCACGTTCTTCCTGGCTCGGCACAACAAAGGCCGCACGCACAACCGGCAGCAAATCGGAGGCGGTGGCGACTTCGTGCTCACCGGGAGCCAACACACGATGGCCACGCGTTGTCTTGCCTGCGACAACATCGGCGAAACACACCGGGATGACTTCATTGTCAAGCAATGCTACCAGCCAGCGTACGGGACGCGAAAAGTACACGGTTTGCGTACCCCAACGACATGCCTTCGGCCATGAAATGTCTTCAATAAGGCCTCCGAGCACTTCGGGTAAAAGATCGCGTACGGGGCATGCTGGTATGCGACGGGAAGCAAAGACATATTCGACACCGTCAACAACGCGGCGTTCCAGTTCGGTTACCTCAAGACCCTTGCCCCGCGCAAAGCCGCTTGCCGCTTTCGTGGGAACACCCTCTTTATCAAAGGCGATGGCGATAGAGGGTCCCTTATGCTCTTCGACAAGTGCAGCTGTTTCATCGGCCACACCTTCAACAAGAGCGATCAAGCGGCGAGGCGACGAGTAGATCGACACCGATTCGTAAGGAATACGCACCGCATCAAGGGCCGCGGGAACAAGCTTATGCAGCTGCTTGGTTGCACGGTCAAGGTCAAACGCGGGAATTTCTTCGGTACCGATTTCAAAAGCGAGCGTATGGGTATTAGTCATTACCATTTCCCTTCCCTTCGGCGTCGGCAGGTGTTTGTCCCACCACGTGTTCGAGGTAAGAAGCACAGCACCCCTTCGCCAGCGTGCGAACGCGCAAGATGTAGGCCATACGCTCCGTAGCAGAAATCACACCCCGCGCATCGAGCAAATTGAAGGCATGACAGCACTTGAGAACGCAGTCGTAAGCAGGAAGCGGAAGGCCCGCATCGAGCGTCCGCTGACACTCGCGTTCGCGATCGCTGAATTCCTGGAAGAGAAATTCGGTGTCCGCCACTTCGAAGTTGTAGGTGGAATACTCGCGCTCGTTTTCCAAAAACACATCACCATACGTAAAAACAACGCCATCATTGCCGCGACTCCACACGATGTCGTACACTGAATCGACACCCTGGATGTACATGGTGAGACGTTCGAGGCCGTAGGCAATCTCGACGGGGACAGGACTGCACTCGAAGCCCCCGACCTGCTGAAAATAGGTGAACTGCGTCACCTCCATGCCGTTGAGCCACACTTCCCATCCGAGACCCCAGGCACCCAACGTCGGACTTTCCCAGTCATCTTCCACAAAACGCACGTCATGCTTATCGACATCGATACCGATAGCGCGCAATGATCCCAAGTAAAGATCCTGGATGTTGTCGGGGGAAGGCTTCATAAGCACCTGAAATTGATAGTAATGCTGCAGGCGATTGGGGTTTTCGCCATAGCGACCATCGGTCGGACGGCGGCAACCCTGCACATAGCCGGTACGCCACGTATCCGGTCCAAGCGCGCGCAACGTCGTTGCCGGCGCATTGGTACCTGCACCCACTTCGTTATCGTAGGGCTGCAAAATAACGCAACCGCACGATGCCCAGTAGTGCTGCAGATTCATGATGATGTCTTGAAAGCTCGGCACCTCAGCGGATGCAAGAGACTTTTCAGCGGACGGGTTTTGTGTTGCCATGACTCTCCTTGTGACGGGTATTTAGTTCAACACACCGAAGTGGTTAAAAGGCCAATACGTAAAACAACCACGGCCGAGCACACTTGCGGCCTTAATGGGACCAAAATAGCGCGAATCGGCTGAATTGGTACGATTATCTCCCATAACCCAGATATCTCCCTCGGGAATGGTATAGGGATAGGTGATGCTAACATCTGCTGCAGGAGTAAGCGGAATGCTTGGCAGCCCATTGGTATAGGGCTCGGCGAGCACCACGCCATCGACGACCACGGAACCGTCGACAAGATCGACCGTTTGGCCACCGGTGGCAATGCAGCGTTTAATGAGAACTTGTCCCGCGATTTCGGGGCTTGGAAAGGTCACGATATCACCGGCTTGCGGTGAGTGAAGATAGTAAGAAATTTTTTCAGAAAATACCTTGTCCCCCGTCATGATCGTAGTCTCCATAGACCCCGAAGGGATCTCGTAGGGAGTCACGACATACGTACGCAAGGCAAAAGTGGCCACAATAACGAGCGCGATCAAAACCACCGACCTGATTATGGTCCCCAAGCAGCTTGAAGTTTTCGAATTGGCATGTTGGCCGGAGTCCATCGACATTCCTTTCTTGGCGGGCAACGTCATGGGCGCACCCGTGCAAAATCACAAGTGCTCATAATAGCGCTCCCGAACCCAGCTGGTGCCCTTATCTGGTCAGCTTGATAAAGATTTCAGAAATGTGCGTTCATGATCGGTTAAGCCAGCTTTAGCGAGGAGGTCAGGACGGAGGCGTGCCGTACGCTCGATGCTTTGCGCTCGACGCCACCGATCGATCGCCCCGTGGTCACCGGAGAGCAAAACGGGTGGAACCCCCTCATCACGAAAGGTTGCAGGCCGCGTATAGCAAGGATACTCAAGCAGACCGTCGTAAAAACTCTCATCGATTGCACTGCCCTCATCGCCCAAAACACCATCAAGCTTGCGCACGACGGCGTCTATTACCACCATGGAAGCAAGTTCCCCGCTCGTAAGAACAAAATCACCGAGCGAAATCGTGCGATCAGCTAAAGCGTAAGCGCGCTCATCAATGCCCTCATAATGACCGCAGATAAAGAGGAGGTGTTCGCATTCCGCCAAATCGCGCACGACGGCTTCCGTAAGCACTTCGCCAACAGGGGACAAAAACACCGTATAGGGTTTAGTGGAGGATGCAGCGCAAAGATCATCATACGCCTCAAAAATCGGCTCGCACTTCATCACAAGACCCTGACCGCCGCCATAGGGGCTATCGTCGGTCGTGCGATGTCTGTCATGAGTCCAGTCACGCAAATCATGCGCGACAAATTCAAGAGCATTTTTTTCCTGAGCGATACGCATCATCGAGGTACCCATCACCGAATCAAACATCCGGGGAAAGGTTGAGAGCGTTTCAATCTTCATGAAGCTCAGTCCTTTGCGAGATCGAGCAGGGATTGCGGTACATCGACATCGATGCGCGCTGCGGTCTCATCAACGCTACGCACGAACTCATCAACGAAAGGAATCATGATTTCGCCCTCGTCGTTTCGGATGCACAAAAGATGCTGCGCGGGGTTTTCAACAACCTCAGATACCGTACCCAGAAAGCCACGGCTTGCATCGTAGACCGCAAAACCAGCCCACCACTGCACCGGGTGCACCGCGTAATTAAGGGGAAGATCGCCTTTGTTCACCAGGCAGAACCGGCCAACGAGCGTCTCGGCTTCCCCGATGGTATCGACGCCGTCAAAGTAAACGAGACGGGAGTCTTCCTTAAGAGCAGTGATTTCACCAACCCGTGCCCCCTTAGGAGTTTTTAGTACCGGAGGCACAAATACCACCGACATACCCTCCTGCAAGAGAAAAGGAAGGCCGTGTGCGGGACGCACAACAAGCCCTCCTTCTAGGGTTTTCGCTTTCACCAGTTTGGCAACGACGGCCCAGGCACTCATTTAGTCGATGAGCTCCACTTCAACATGGGTATTCGTACGGGAGCCAACAGCGCGAGCCAGCGTACGAACGGCTTTGATAACTCGCCCCTGACGACCGATAACCTTCCCGGCATCAGCTTCGTTTACGCGGACCTCAACGATAACGCTCCCTCGTTCATCGAGGCTCGAAGCTATTTCGAGCTCTTCTTTGAATTCAACGAGCGGTTCAACGACCGAGCGTACTAAACCTGCGATATCAGCCGCTTGATCAGTCATGGTACTATTCGCCCTTACGAGCGTTCTTCATCAGACGAGCGACGGTATCGGTCGGCTGAGCGCCCTTGGCGACCCACACGTCGATCTTCTCGAAATCGAGCTCGATCATCTTAGGGGTAGAACAGGGATTATAACGGCCAACCTGCTCAATAAATTTGCCATCGCGCGGGCAACGCGCATCAGCAACAACAACGCGGTAGAAAGGTGCCTTTTTAGCGCCGTGGCGGGCGAGACGAATTTTGACTGCCATAAAGGTAAGCTCCTTTTGTTTCCTTATATTCTTATTGTGCCCGGGGGAAGCTCCCCCATAAAACAGCAATTTCTAATGATAGAGCCAAAACGCCATCTTGGCAAGCTCTCACAAAAAACCCATTCGCACAGAACTTCTCAATCGATCTTCGACACAGGATAATTTATTCATCCAACCCTTTGAGCATATCCTGCATTTTTTGCATATCAGCTGGGTTCATACCCGACATGCCCGGCAAACCCCGGCGCCGTTTGCTCCGCTTGCCCTTCTTACCCTTCTTGCCCCCAGCTTCTTGAGCGGGCATAAATTGCTTCATCATCTTTTTGGTCTCGTTGAACTTTTTGATGACCTGGTTTACCTCAAACACCTGCACGCCGGCTCCCGCCGCAATACGACTGCGACGCGACCCATTGAGCAGATCGGGTTTTTCGCGCTCCTTGTTCGTCATGGAGCAAATGATAACCTCCATACGATCGAGGGCGTCCATGTCGACCTGGCCTTGCGACAAAGCCTTGTCACCGCCCGGCAAGGCACTGACAAGTTTAGAGATGCCACCCATCTTGCGTACCTGCCGATTCATTTCAATAAAATCATTGAGATTGAGCTCGGCACGCATCATGCGCTCTGCCTGCTCAGCTTCGATCTCTTCAGCTTGCATCTTCGAAGCGCTTTCGATAAGCGACACCACATCGCCCATACCAAGGATACGCTTCGCCATGCGATCGGGATGGAATTCTTCGAGCGAGTCCGGTTTTTCACCTGCGGAAATAAACTTGATCGGCTTTCCCGTAACCTGTTTGATGGAAAGCGCGCCGCCGCCACGAGCATCGCCATCCATTTTCGACATGATAACGCCGTCGAAATCAACCCGCTCGGCAAAAGCTGCCGCCACGTTAACCACATCTTGGCCGGTCATGGCATCGACTACCATGAGAATCTGGTCGGGCTTGATCGCGCGCTTGATATTGTCGGCTTCCTCCATCATCACTTCATCGACGTGGAGACGTCCCGCCGTGTCAACGATGACGACATCACGCAGGTTGTCGATAGCGTCTTGAATGCCCTCTAGCGCGATTTTTACGGGGTCTTCACCCGCGCCGCGATAGACACGAACCCCCATCTCGTCACCGAGCGCCTGCAACTGGTCGGCGGCAGCCGGACGATAGACGTCACAAGCGACAAGCAGCGGGGAATGATTTTCCTGACGCAAGCGATACGCAAGCTTGGCAGCGGCAGTCGTCTTGCCTGAACCCTGCAGACCAACCAGCATGATAACGTTGGGGATACGAGAAGAGAGTACCAGCTTTGAATCCGTGCGCCCGAGCAGTTCCGTCAATTCATCAAGCACGATTTTGATCACATTTTGTGCCGGCGTCAGCGATTCGAGCACCTCAACATCAAGACAGCGCTCTTTCGTGCTGGCGATAAACGTTTTGACCACCTTGAAGTTGACGTCCGCCTCAAGCAAGGCTATGCGGATTTCGCGCATGGCGTCATTGATGTCACTTTCGGTCAGCTTACCCTTACCGCGCAGACCTGAAAATATATGTTGCAGACGTTCAGATAAATTATCCAGCATAGCGCCTCCTCTGTTATTTTCCGAAATCACCGATCAGGGCACGAGCAAAATCTTGAGGCACAAAATCACGCAGGTCTTCGATAGCCTCACCGACACCGATTTTATATATGGGCACCCGAAGCTCGTGTGAAATGGCAAGTGCGATGCCGCCTTTCGCAGTGCCGTCAAGCTTTGTTACAATCAAGCCATCCAGCTCAAGGGCTCGGTTGAACTCCCTCGCCTGCTGCATGCCGTTTTGTCCCGTTGTCGCGTCGATAACCAAAACAGTTTTTACGGGTAGCACGGAACGCTTTCGCACCACGTTGACCACCTTTTGGAGTTCACGCATGAGATCATCGGAGGTATGCAGACGCCCCGCCGTATCGATGAGCACCATGTCAGCTCCCACCACTTCCGCACGCTCGATCGTGTCATAACACACGCTTGCGGGATCTCCACCCCGCTCTCGCGTGACAACTTCAACCTGCGCGCGAGTCGCCCAAACCTCAAGCTGCTCGATTGCGGCCGCACGAAACGTGTCGGCGCTCCCCAGCAAAACATGACGGCCGGCTTCGGTTGCCTCATTGGCAAGCTTGCCCACTGTCGTCGTCTTACCCGACCCGTTGATGCCTACAAAAAGCACGAGCACGGGGTTTTCATCAAAAAGATTCGTATCGCTTACCGCAAACGATGAGGCAATATGGTCAACCAGCACATCAAGTACTGCATAGGCATCGGGCAAAGCCTTACGGGTCGCTTCGTCTCGAATTCGCTCAACGATCTCGGTTGCCGCAGGAGCGCCGACATCGCTTAAGATCAACGCCTCTTCCAGACCATCCCAAAATTCTTCATCCAGATCAGGACCACGATCAAGCAGCACATTCATCTGTTCTTTAAATTTATCACGAGAGCGGCTGAGCCCCTCGCTGATGCGATCAAAAAATCCCATACCTCTTACCCCTTTGCATATTTCAATACACGGTCAAGCTTTTGGCTGACCACTTTCGTTACGCCATCAGCCTGCATAGAAACACCGAAAAGCGCATCGGCCATCTCCATGGTACGCCGCTGATGCGTAATCATAATCAGCTGCGCCTCTTCGCGCAAAGAATCCAGATAGGCGACAAGACGACGAAGGTTCGTGTCATCGAGCGCCGCCTCTACTTCGTCAAGAATATAAAACGGTGCCGAACGGATACGGTACACCGCGAACAAAAGCGCTAAAGCCGTCAGCGATTTCTCGCCACCACTCATAAGCATCATTTTCGATATACGCTTCCCCTGCGGTTGAGCGTTGACTTCAACGCCCGTGTTTTCCGGGTCGTCAGGATCGATCAAGGTCAAATGCGCCGATCCTCCGGGAAACAATACGGAAAATATTTCACGGAAATTGGCATCAATCATCTCAAACGTCCGAACAAAATCATCTTTCATGCGCTCATCGATAACCCGAACTATTTTCGAAAGTGCTCGGCGAGCCGTTTCGAGATCGTCAAGTTGCGAAGCCATGTAATCATAGCGCGTCTTGAGCCCTTCGTACTCGACGGCAGCATCGGGATTGATCGTTCCCATATTGGCGATTCGACGACGCAGCTGAAACGTCTTATCCTCCGTTTCGGCACGGTCTTTGAGAATGGGCATCTCAAGAGCCTTTTCAAGCGGCATATCACAATCGTGCACGATGATGTCGATCGCGGCTTCCACCTGGACCTCAAGACGACCCTTATCGACCCGAGCCTGCGAAAGAACGGCATTGACCTCATCGAAAGCCTGGTGAGCTCCGCGGGCTTCATCACGAGCGGCATTTATGGAGGTGTGCAACCCCGCCGAAGCGCTTTGGGCATGGGTCGTTTCCGCTTCCAGGCTATCGGTCCAGCGGCGTGCGGAGGAGCTGAGTGTTTCGAGCAGCGAAAGTAAAGGGTCGATACCATCTTGCACTCGATGCTTTGCCGCTAAGTTTTTCTGTGCGGTCTCATACGTGCTTGCAAGCGCCGCAATTTCTTGTTCGCGAGCCAAAAGGAGACGCTGGGCATACGTTTCGCGCTCGGCAAATCGGGTGACCTCGAGGTTGGCTGCAGATATCGCTTCGTTCGCTTGCAGCACCTGCGCTTGGAGGGGATCAAGAATTCGTTGCTGTTTTTTGGTTTGTGAGATTGAAAAGGCAAGATCCTCGTTGTATTGCAGTAAATTTTTTTCCAGTTCAGCGGCAGTCGGACGCGCCGCTGCCAGTGCGGTTTGTGCCGCGCATCGCTGCTGTTCAAGCCCCTCGTATTCACGACGTAAGGCAGAAAGTTTTTCTTCAGCACGCTTCATTTCTTGCAAACTGGCATCATTTTTTCCTCGAACTTCGGCAAGCTTTTGACTCACCTGTAAGCTTTCAGCCTGAGCCTGCCTTTGCGCATCCTCGGCAGCCTCTTGAGCCCCGAGCGCCTGCTCGCAATCTTTTTGCGTTTCAGCAAACGCGCTTTGCAAGGATTCTAAACGGCGATGGCGCGCGAGGGCGCCCCGATCGTCCACCTCTTTAAAACCGATTGATATCTTACCGTTTTGCCAGATCACAAATCCATCAGTCGTAGCAAACCGAACATCGGCACCCTGTTTTTCATGGCAGGCAATCGCGGTGGCAGAATCGCTACAAAGATAGACATCCCCCAAAAGCGACTCAACCGCTTCGGCATACGCTGGCGGATATTGAAGTTTTTCAACTAAGCGCACCGAAGCGTCGAGGCTGTCTGGATAAACCCGCTTTGCCCGCATGCCCCGCTGCGGCAACAAGACGATATCACCCACTTCAACAGCGCTGCGCAGCAGGTGCGCCACAACACTCGCCACGGAAACGTCGCGCACAAACAGCGCCGAAAGGTCGGCACCGAGCAGTATCTCGAGCAGGGCCTCAAGATGATCGGGAGCTTTGATCACATGCGCGATCGGCTTCATTTCCGCATCGAATTGATCTTTGTTCTCCATAACCCAGGCAAGCGCCGGATTCGCAGCTTCCTGAGCTCGTTCAAGCTCTTCGAGTGCCTGAATTTCAGCTTTAAGGTTCGCCACGCGATCGCGGGCGGCGTCGAGGGCGAGTCGCGCAGCTTCGCGCGCGGCAAGAGCGGCAGCAACAGTCTGGCGCACCACGGCATCACGCGCTTGGAGAACGGCGCTGTCAGTCGCAATCTGCGCCGCTGCATCCCGCGCCAAATCGCAATCGCGCAAAGCGCGCTCAAGCTGCATTTCCAATTCTTTACCGTGGCTGGCAATCAGTTTTTCATGAGCAAGATTGCTGGAAAGCACTTCTTTCGTTTCAGCTTGACGTCGCAGGGCACCATCGATCTGCCCACGAAGAATCCGCTGCTCATTGCGGGCTACACCCAAAGCGTCAGACAGATCCTTCACCTGAGCACAAAGAGCATCCCGCGCGCCTGTCTGGTGACGCAAAACCGCTTCGGCGCGCGCCTTGTCCGCACAGACCTGAACGAGCACCTCGTTTGCTTTTTCTTGCTCGACAACGGCTGCCCGAGATTTTATCTTGCCCTCTTCCAAAGAAATTGCAAGATCGCGATCAGAGCGCTGCAAAGAGTGCTTTTTCTCGCGCAGCAACAACAGATTCGCCTCGAAACGTTCGAGCGCCATTTGAGCACGACGATAACGCTGCGCCAGCTCGCCAGCATCAAAACTTTTTGATTGCAATGTTCCCTGCAACTGCTCCACCGTGGCTTCCGCACGCTCAACTCGATTGCGAGCACCTTCAACCTGCGCAGCTAAACCAGCTTCATGGCCGCTGGCTTCATCCCACTTTTTCTGAAGAACCCGAAGGTCATCGACGGCAAGCACCACATTGAGTTCAGTGAGTTGTACCGCGAAATCCTGATACGCGCGCGCACGCTTCGCCTTGCGCTCAAGCGGCTTAAGTTGACGGGCCACTTCCGATGCCACATCTTTCACCCGCATTACATGAGCGTCCATCTGCTCAAGCTTCCGTTCGCTTTTGAGCTTGCGCTGCTTATGCTTAAGCACGCCGGCCGCTTCTTCAATAAGCGCCCGCCGATCTTCTGGTTTTGACTGCAAGATAGAGTCAAGGCTCCCCTGCGAAATGATGGAATGAGTCCCCGTGCCAAGACCCGTATCGTGCAAAATATCGAGCACATCCATACGCCGAGCAATAACCCCGTTGATGAGGTACTCGCTTTCACCGTTTCGGTACATGCGACGGGTCAAGGCGACTTCGGAGTAATCGATAGGCAACGTGCCGTCCGAATTGTCGAGAATCAAATCAACTTCAGCAATACCGACCGGTTTACGCGCCGACGATCCGGCAAAAATAACGTCCTCCATCGCCTGTCCGCGTAAATTTTTCGCATTCCGCTCGCCTAACACCCACAAAACGGCATCTGAAATGTTTGATTTTCCCGACCCGTTCGGACCGACAACGGCGCTGACCCCGGGTTCAAACGAAAGAACCGATCGGTCGGCAAACGATTTAAAACCTTTCAGAACCAGGGATTTCAGGTACACGGATTACCCCTGTTTTTTCTGGCGAAAAGCATCGCGCTCCGCCTTCTTGCGCGCACGCTCGGTGGCACGCGCGGTGGCTTTTTCCGCTTTGGCCTGAGCTCTCGTTTGCTTATCCGTTGACCTCATACCTTCGAGAGCAATTTCGGCAGCTTGACTTTCGGATTCCTTTTTCGTGCGCCCCACACCGCGCGCAAGAGCTTGCATGCCCGCAAAAACCTGCGTGATAAACGTACGATCGTGTGGCGGCCCCTGAGTCTCAACGAGCTTGTAAGTAGGGGTGATTCCGTCTTCCTGTAATTTTTCTTGCAGGATACTTTTCGGATTCTCCGGTTCTTGTGCCATCCCCAACGACATGTGATCGAGAAGATTTTCAGCGACAAACTGCTGTGCCGCAGCAATACCCCCATCCAGATACAGCGCCGCGACAACAGCTTCATATACGTTTTCCAAAGCGGAATGCAATCCGCGTTTACCCGTGCCGGTTTCAGACGATCCAAACATAATGATATCGGCAAACCCGAGAGATTCAGCCACCTTCGCGAGTGTCGCCCCCGAAACAAGCGACACTTTAATACGCGTCAACCCACCCTCATCAAGCTCGGGATAGCGATGAAACGCAGCGGTAGCAACGATAGATCCGAGTATGCTATCGCCTAAAAACTCAAGTCGCTCGTAAGAAAACTTCACCGGCTTTCCCTCAACCGCAGATGGGTGAGTGATTGCAGAAAGCAGCAGCTGCTGATCATCGAATCGATAATCAAGCATCTGCTGTGTCTGTTCGAGTTTTTCTTTCTGTTCATCGGAAAGCATCATACCAAACCCTGTTTCAAAGTGTTTTCGATTAAGTTTACTCTAGCAGCTCCTATTTGGTAACAGCTTGCGCTATTAATTCAGAAACATGCGCTCGTACGGTTTCCGCCGTCGTACGGATACCGTTTTGGATCGCGGTTGAATTCGACGAACCATGCCCGACAATACAGGCGCCTTTCACTCCGAGAAGCGGTGCCCCGCCATAGGTGTCAGGACTGATCTTGGCCATCAACTTCGCAAGCTCACCCTTGAGGGGCAAAGCCCCAATCTTGGTAACCACATTGGTGTAAAAAACCCCTTTCAGCGCCTTGAAAAGCGTCTTCGAGGTTCCCTCTATCGTCTTGAGGCAGACGTTTCCCGTAAAGCCATCGGTCACGAAGATGTCGTAGGTAGCCGACAGGATATCGCATCCCTCAGCGTTGCCATTGAAATTAGGGAGGTTCGCCTTCAAGAGCTTAAAAGCTTCCTGGGCAAAAACCGATCCTTTTTCATCTTCTTCGCCGATGTTGAGAAGCGCCACGCGAGGGTTTTCGATTTTGATGATTTTTTCGGTATAAATAGTCGCCATCTGCGCAAACTGCACCAAATACTCAGGTTTGCAGTCGGCATTTGCCCCGATATCGCACATGATAACGGGGGCTATCGGAGAAGGGATGACAGAACACAAGGCGGGACGAGTAACGCCTTTTACACGACCCATCACCAGCGTGCCCGCCGCCAGGCAAGCCCCGGTAGAACCCGCTGAGAAAAAACCTTGAGCCGCGCCCTCCTTCACCAGACGACACCCGACAACGATCGAAGAATCTTTTTTTGCGCGCACGGCACGCGCGGGATGTTCGCCCATCGCGATGCACTCGGTAGTCACCTGCGCAACGCAGCGTTCATGAGCTGCCGCAAAAGGCTCAACCACCTCTTTCGGACCACAGAGAACAACCGTCAGATCAACGTCCTCAGCCAAGGCTGCCGCCGTGCCCTCAAGCACAACATCGGGGGCATTATCTCCGCCGAGCGCATCGACGGTCAGGGTAACTTTTTCAGCCACGAAAGGATCTCCTTACGCAAAATACGCTGGTGGATAACCAGCACAGAATTTCAGGGTGCATGCGCACCCCGCCTCATTTCTTTCCAAGCATGGCACAACACCGCGATGCAAGAAAAAACGCGATCCGGAATTTCAGGGGAAAACGCGGGGATAAAAGAAAAGAAGAATGCACCGATCCCTTTTGATCGCGCGCCAAAAACACGATGCTGCTCATAACCCCAAAAAAATGCACCCGCACAGATTTGCGACCGCTTGCGGACGCAATAAAGCATCGATCGGGAGCTCCGCCAAAAAAAATCCCTAGGGGAAGCGCAGAACGAACTGCTCAACCCAGAGGGATTCTTATCGTAACGTATTACCGACGTACCAAAATCGCTAGTCGACGACGATGACTTCGCGATTCTTGTAGTAGCCGCAATTCGGGCACACGCGATGCGGAAGCTTTGCTTCGCCGCACTGCGGACACAAAGAACGAGCAGCGACTGGAATCACGCTATTCGCGCTACGACGAGAATGAGTGCGAGAACGACCCGTTTTACGCTTAGGTACTGCCATAACATTTCTCCTTTTGCAAAAGACGAGCCTGCGCTCGATTAGTTATTCATGCGATTACACGCAAAGCGATATTCTAGCAAAGTGAATGGCATGGCGCAAGCATACTCGCCCAAAAATATAAAGCTTCACACGAACTGCTCCACAAAACGCGTCGAAAATACATCAGTTTTCGAAGGGAAAATCCTTCAGAACGGCAAAAGGATTTTCCCGACCGGTAGCATCGGCTGCCTCATCGAGCGTTGCCACACAATCACAATCGCCCTCATTGAGATTTTTACCGCAGGTCGGACACAAGCCCTTACAGGCGTCATCGCAGAGAGGAACCAAAGGACACTCAAGCAAGATAGCCGCACGGATAAGCGGCACCAAATCGATAACATTGTCAGGGCCGAGAACCTCAAATTCGTCTTCCTCGACATCTTCCAAATCGGCCTCGTCATCAGCCGAGAGCAGATAATATCCTTCGATTTCACCCATCATAGAAAGCACGACCGGCTCCATACAGCGAGCGCACGAGGTGGTGGCAACACCTTCGACGGTACCGATTACCAACAGGGCCCCGCCGGTGTTGGTAATGCTCACCTGCCAGGCAAGCGGCTTATCAAACGTATAAAGATCGGGACCGGCCTTAAAAACCAAGGGTTCGTACGTTCCTGAAAAGGAAGAACTCTCCGCAGCAGCAAAGAGTTCAGCGGGCACCGGAAAAGAAGTTTCAGTCATCTAGTGCTCACTCATGGCATTGGCGTTCAGGCGATCCCGGCAGCGACGGACGTTGCCCAAAAGCGTATCAAGACTCTGCTCCACATGCGAGAACACTTCATCGGCGTAATCTTCGGCACCAGCACGGGTCTGGCGTTCAAGTTCACGAGCATCGGCCATGATAGTATCGGCCTGCTGCTGTGAGATGCGAACGATTTCCTGTTCGCTTGCAATGGTCATCGCTTGGCTGCGAGCATCTTCGATAAAGCGCGTTGCTTCTGCGTCCGCATCGTCGATCAAGCTTTGACGCTCTCGCACAATCTGACGGGACTGGGCGAATTCGCTGGGGAAGGTATCACGAATTTCATCCATAATTTCAAAGGCGGCAGCAACATCAACCTGCCGTAAATTGCTCTTGCCGAAGACCGGCTTTGAATCCTCGAGGAGGATGGAAAGCTCTTCAATCAAGCTCAATACTCCCGTTTCGTCCATGATAATCCTCTCGACTGCTGCGATTAAACTGCGTTTATTGCGCCTGCGTGCGCGTTTCTGTGATTACACAAGTTGAATTATTTTAGCATGAAGCAACCAGATTACCAGTGCCTATGCACAAAGGTCGCATATTCTGCAATGCCCGCAACCAGCGCAGGGTTTCTACCGACCCCCACAGCCGGTAGCCCCCACCCCGAGCAACGCACAAAACTGACTTTTTTACCTGTTTGATTATTTTTTATCGAAAAAACCACCGAGCAAATCCCCTGCAAGGCCGCCTGCAGCCTGTTCGACATCTTCAAGAACGCCACCGATTCCCTTACCGCTCGTAAGGTCACCGACCAATCCATCGACGCCGCCCAGTTTTGCAACAACAGCATCGATTTGCTCGGTCGGAATATCGATTCCCGTCATACTCTCAAGCGTACCTGCAGGATCTTCCTTAAGCTGACCAAGTAACCCTTCGTCGCCTGCCACCTTACCCATAATCTGATCAACGGCACCCGCAATATCAAATTCAGTCATTTTCTCTCCTTTAATAAAACATCCCATGTATATAATACTACCTAGGTTTTATATAAGTTTCTACCTTAATCTTACATATTTTTGTAAACACGCGAAAATATGCCGCTCGCAGAAAGGAACACGCATGACAGAAAAGAAACCACACCCCGATCGTAAGTTTGTTGCTGCCGACTCTGGCAAAGCCGTTGACGCTCCCCAGCAAGCAACCGAAGCCTCCCAGGTGGAAAAAAATACCGTCGCCGTAACCAACAAAAAAAATGTTTTAGGGATGCGCATCGCCTCCGCCGTTTTATGGGCCGCAGCCATTGCCTTCGAGGTTTTGGCTATTCTCATTATGAATGGCACGATCTACCTGCACAGTACAACGGCATGGATGATCGGAGCGTTGGTGCTTGATCTGATCTGCGTGGTCGTCGCTTCGCAGATCTGGAAACGCGCCAACCATATCGATCCCCCCTCAAAAGCCGAAAAAGTTAAATTCTTCGTGCAGAATCAGTTGGGCGCAATCATGTCCATCATCGCATTTTTGCCGTTTATCATCTTGGTACTTGCCAACAAAGATGCCGACAAAAAAACGAAGCAGATCGCAACGATTGCTGCAGCACTCGCTCTCGTCATCGCCGGCGCTTCCTCCATCGATTACAATCCGGCCAGCGCCGAAGACCAGCAGGCCGCCACAAAAGCAGCGGCCACCTACGGCGACGGAACCGTCTACTGGACCACATTTGGCAAGGTATATCATCTCGATCCGAACTGCCAGGCCATCGTCAATTCGGGCACCATCTTCACCGGCACCGTACAAGAAGCCTTCGACGCCAAGCGCAACCGAGCCTGCAGTTTCTGCGCCGAAGAAGCACACAACAGCGTTGCCACCCTACCGGCCAGCAACACGCCCGCTGCCAAAACCGAGCGCACCGATACCGCCAACGCAGCAAAAACCGACAAGGAAGAAACCCCCGCGGAAAAATCTGCGACCGAAGAAAAGAAAGCGGCCTAGCTTTTCTCCTCTCGCCTGAAAACCAACAGCCCGGACACATCAGCATCCGGGCTGTTTCGGATAAACTTCAATCCCCAACCACGCAGGATCAGGCAAAGTTCGTTTGAACGGTTGTCTGCTCGGCAAGGCGCGATCGAGCTGTTACCTCATCATGGCAGAAAGAGGGAGCGCCAAATTCCCCAAAACGACTATGGCAACAAATATCACCAACATGATACGACCGTAGTACTGAGCAAACGCATTATCTTTGCGTTCGTGTCTGATGTAGTTGATACCAATGACAATGGCCGTACCAGCGATAATAATCGCAACACCGAACAGGTTGCCGTATTCGAGCAAACCGAACTTCAAAGCATCGGGCACCAGCGCAGCACCTATCATGATATTTGACACCGCACCAAAGAAAGCAGAACCGATCATCCCGAGCGGATCAACTCTGCGGTTGGTGCAGATGTAGAGGCACAGCAAAATCCACGCCGTCGTGCCATACATCGCAACAAAGCATTTGAAGTACAAACCGATATCTTCGCGATTGATTTCAAACTGCGTCATCAATTCCGTTTTATACGTTTTCGCGTCGGCAAAACCATCAAACGCAGGATTCGAATTCGTTTTATCGTAGGCAACGATGGCGGGAGCAACACCGAATCGAGTCATCTTAAATCCTGAAATACCAAGATTGGGATTGGCGTAGCTATTTTCCGCATCGACATCAAAGACCACCGTATTCACATTTGCTGCAGGCTCAAGATAGATGCGCATCTGGTGAGACTCGAGCGGAAAACGCGGCGTCCAATACTGTTTATTGATGAGAACGTCGTAGCGAACCTGCTGATAATGCGTGTTACCTTCGTGGTAGTTATCGAGCACATTGAGCTTTTGAACGGTTCCTTTATAGAAATGCACCGAATTGGTATTGGTAAAATCAAGCTCGGGACTACCCTCCCAACGGTACCACACGTCGATTCCAACTTCGAAAGAGGAATTCTTGACGTTGACAGACCGAACATTTTCCAGATATGAACCAACAAGTACGTGGGTTGCATTTTGCGAATATTCGGCAACCTCATCCTGGTATTCAGTGGATTCGGTCATATAGCGATTCCAGTAGTCGTCTTCACTCACCTTGTCGTTATAAAGCGACGAGCAAGTCCATACCAGAAAGATTCCGAAGAACAAAAGAATTGCAGCAAGGCTGCCGAACAGACGCTTTTTCTGCCAGGGTTCCACCCCTGCCCAGTGAAATTTTTCTTTTTCCTTGGGCTCTTCTTTGGCGGGATCTTGATCGCTCTGGGCAGAAACAGCCGGCTTGACCGACCTCGCCCGTTCTTTTTCCGCAAGCCCTACTGGCTCTTTCTTTTCCGGTTGAACTTCTGATTTCGATTCTTCCGCCATAAGTCAATCTCCCCCTTCTTCCATGCTTCATGTGTTTTCCTGCGACTGCGCTCAGAGAACGCTCCCGCTCTATCGGAATAAGCACACGACAACTCTTTGCTCGTTTTCCAATTTTCACCACATCTGCCGTGACCCCCATCAGGCAGTGCGGACGGGTAGCTTCTTTCAAAACCTACCCGTTCAATCAAGTAGCACTATACCAAGTTTTGTTGTCGTTTGTCATGCCAAGTACCGAAGATGCAATAAAGCATGTTGAACGCAACGGCCGCAACCACAGCGATCACCCCGAACAGAATAGTCATATCCATCGTAAACGGCTGGATTCCGAACAGACCGTGAAGCAGCGTTGCACCCAAAGTCGTACCCCCCACCACCACAATCAACAAAAGCGTACGAAGAAGCGTAAACGGAATGGACAGGCGTATGATCAACAGCGCCCCCACAAAGGCCGTCAAAAGCACGCATAAGGTGGAAACTTGAGCATAGTCGAGCGCCATCCGATATCCGACCACATTGACCACGAGGACACAGCAGATAGCCACCAACGCACCGGGAATCGATTTGACGATAACGTTTTCAAGGAATCTACCCTTGATGCGATCTTTATTCGGTTCGAGCGCGAGCACGAACGAGGGGATGCCGATGGTAAACGCCGAAATCAACGTCATCTGAATCGGCTGGAACGGATATTGCCACGGCAAGAAGATGAATATCAAGCCCAAAACCATAGAAAGCAGGGTCTTCACCAAGAAGAGCGATGCCGAGCGCTGTAAGTTGTTAATCGAGCGTCGACCTTCTGCCACAACCTTGGGCATCGATGCAAAATCATTGTCAACGAGAACGAGCTGCGCCACGTTGCGAGCCGCATCGGAACCCGATGCCATAGCTACCGAACAATCCGCTTGCTTAAGAGAAAGAGTGTCGTTGACGCCATCGCCGGTCATGGCAACGATGTGGCCCTTTTTCTGCAAGGCTATGACGAATTGTTTTTTCTGCTCAGGCTTGACGCGGCCGAACACGTGATAACGCTCGATTGCATCGGCTATCTGCGCATCGGTGGTAAGCGTCGTAGCATCAATGTATTGATCAGCATTGGGGACACCGACCGTTGTCGCAATACCCGAAACGGTGTGCGGGTCGTCGCCGGAAATCACCTTAAGCGCAACGCCCTGTTCTTTAAAGTACTCCATCGTCGCTTTCGCCGTGACACGAATCTGGTCGTGGATGGCGATAAGCCCCAAAGGACGCGGATCTCCGAGAATTTCGCCCTCTTCGGTAAAACCATCAACCCGAGCGAGCAGGAGCACGCGAGCCGAAGAAGCAAGCTCATTGACTTGATTCGATACGCTCGAAAACGCATCGTGAAGGATGAATTGAGCCGCACCCATCACGTAAGCTTCCCCGCCGGCAAACACTGCTCCCGAATACTTCTTATCGGAAGAAAACGGCACGATCTTTTCAGTTTTTTTCGGTGCGATCTTGCGGTCAGCATAGTATTCAATGATAGCTTGTGATGTCTCATTGGGATCTTCGTCGCAAGCAACGAGCGAAGCAAAGGCCGCATCTATCTCGGATTGCACGCCGGCGCCGGCAGCAGCGGCGATGGCCTCTACTTTATCCACTTCCATCTTGCCGGTTGTGATCGTGCCAGTTTTGTCCAAGCAGAGCGTATCGACACGGGCAAGCGTTTCAATGCAGTACAGCTGCTGCACGAGTACTTTAGACTTGGCAAGACGCACAACCGAAACGGCCAAGACGGTGGAGGTGAGCAGAATTAACCCTTCCGGAATCATGCCGACCAGTGCCGCCGTCGAAGAAAGGATGGCGTCGTTGAAAGGCACGTCGTCAAGAAGGAACTGGCGGGCAAACAGTGCCGCGCCCAGCGGGAAGATAATGATACTCACGAACTTGATGATGCCATTGAGGCTGTTCATGATTTCGGAATTTATCTTCTTATGCTGTTTGGCTTCTGCAGAGATTTTCGCCGCATAGTTATCGGCACCCACATGCACAACGCGAGCAACCACCGTACCGGAGTTGACGAAACTGCCCGACATAAGCTCGGAGTTGACCGTCTTCTTGATGAGCTTACTTTCGCCGGTGAGCAAGCTTTCATTTGCATCGCAGGAACCACGCACGACCACCGAGTCGGCGGGAATCTGATCGCCGCGGCCGAGTTCGACCAAATCGTCCTGAACAATCTGCTCAAGCGGTATCTCTTGCTTTTCCCCCTCGCGGATAACGGTTGCCTTCGAAGCCGCGATGATGGAAAGTTTGTCGGTCGTCTTTTTCGAACGAACTTCCTGGACGATGCCGATGAGCGTGTTGCAGACGATGACGCCCATGAAGAGAGCATTTTTATACGACCCGGTAATCAGCACGAACAGACAAAGAATCACGTTGATCAAGTTGAACAACGTGAAAATGTTGTCGCGCACGATGCGCTTGATGGATTTCGTTTTGACGCTGACGTCGGTATTAACCTGCCCGGCAGCAACGCGCTGATCAACTTCGACACAGGTGAGTCCCGGTAGGTTTTCAGTCATAGCATATCCCCTTTCGGCCAAGCCTCAACAATTATACCGCGCAGCACCGCAACCGCACGGATGCGGTGGCACCCTAGATAAACTTCGCCTCAAGAGCCGATTTCACACACGGCGGCACAAACTGATCGATATCACCCTGGAGTGAAGCGATTTCACGAACGATCGAAGACGAAAGATACATGTATTGCGGGGGTGACATGACAAAAAACGTTTCAATATTTTTATTGAGCTGATAATTCAGTGCAGTCATTTGAAATTCATACTCGAAATCAGTGATAGCGCGCAGGCCCTTCACCACCACGTGGGCACCGATACGCTCGGCAAATTCGGTGAGCAATTCGTTAAAACACTGCACGGTCACATTTTCCAGATGAGCCGTTGCCTGTCGAACCAACGCCACCCGCTCATCCAAGCTAAAAAGAGGGTTTTTTTTCGGAGATGCTGCTACGGCCACCACGACTTCATCGAACAGCTGCGCAGAACGCGCTATGACGTCGAGATGCCCCGCGGTAATCGGGTCGAATGTTCCTGGTACAAGCGCCCTTTTCATGAAATAGGTTCCTTTCTGAGAATATCTATTGCCGTATCTCCATACACTTTATGCGAAATGATATCAAAATGAGAAGAAAATACTGCAGAACCATCATCTGAATCAAGGTCAATCGCGTAAGCTTTGTCGTGCTCATAACAAATAAGGGCATCATCCGCAAGCGCCGCGGCAGCATCGAGGGCAGCGATCAAGCCCCTAACACTTTTCGTCTCCAACGCGTACGGAGGATCAAGGAATACGAGATCAAACGGTTGCTGCTGCCTCGTTGGGGGCGCCTTCAGCACATCGCAACGATGGACTATCGCCACAGCTGGCAAAACCTGCAACGCAGCCACATTGGCGGACAGCGTCCGCAGTGCTGATGCGTTTATCTCGTAAAAATGAACCGAAGCAGCGCCACGACTGAGCGCTTCAAGTCCTAAAGCACCACTGCCCGCAAAGGCATCGAGCACCACGGCATCGTCAAAACCACCACGGGCGCTTCCAATCGCGCTCATCAGCGATTCGCGCACGCGATCGGTCGTTGGCCGTGTGGCAATCCCTTTTGGAGCAGCCAACGTTCGCCCCTTAAATTCTCCCGCAATGATACGCATGTAAAATTTCCTACCTTTCATCCAGATCAGGAAAGAGCACATGCATTTCCCGACCAAGCGCTCGATACGGAGCGCTCGTAAGCTGCGGATCTCTATCGAGGATGGCTCGCGCGTCCGCGTGCGCCGCTTCGATTACGCGCCCATCACGCACAACGTTGACCAGCTTCAGTACCGATAAACCATGCTGTCGGTTACCTAAAATATCACCCTCGCGACGCAGCGATAAATCGTATTCGGCAACTTTAAACCCGTCTTCAGTTTTTTCCATCACGGAAAGTCGCTCGAGTGCCGTCGGCGTTTTGGTGGCAGAAACAAGATACACCTCGCCCGGCACATCCCCCCTGCCCACACGACCCCGAAGCTGATGGAGCTGCGCAAGCCCAAAGCGGTCGGCGTCCTCGATGATCATGACGGTAGCATTGGGCACATCAACCCCAACCTCGATGACCGTCGTTGCCACCAATACATCGATCGTCCCCTCGCGAAAGCGTTGCATGACTTCCTGCTTTGCTTGCGCACTCATCTTGCCGTGAAGTAAGCCGACCTTATAATCGATAAACGTTTTATACTGCAAAAATTCAGCTTCAGCAGATGCCGCTTTAAGATTTTCCTCACGCAGATCGTCGTCATCCTCAATCGTGATAAAGGCGTAATCGTAGGTCTCTTCATCCGTTTCGTCGGCAAAGCTCGCCGATGCATGGTTTTTTTCGTCGGCATCTTGCCCCACCAAAGGGCACACCACATACGCCTGATGGCCCGCAGCAAGCGCGGCAAGCGCGGCATCGTAGGCCACTCCTCGCTCAGTGCGCGCCAAAACATGCGTTGTGTTGCCCGCCCGGTTATTCGGACGCTTCGTAATGTAGGAAAGCGTCAGGTTGCCATACATCGCCAATGCAAGCGTGCGCGGTATGGGAGTGGCCGTCAGGTAAAGCACATCGGGCGCTTCTCCTTTTTCGATAAGCTTCGCACGCTGATTGACACCGAAACGTTGCTGCTCATCGATTACGACCAAACTGCACGCCCGCAACACGACATCGTCTTCAAGCAAAGCATGCGTGCCAAAAAGCACGTCGATGGTACCGGCAGCGGCGCGGGCGAGGATAGCTGCACGATCCGCCGGCAAAGTCGATCCTGTTAAAACCTCCCACGCCACGCCAGCACGTTCAAGTAATGGTCCCAGACTTGTCGCATACTGCTGAGCCAGCACTTCGGTAGGCGCCATCATGAGCGCTTGCGTCGCGCTATCGGCAACGGCAGCAAGTCCACAGGCGGCAACCACCGTCTTACCGGTTCCCACATCACCCAAAATCATATGGTTCAAAGCGCTCGGGGCAGCCATGCCGCTTAAAAGATCATCGACGGCAGCAAGCTGCTCATCGGTCAGGGTAAAGGGAAGCGCACGACGAAGACTTTGCACGTGTTTGCCATCAACCACATGACACACCGCCACGTGGCCCGCAGATCGTTTTGCTGAGTCGCTCATCAAAAACAGTTCAAGGAAAAGCAGCTCTTCATACACCAGACGCCGACGGGCCAAAGAAATTTCAGAGGTTTTTTGGGGGAAATGAATGCAGCTCAAAGCAACCTGCCTACTGGGCAAACGATACCGAACCCGCAGTTCAAGCGGAAGCGGATCAAGCATGCCTCGACACGCATCCAGGCCATTACCAATCAAACGACGCATCCACGCGCTTGATATTTTTTCCGTTGACGGATGCACGGGCACGATTAGCCCCTGCGTCACGCCGCCTTTGGCATCAACCACTTCGAGAAACGGATTGGTCATGCGCTTAAAACCATATCTGAACTCGAGCTTGCCCGAAACCGCCAGACGCATGCCGGAAGCGAGACGATCCGCAAGCCACGGCTGCCGAAAGCAGGTGACCATGAGTGTCCCCGTGTCATCGGTAAGGGTGATTTCAACGAGATGCAGGTGCGGTTTCGGACGTTTTGCCTTGTATTCGTACACCGTGCCCACGATGGTGCATCTTTCCGAAAGAGGGGCAGCGGCAATGGTGGCAACCTGCGACATATCGAGATATCGACGAGGAAAATGCGTGACCAAATCATAGATGGTATCGATTCCCAACTGGGAAAGGGCACGTGCCCGAACAGGGCTGACCGCCCGAACGCGCCCGACCGGTTCCCCTAAGGCCAACGTAGCAGCAAGGCGGCTGGAAGGAAGCCCTCCCCCGCCGCCAAGCTGTGTGTTGGATTTTTTTTCTACCACGTTTTGGTTTCTGTCTCCCTTAACGGTCGCAAAAGATACTATTCGACAGACATCACAATGGGATACAGCGGTTGATCGCCTCGGTGCGCATCGATTTCAAGGTCATCATAGTGCTCTTCAATCTGAGCAAGCAGCGCATTGAACTCATCGTCTGAAATATCGGAGCCCGCCAAAATAGTCAAGGTATCGGCATCTTTTGCTTCCATAATCGCGAGCAAGGCAAGCGTCACTTCTTCAGTCGATGACCCAATAGCTTCGATGGAATCGTCGCAGATACCGATTACGTCACCATTTTTGATGGCATTGCCGTGTGCGTCTTTTGCATCTTTGATCGCGCGGGTGACTTCACCAGTTTTCACTTCGGCAAACGCCTCAGTCATCGTTTCGACGTTTTCTTCCAAACTTGCGGTTTCGTCGACGCCAAACAACGCCGAAAATGCCTGTGGCACACTGGTAGTCTGCACGACAGCGCAGGGTTTTTCGGAGAGAGAGGTACAGCTTTGAGCTGCCAAAATAATATTCTTATTATTCGGAAGAATGATAACCGCATCCGCATTGACGCGACCGACCGCCTCAAGAAGATCCTTGGTCGAAGGGTTCATGGTCTGACCGCCCGACACAATGACATCGACACCGATGCTTTCGAGTATCTTCGCGTTGCCGTCACCTGCAGCGACCGCCACAAAACCGAGTGGCTTCGGTTCACCGACAGCTTCTTCTCCCGCCAAACCGGCCGTGCGCTCTTCGCTTTGCAGTTGCATATTATGAATATGCACTTCCGCAATCTGACCGCGTTCAAGCATATACGCAAGCACTTTGTCGGGCGTATTGGTGTGTACGTGCGTCTTAAAGTGGGGGGTCTGACCAACCAAAAGTTCACAATCACCCATCGTCCCGAGGAAATCAAGACCCTCTTCAAGGTCGAGCGTATCGGAGTCGATTAAAAACTCAGTGCAGTAGCGAAAGCTCGATCCTTCCCAGTCATTGATTTGCTCAATTTCAACTTTCGGAGATCCCGTGCGGGCAAATGCTAGCTCATCAACCATATGACCTTCTCGGCCGACGAGCGCAGACACGAACGCATCAAACAAAATAGCCAACCCGTATCCACCCGCATCGACCACGCCGTTCTCTTTGAGCACCGGCAACAACTCGGGAGTGCGCTGCACGGAAGCATATGCTTCCGCAACGATAGCGTCGAGCGCTTCAACCGTAGAATACTTTTTCTTCTTAGCCTTACGCGCCGCCGTACCGGTGTCACGTAAAACCGTCAGGATGGTACCTTCCACCGGTTTGCGAACCGCCTGAAATGCCACATCGACCGCGTGGCTAAACGATGCATCAAGCGCGACGGTATTCAATCCATCGGCGCCCTCGAATCCCTCGCAGAGGCCGCGCAAAATCTGCGAGGTGATAACACCGGAATTGCCGCGAGCACCCATGAGCGCCCCGGTCGTAATCGCCTTGCGGATGTCGGCGGAGCGCGCGCCAATGGGTAGTTTGGCCATGTTGTCGACGACCATTTCAAGGGTGAGCGACATGTTCGTTCCCGTATCGCCATCAGGCACAGGAAATACATTCAGTCGATTAATTTCTTCTTTGCGACTTGAAAGGGCTTTGCTGGCAGCCGCAATAGCATTCATAATGTCATTGGCTGAATAAGATTCAGGCATTAGCTTTTATCTTTCTCTTTGGTATCACGGACGCAACCGTGATCAATTCTTTTGGTCGGATAGTGAACACGAGATATACCAAGATCCCGAAAGTAAACGATGCTTTTTAGCGACGTACCTTCACGCCTTGCACGTGCACATCAACACCATCAAGCACAATCTGCGCGTACTCAGATAAGGCAAAGGTCACCTGTTCGATCAGGTTTTTCGAAACCGTATTGATGTTGGTGCCGTATTCGATCACGACATACAAATCGACATGAATTCCCGCTTCCGTTGTGGTCACCACAACACCGCGACGCAGACGCGAAGCCGGTAAAATTTTCGCAATACCATCAGCAGCATTCGGAGCTGCCATGCCGACAACGCCGTAGCACTGCAAAGCTGCGCTACCAACCAAATCGGCCAAAACATCATTGGCAACATGCAAGTTGCCTGAAACAGCGTTCGTCATAATCATCCTTTCACGATTACAGGCGTAAACCTACAATCCATGATGAGCTTGATGGATTAGTATACTGTACTATATACCCTATGTACGAGACTCTATTCACTTCAACTTAATCTTCAAATTGCACGAAGGCACGACACCTTGCTTGGAGGGAGACCCTATGCAGACCATTATCGACTATCTCGAAAGCGAATTTGCCCCTTTCGAAGAAAAGCCGTTCAACGCGCTTGACTCGCTGGTTCTTTCTTCGTTTTGCATGGTCGACCTCGCCCATATCGCCCCTCCTTTGCGAGAGGGCAAATCATTTCGCGACACAAACACGCTGCTGCAGAGCATCTTCCCGCTCAATACCAAGGACATCACCTTCAGAGAAGTGCCCCACGCCGAATACTTCGACACGATGTTCACAAGCCCCACTCCCGACATGACGAAAAGGCTTATGTTCGCCCTTGCCGCAAGTCCGCGGTTTCGCGCGGTGACCATCGGGGAATATCTCAGCTTACTCGACACAAAAAACTACACGCAGTTCGCCGCGATGCGCTTTATCTACAAGCGCCAATTCGCCTACATCGCGTTTCGCGGAACCGACTGCACGCTCACCGGCTGGCGAGAAGATTTCGACATGGCATTCACCGACACCATTCCCTCGCAAATCCAGTCGATCAACTATTTAGAAACCGTCACACCTCGCCTCCCGCAAAAACTCTACATCGGCGGTCATTCAAAGGGCGGAAACCTTGCGGTCTATGCGGCCCTCAAGGCACAACCCGAGACAAAAGCCCGTATCGAACGCATCTACAACCATGATGGACCCGGTTTTAAACCGGGCACCTTCACCGACGAAGCGTATGATGGCATCCGCGATCGCATCTTTAAAACAGTCCCACAAGAATCCCTGGTCGGCATGCTGATGGAGTCGCATGAAGACTATCGCGTCATCCACAGCAACGGCGCCGGCATCATGCAGCACGACCCCTTCACCTGGGAAGCCGCCGGTGATGACTTCGTATACCTCGACCGCATCACCGACAACGCACGCTTCACGAGCGAGGTGATCAACGAGTGGATGGGATCGCTTTCACCCGAAGAATTGCGCGTGATGACCGACACCTTATTCGCCACGCTGGCACAATCCGAAGATGCAAGCGTTGCCGACATCATGGGAGACTGGCGGAAAATACTTGCCCTCGTCGTCGATGTCGCGAAACAAGCTGATGACTCAACGACGGGAATCCTCTCAAAGGCAGTGCAGTCGCTTTCCAACATCGCCCTCAAACGCTTCGGCGAAGGAGTTGCTTCAACTATGGCATCCCCTCACATCGGCGCTCTTTTACCCCGACAGCTGAGGCCAAATCCACAACCGGGCTTCAAGCCCGAATCCGAACGACCGTAAAACACGGGACCCGGCCGTACGCATCCACCCTATACGCGGGGCGCGTGCAAAATAAACGTGCTTTTGTGAAATTCGATGATACCCTCATCGCGCAGTTTTCCCAGCTCACTTGAAAGCGCGCTTCGGTCGACCGAGAGATAATCGGCCAAATCTTGACGGTTGAACGGCACCTCAAATTGTTCGCTTTTCGCGTCAAAGGATTGGCGCGAAAGATAGGACAGCACTTTTTCCCGCGTGCTGCGCTGTGTCAGATGCCCCATCTTATCCATAAGACTCCCATTTTTGAGCGCCAGAATACGCAGCAGGTTCTGGATAAGCCGAGCATGGAAGGCACACGCCTGCGAACAGGTAACCGTGATCTTGCGGCAATCGATAAGTAGCACTTCGGTGCGCGTCGCAGCGACCACTCCGATAGGCACATTGTGCTGAGCCGTGCACGCAAATGCCTCCGCAAACAAGCCGCCTGCCACAACGCGGGCGATGATACTGTGATGTCCCCAGCAGTCGTCGCGCACCACCTGCACCTCACCGGTCAAAACCACGCCCAATTCATGCACGGTATCTCCCGGTCTGACGAGATATTCCCCCCGTTCGTAAGTTTTCGTCCGAGCACCGAGACAATCCAGCATCGCCGCCATTTCTTCACGGGCGATTCCCGCAAACAGCGAACATTCACTAAGCCGCAACACGACGGTATTAAGGGGGATTCTTCCCTTCACGACAACAACCTCCGTAGTTTTTCAATTACGTTGTAAAAACAACCGATTTCAACAGCATACCCTGGCTTACTACAGGAAGCAAACAGAAAGGATACCCATGCTACGAAAAATCATCTGCATAGACGAGGATAGCTGCACCGGCTGCGGATTGTGCGTCACCGCATGCCACGAGGGTGCCATCGCACTCGTCGATGGTAAGGCACGACTGATTCGCGACGACTACTGCGACGGACTGGGAGATTGCCTGCCCGCCTGCCCCGAAGGAGCCATCAGCTTCGAGGAACGCGAAGCGGCAGCCTACGATGAACAAGCCGTCTTAGAACGCAGCGGGCGTACACAGGACAAGCAACCGGCAGCCCCGACAACGCGGCCTTCCGGGTGTCCCGGATCGCGCGCGCAGGCCCTCGCCCGAGAGCAAACCGGTAAAGGTGCGCCAAACACCGCGCGCGTGAGCGAACTTACCCAGTGGCCCGTCCAAATAAAGCTCGCATCCCCTCAGGCGGCGTATTTCCGCGACGCAGACGTGCTGATTGCAGCAGACTGCACCGCATTTGCCTACGGAGATTTTCATCGAGACTTCATCCGCGACCACGTCGTGTTGATCGGATGTCCCAAACTCGATGCGGGCGATTATAGCGAAAAACTGACCGCAATCTTTGCCGTCAATCCGCCTCGCAGCGTCACCGTCGTCCGCATGGAGGTTCCCTGCTGCGCCGGAATCGAGGCTGCCGCGACACGCGCCATCGAAAACAGCGGGTGCACCCCACACTTCGAAACGGTGACGATCGGGCTTGACGGTCGCATCGTCGAGCGCAGCGCATAATCACCCCGCACCCTTTCGACACCCAACTGCCACCCAACGGGGTCTATCGGCTTTACCGCACTATGCGCATACCATATTGAGCGAACACGGAGGAATAACCATGAAACAGATGTTTTGCAACCAATGCGAACAAACCGCTCACGGGAGCGGATGCCAGGGATCGCAGGGAACCTGCGGGAAATCAGCGACCACAGCCGCACTACAAGACGAACTGACTGCGGCGCTGGTTGATCTTGCCCGCACCACCACCGGAGAAAAAGCTCTTCAGACAACCGCAGTGTGCGAAGAGCTGCTTTTAAGGGGCATGTTTTCGTGCATGACGAACGTGAATTTCGAGGATATCTCGCTCTCTCGTCAAATTGCGGCCGCACACCACGAAATCGCCGCACGAGGAGGGGTTGCGCAAGCAACAAGTTTCGATTTTATCGAAAGCGAACCCGATGAAGATATTCGCTCGCTTAAATCCCTCGTACTGTTCGGCATGCGCGGCATGGCAGCTTACGCCTATCACGCTCGAGTGTTGGGATATCACGACGAAGCGGTGAGTGAGTTTCTCTACCGCGGGCTTACCGCTTTGAGCGAAAACAAATCCTTTGATGAATTGCTGACACTCGCTCTTGAAGTGGGTGAAGCGAACCTTGCCTGCATGGAACTGCTCGATCGTGCCAACACGGAAAGCTTCGGCATCCCGGTGCCCACCGAGGTTTCATTCACGATCGAAGCAGGTCCCGCAATCGTGATATCCGGCCATGACCTTGAGGTGCTACACCGTTTGCTCGAACAGACCAAAGAGAGCGACGTCAACGTCTACACGCACGGAGAAATGCTCCCGGCGCACGCCTATCCCCAGCTCAAAGCCTACCCGCACCTCAAGGGGAACTTCGGAGGTGCCTGGCAAAACCAGCAGCACGAGTTCGCCGATCTCCCCGCCGCGATCGTGATGACCACCAACTGCATCATGCCCCCGAAAGAAAGTTATATCGACCGCATCTTCACCACCGACGCCGTCGCTTATCCGGGCACCACCCATCTTGACGATAACGATTTTTCCGCAGTGATCGCGAAGGCACGCGAGCTCGGCGGATTCACTGAAGCCACAACCTTCCCCGGAATCAATGGAGGCACGCACGCGAGTACCGGATTCGGCCACGATGCGGTACTCGCCTCAGCCGACGCGATCGTCGATGCGGTAAAAACGGGGGCAATCAAGCATTTCTTTTTGGTCGGCGGCTGCGACGGAGCCCGCGCGGGACGCAGTTATTTCACCGATTTCGTTAAACAAACTCCTGCCGACACCATCATCCTCACACTTGCCTGCGGCAAATACCGCTTCAACGACCTGGACTTAGGCACCATCGGCGGTCTGCCCCGCTTACTTGACATGGGTCAATGCAACGACGCCTACAGCGCCATCAAAGTGGCCGCAACCTTGGCTGATGCCTTTGATTGTTCACTCAACGACTTACCTCTTTCGATGATTCTTTCCTGGTATGAACAAAAAGCCGTCTGCATTCTGCTTTCCTTGCTGTATCTTGGTATGAGAAATATGTACCTCGGTCCCACGTTGCCCGCTTTTCTTTCGCCCAACGTGCTCGATGTCCTCGTGAAAAACTATGGCATTTCTCCCACGAGTACCGCCGATGCCGATTTGCGCGCAATCCTCGGATAAGCGGAACAAATCACGCGGAGGTACCTCATGGATTTTTAACCATAAACACTTGGAGTTGGTTGGGGGCTATGGTATAGTATCAAGGCTTTTGTCACCACCGATTCGTTTGTGACGGATCGATACGATATGTAAATGGAGTGATAGCTATGTCTAAGGTATGTGCAGTTTGCGGTAAGGCTCCCGTTGCGGGTCGCAACATCAGCCACTCGCATCGCGTGACGAATCGTATGTTCCGTCCCAACGTGCAAAAAGTTACCATCAAAATCAATGGCAAAGTGAAGCGCACCAACGTGTGCACGAAATGCCTCAAGGCCGGCAAGGTCGAACGCGCCTAGCTCTCATTGAATTCGAATCGCTTTTCCGCGAAAGATGATTCGTAACAGGTACGAGAAAAAGCCCCTCTACGGAAGGGCTTTTTCTCGTATTCTTTCATAAATATCACCCCGCACATCACCGAAAGGTGTTTCATTGATTCGCTTTTCACGTTAAGATGTAGTGGTAGGTAGTATCTCTCTGTTTACTACCACCCTTTGACACGCACCAGAAAAACAATCACCCGAATAAACCGATTGTTTTCGACAGACCCCTCAAGTTCGAGGCGTCTCTTTAGCAAGAAGGCGGGCAACGTGAATAACTCTCGCAAACAAAGCGGTTTTACCCTCGCTGAGCTTCTCATTGTCGTCGCCATCATCTTGGTGCTCGTTGCCGTCGCCATCCCCGTATTTACCGGATCGGCCAAGCGAGCCGAAGAAGCGGCCTGCGCTTCCAATCGCACCAGTCTTTCCCATATGCTAACAACCCAATGCATGCTGGGGACACCCTTTAATGAGGAGGCTGCGCGAACGCTCGCCGCAGATCAAAAACTCGTGTGCCCTACCGGGGGCACATTCAGCATCATAAAAGATCAGCAGACGGCGCGCGTGAGGGTAACCTGCTCAAAACATAAAAGCACTTCGACCATTAGCGAAGAGACAAAGACTGATTTTGAAACGTTTTGGGAAGACTATAAAAAAACCGGATCCAGCACTGAGCAGAGTAATTCCAATGTCAGAAAAGCATTTTTTGCCTATTGGGCTCAACAAAAAAAGACCCTCCCCAAACTCAAGGTCAACAATATTGAATACATCATTCAACCTTTCTGTAATCCCGGTAAAGAATCTGACAATAATCTGTGGCTCTTCGCAAAAAAAGGTACGGGCGATGGATGGAACGTACCATACGTCTACGACCCCATCGACAAAAAATGGTATGGAGCAACAAACTACTACGGAATACTCGATGACATAAACCCGAAGAGCGCAACTTTCGGAACGGGAGGTAGCGCCGAAGATCTTCACGCTGAACTCACTGCTAGCACAAAAGGCGGACCAAATAATACGCAGGTACGAAAATGGCTTCCTCTCGAACACTATGAGGAAATTCCCTCACACGACATAACGAACCCGTAATAATTCCTTCAAAGCCATCGCAAGCATCATCTCTAAAACCTCTATACTACAAAGAAATGACTTTGGAATGATGGAGTAGGTATCATGGCGCAGCACGCCCCGCACAAACACCAACAGGACGGCAACCCCGAAACACCCGTGCAAGCCAACGATGTCATGCGCATGGTGCAGCGGGCTCTCAATCGCGTCGATGTGCGCCTGGTCGACCACGGCAACCGCGTTGCCTACCTGGTTGATGCCATGCTCGAAGTGGAGGGAGACCTGTCCGAAAACGATCGCTGCAGCGCCTACTTCATCACGCTTTTTCACGATATTGGTATCTACCACACCGAAGAAATCAAAAAGGTACTCACTCTGGAAAGCGTCAATTTATGGGAACACTCCCTCTACGGGTATCTCTTCTTAAGGGAGTTACCGTTTTTACACGACGAGGCCGAAGCGATTTTATTTCACCACCTTCGCTATGATCTCTTCGACATCCAAAATCCGGCGACCGCTCATCTCGCTCAAGTTATCCACGTGGCCGATCGAGCCGACGTTTTCCTTTTCGAAAATAAAGAGGCGCCCACCGAGGATCTGCAAAAATACTTCACTGAAAACAGTGGCACCCTCTTCGCTCCCGACGCCGTCGAGCTCTTCTTAAAAGCGCAAAGCCGCTATAACCTTGACGCACATATTCGCGATGGCCTCGATGCCACCGAATTCGTCAACACCTA
>JAVVXN010000011.1:0-37031 GCA_036651575.1 Raoultibacter sp. | reverse complement strand
CGGCATCGGCAGTGCCCTCGGAGATAGTCACGACGAAAGCATTGCGACCAACGCCTCGATCGATCGGTTTACCGTATCCTGCGAGCAAAATACAGCATGAATGCCGCCGCATAATCACCAAACCCCAAACACCGGCGAACAACCCGACGCTTTGATGCTCGCCGGCCTGTTTTTTTCGCTAGTCCAAAAACGATTCATTGACCGATAGATGCAAACTGGCCGCAATCGCGCGCAAATCACTATCGGTTATGGTCTGTCGAAAACCATCTTTTTCGACAAGCGCGCACGCACGTGCATGAATTTCCGCTGATTTTTCGATGGTATGCATGAGACCGAACGCATCATCAAAATCAGATCCCGAACACAGCAAGCCATGCTGAGCCCATAAAACTGCATCGTAGGTTTCCATAAGCGCAGCGCTCGCCTGCGCAAGCTCGATGCTGCCCGGCACCATAAAAGGCACCACCCCAATACCGTGAGGAAAAACCATGATGCACTCCGGCATGGAACGCCACAGGATACGCGATATTGTTCGTGCATCAAGAGGCGCCGCAAAGCTCAAAGCGATCGCGTTGGTTGGATGCGCGTGATAGACGACGCGACACCGATCCTTCGTTGCCGCTTTGCGCGCGGCATGGCACAGATAATGACTGGGAAACTCACTGGTAGGGCGTCCACCGTTTTTAAAACCCCACACCGTGCGCATCGCATCACCCGCTGCATTGATTTCGACAATGCCAACCATGGCAACCGGATCAAGCCCCACATTGCGCAGATAAACCCCCGCGCCGGTGGTAAGAAAATATTCGCCGCACAGGTTATTGGCCTGTACACCCAAAGAGACCCAGGCATTTGAACCCTCATTAAAAAACGATCGGCACATCGACACTTCGGTCGGGGTCATACGATACGTCAGGTTGCCGCCGTTTCGTTCGTGGAAACCCTGCAGCCAACCATCGTTGCAAAGCCGAACAAAAGCCTTAATGAACCCAAACTGCTCTACGGAAACGTTTGACACCGCCCCGCGAACCATCGATATTCCCTCTTGAAACATAGTGGACACATCAGCCATTACGCGCTCCTTCCGACAAAAGCATACGAACCAAACCGCCTCCTGCATCACCTCAAATTGTCGCTCTCGCACGACGAGCTTAAAGGTCACTTACCCAACACCACAAAGGGGGAAAGAAAAAGCCCCTACCTTTCGTATTTCGCTAAAAATTCTTGCGTGCGACGATGCTGGGGGTTGTTGATCAGGTCGTTTGCCGTACCTTCTTCGACAATCACGCCACCCTCCATGAAGATAATGCGATCGGCAACATCGCGTGCAAAATTCATTTCATGCGTCACGATAACCATCGTCATGTGTTCTGAGGCCAGATCACGAATAACCTTGAGCACCTCGATAGTCAGCTGCGGATCAAGCGCACTGGTTGGCTCATCGAAATAAAGGATATCGGGATTGAGGCACAGTGCACGCGCGATGGCCACCCGCTGCTGCTGCCCCCCGGAAAGCTCACAGGACACCATGTCTTCCTTGCCCTCAAGGCCAAGTTTTTTCAGCAGCAAGCGCGCCCCGGAAAACACGTCTCCCCGGGGGCGCTTTTGCACGCTGATCGGTGCATCGGTGATATTTTTCATCACCGTATAATGGGGAAACAAGTTAAAATTTTGGAACACCAATCCAAAGCGCATTTTGGCCGCTTTTTGCACGGCACGGTCACCGTAGGCCGCGCGCCCCGTCGCATCGTTTTCGGCAACAACCAAATCGCCGTAAGCAAGACGTCCCTCCTCGAACGTCTCCAACAACGTAGCGCACCGCAAAAACGTCGATTTACCCGATCCGGACGGTCCAATAATAGCGACGACCTCGCCTTTTTTCACTTGGAGGCTGATATCGTGCAGCACTTCTACCTCGCCAAAACTTTTTTTGATGTGTTCAAGGCTCACAATGGCCTGTGCGCTATCGCCCATATCGGCACCCCTAATCATGGTAGTAGTTCAATTTCTTCTCGACACGATTCAAAATAATCTCAACGCAGAGATTGAACAAATAATAGAAAACGCCCGCCGCCACAAAAGCAGTCATGGCCTTTTGGGCCGCCACGACAGCCTTCGCAACCGTAAACATTTCAGAAACACCGATTGCAAATGCCAGGGAGGTGTCCTTGACGAGTGTGATGATCTCATTGCTCATCGCGGGAAGAATGCGTTTTACCACCTGCGGGAAAATGATTTTCATGAACGTCTGACTCTTAGAATACCCCAAAACACTCGCCGCCTCATACTGCCCACGGGGCATGGACTGGATGCCTCCGCGATAGATCTCAGCAAAATAGGCGGCGTAATTGATGGTAAAAGCGATGATACACGCCCAGAATTTATAGTCGCTGCCCAGTTCGACACCGAACAGGTAAAACGGGGCGAAAAATACGAAGAACATCTGCAGCATAAGCGGCGTACCCCGCATGACAGAAATATAAAATCGGGTAATAATCGCCAACGGCTTAAATTTGCTCATGCGCGCAAGCGCCACGATCACACCGAGCGGCAACGACCCTACCAGGGTCAAAAAGAAAATCTGCAACGTGACGAGAAACCCCTCGCCCAAAAGCATCATCATCGTCCCCATGTCCATGTCTGTGCCCTGTCTACTCGCTGATGTCAACACAAAGGAGCCCTCCGAAAAGAAGGGCTCCTGCAATTTATCACTTTATTGCGTACTAGTGGAAGTCCCTCACGTTAAGCTTCAAGAATCCACATGTCATAGCTGATGCCTTTGCTGGCATATTTTTCAGCAATTTTCTTAACGGTGCCATCGGCAACCATTTCCTTCAAAGTCTTTTGCACGGCCTCGGCCTTTTCAGTGTTGCCCTTTTTAAACGCGACGGCATAGTGCTCGGAAGACAGTTTTTCATCGACGATAGTGTAGAGATCTTCCTTGCCGCTAATCTGGAACTTGGCAACGGGCAAATCGAGGGCGACCGCGTCAACCGCACCGGTTTCAAGCTGCATGAAAGCTGTGTTGTATTCGCCAATCGTGTCGAGTTTTTTGAAGGTCGCAGCTAAAGCAGCCTGATCGCCACTTGCCTCGAGCAAATGCAACGCAGCAGAATCGGCCTGCGCCAAAACAACCTTATCCTTCAACCCCGCGAAGTCAGAAATGTTCGAGCTCTTCTTCACAACAATCACCTGGCTGTTATCCATGTAGGGGCCAGCGAAAGAGTAATCATTTTCGCGGCCTTCCATGGTAAAGCCATTCCAGATGCAGGTAATAGCGCCGCTATCGATCAGCGTATCTTTGGCATCCCAGTTGATGGGTTCAAGCTTGCATTCCCAGCCATTGCGGTCGCACACTTCTTTGGCAAGATCAAGATCGAAGCCGGTCAGTTTACCGTCATCGCCAACATAGCCATACGGCGGAAAATCCTGATCAAAGCCAACCGTGAACGTGGTATTACTCGAAGCTTCGGCCTTCTTGTCGGAAGCCCCTGAGCAGCCGGCAAGCATAACGACCGAAAGGCACATCATGCAGGCAACACTCATAAGAGCAATAAGCTTTTTCTTCATACGACATATTCCTTCCTTTTTACGGCACCCGTTCGACGCCGTTACTTTATGACTTTACTGCGCTAAAGCATGGCGAAAGTATACCATAGCTCCGCGCTGCACTCCCCAAAAGGTTGCGAACGGCTTTACGGAATACTATCCAAGATCACCGAGCGCGAAGCGGCAGGCGCGAAGAGTTCTCTAGCGCTTCAGGCCGGAAAGGATACCTCGATTGGTGGGTGGTTTAGGAAGCGCTAGGAGTCGCGGCTCAAAATCAAGCAGTTCTGCGGTGGAGATAGTGGGCACGACTCGAATGCACGCATGCAAACAGATATCGGAGCACGCATTGCACTGCACGCAATCCGCCAAAGAAAATTCCAGGTAGCTTCCCTCGCCATCCTCAGGTTCAACCTCGCTTTTCTTAAGCGCCCCCGTCGGACAGAACACAACGCACATGCCGCAACCGCTACACACCTCGGTATCGATTTCCACCGTGCCCCACAATCGCGTGCCCACCTCATCGACCTGCGGCTGCCCGATACGATCGAGCGCGTTGAGAATATTCATGCGTCGCAACGCGTTGAACTGCGGCAAACTCCCGTTATCAGAAACCCGCAAACGCTCCTGGATCGTCGCCTCAACCTCTTCAGGTTTGAGCGCTTTTACCACCGTCTTTTTCGCGGTATCTTTGGCAGCACTTTTCGTGTGCGAAAAAAATCCGCGGCGAGACACTCCAAACGCCTCAGCGACGTTATCGGCAAGCAGGATACGGTCCGGGAAAGCCGACACGCGCTCGAGCACAACAGGAGATCCCCACGCTGCAAGCAGAGCGTTCGTCGATGTCACCGTCTCGTCGATGCCCGCATCGACCGCCCGATACTTACACGTAGCGCATACCCCGTCTACCAGGGTAATCGAGGTAACGGCCGCATGAGCAGCCAGTTCAATCAGCACACTTTCTTCCATGCGAGCAAGGCAGGGTACTTCTTGATATTTTTCCGGATCCCCCTCGTGACGTGCAGCAATACGCGCACACGCAAAAACGGCAGAGCCATGCGCCGCCAAGCAGGAACGCGCGATGCCTTCAGCCATATCAACATCAAGCGGCTTGGTCGGCACGAGCGCTTCGGTTGGACACACCACCGTACAAGCACCGCACGAAACGCACAACGACCCATCGAAATCGAGCTTGTTGTCCTGCACGCTCAACGCACCGAAAGACGGACACGCGTCGACGCACTTACGACAGGTGGCATTGCGATTGCGCACCGCCACACAGCGATCGGGCACCAAAATGATCGCCTTCGTTTCAAGCGCTTCGGCCATTTCCATGATATCGGAAAGATTAGGCATGTATTACTCCTCGAAAAAGGCTTTTTCCATCAGGTGAAGTTCTTCTGGCGTATTGGCGTTAATAAAACAGCCACCCATAGGCTCGGCCTTCAACACCTCGGATTGAGGAAGTTCGTACACGCGCACGTCATCGAAAAACGACTGCGCCCGACGGCTTCCCCGCTTAATTGCCGCGTCAATTGCAGCCAGGCAGGTATCACGGCGATAGAGTGCATGAAACGGCTCGTACCCGTGATGGTTGACCGGCACCACCACATCGGCACCACTTTGATCCATGCTGATAACCTCTTGCGCGATCAATGACGGCGACGCGCACAGCATATCGCACGCAACAATGGCAACATAAGGGTTTTTTGCCGCCAGCAACGCCGAATAGATACCCGGCAAGGCGCCGCGGAAGTCATAGACATCAGGCACCAAACGAATGTTGAGGTCAGCATACTCTTCATGCAAAAAAGCGAGGTTTTCAGCTTCGTTTGTCGTCACGATAAAATCGTCAGCAACAGGTGCCACCCGTTCAACCATACGACAGATCAGCGGCCGTCCCGCAAAGGGAACCGTCGCTTTACTCTGCCCCATGCGACGGCTTTCGCCACCGGCCTGAAGAGCAACGGTGATGCGATGGCGCACATAACGATCCCGCAAAAAATCGCAGACGCCCACAACGTCGGATAAATTAAAAGCAGGAATTCTATACAAAGAGGCTGCCGCCAACGCTTCGGGAATATCGCTGACGATCGCAACGGTTGCCGCAGTTGGCATTTTATTGGTCAAATCGCTGCGATGAGACGCTTGGGTCTCTAAGGTGTTTTCAGACAACGGCTGAGAAGGCACGGATTCCCCCGCTCGAGAAACCTGCACAAAATCAATGCCGAGCGGTGCACCCTGCTGGGCGGCCCGCAAAAACACGTCCGCCACCGACACGTCGGCCGGGTTACCAGCACGCATAACCTCGATGGTCGGCAAGCCGCTTTTGCGGTACCCCTCGACCACGACGATATCGTGCCCGGGCATGGTATCGAGCAGGTCGGAGCATTCCTTTTCACCGGCAATAGTTCGGATACGGGCCATTTGGCCCGGAGAAGAAATGATGGTTTCGCTTGCCCCTGCAGCGCGATGACGATATGAATCCTTGCCGGGAATATCGATGTCGAATCCTTTATGGCTATGGTGTTTGATGCTGCCAACGTCAAGCCCCTGAGCCACCAAGCACGAAATCACTTTTTCGATCAGCGTCGTTTTACCAGAATTGTGCCGGCCCACAAACGAAACGGCCGGCGAGGGTAATCTCATACTTGTTGGAAATGCCACGTTACACCCGTCCTATCCAATTGGGAACCGCATAATGCAGCATCCCTCGGTAATTGCATGTGGTTTCGGTATCGCGAAGTTTATTTCAGATTTCTTGCAGCATTATACCCTAGCAACCCAGAGTGAAACCCTTCTATATCAATACAGTGTTTCTATTTTGTTGACGTGCAGCCACGCTTTATTCCCCACAATCCTTCATACTGCAGAAAACAACCTTTTGCAAAAGGAAATTACTTGATACTGGCATGGATTACCTCACTCGACTTTGCGCTTCTCGACGCAATACAGCGTTCATGCACTTCTCCCACCCTCGATTTCCTTATGCCGCTTATCACCAATGCGGGCAACATGGGAATGATTTGGGCCCTTGCCGGCTGCGCTCTCTTGATCTCGCCCCGCTATCGGAAATTCGGAATCGGGATTTTTATCGCGCTTGGCCTAAGCCTGATCATCGGCAGTCTTCTTCTCAAACCGCTCGTCGGACGGGTTCGCCCCTTCGATATCAACACGGGAATCAACCTGCTCATCCCTGCACCCACGGATCTCTCGTTTCCTTCGGGACACACGATGGCGGCATTTGCAGCAGCAACCGTTCTGTGCTTCATTCCCCACAAACCGCTCGTAAAAATCATCGCCCTTGCAGGGGCGACCCTTATTGCCCTATCGCGCCTCTATCTGTATGTCCACTACCCATCCGACGTTATAGGCGGTATGGTGCTCGGTGTCGCATGTGGGCTTGTGGCGTGGTATATCACGCAAAAGATCGTGATTCAGCGCGCCACGCTACACAATCTTCATCCCTAAAAAACGCTCGGCGTTGTGCCACAGCATCTTTTCCAGGTCAGCTTCAGAAAAGCCCAGATTACAAAAACGCTCCAATTCCGTCGTGGGATTCCACATGGGAAAATCAGCTCCGAACAGCACGCGATCGGCGCCATATATGTTTACCAGATCTTTGGTGTGCTTGTCGCCGATAAAATCCATCGAAGATGACATATCGAGAAAACAGTTTTCGTTTTCGAGGTAGGTTACCGCCATGTCCTGCACCGACCACCCACCGAAATGCGCGGCATCGACCACAAGACGGGGAAATGTCTGCAGAACGTTTTGCAAACGACGGGGGTGTGAATAATCGTAACGATAATCCCCGGTATGCACGATCAGCGGCAAGCGACCCTCGATGATTTCGTATATGCGCATCAGACGCGGATCATCCATATTGACTTCCTGCGTATCGGGATGCAGCTTAATCCCCCGCAGCCCCAAACCGATGGCGCGCTCTATTTCCGCTTCGGGATCAGGATAATCTTGATGCATGGCCGCAAAACCGATAAATTCAGGGTGAATACGGCACTCTTCGGCAATAAAGTCGTTGATACTTTCCACTACCTGAGGCTTCATAGCTACGGAGTGAACGACAAAATGAGTGATGGGTGACGCCTTCGTTGCCTCCAGAAGCGCACGGGCAGAACCTTCGCCAAACATTTCGATATCATAAAAATTACCGACGCTGTCCACTGCTTTGGAGGCAATTTTTTCCGGATAAATATGAGCATGGATATCAATAACGGGCATGGGTCGCTTCCTTCGCATGAAATGAACGCACAAATCGTCGTAACCTTTTCACTTATTTTACTCTCCCATACTCATGCGCCCACCGTAAAGACGGTAGGCGCATGGGTTATTTTTGCCTGAAAATCGTTTTTTCTTCGAACCTATTTTGGTGAAGGCGTTTCTTGGGGCGTGTTTTGAGCGGGAAGCACGACGTGAATCGATTGAGTGGGGCAGGTTTTTACGCAGTCCAAACAAAGAGTGCAATCCTCAAAATCTTTGAGACTGCTAGCAGCGGCCACGTCGATGTCTTCAGCGCAGATGGTTGCGCAGGTTTTGCAGCCCTCATCGGTGACGCACGTGGCGCAGTTCGCACGCGGCGTCACACCAAAGCCGAACTTGCTACGCAGATGCATCACGAGCGAAAAGAGGGCACCCAAGGGACAGATGGCGGCGCACCAGCGTTTAAACAGGAACAGTTCCGCTATCAACATGAGCGGAAACACGATCAGTTCCCAGCCCGGCTGTAGCAATACAAACACGCGATTGAGCGCCCACAGCGTGCCGAACACCAGACCGATGGGGCAAAACAGGCAAAACACGGGAAAGCGCACAATGAAGGAGACCATCAACAATACACCCAACACGATTAGCTGCGTTTTTATGTTCGTGCCCTCGGCGGAGCATGCAGCACAAGATTTTGCGACGGAGGAAGAGGGTACCGTGTGCGGCTGCGCATCATTTACTCCAGGCGTTTCCTGTGCTGACGACGCACAAGCGCTCGACACCTGCCGGGCGCTTTCCGCTCTGACCGGCAACGCGCCCGAGCGCCCTATGAGACCACGCGGAGTGTGCCCGCCGAAAATGTTTTTCAGAAGCGAAGAGGGACACAGCCATGCGCAAAATACCCGGCCGAGACAAAACACCACAAGCAGCACCAGCACAACACCCGGCAGAAGGTGCCAGGGAATGGACCGGGCGGCCAGCGCAAGCTGCGCAAACCCGACGGGGCACAGCACGCACAGCGTACCCACCGCCGTATCGAAATGCACGGCAATTAAAGCCGCCGCTATCACCACAAGGCCAACAACGATGCGCAGCGCTCTCATCTTATGCCTCACGTCAGACCTCCTTCCTGATCAGGCGGCCCTCACGGATGTCGGCGCTCGATACCGCGCCCGGCGTTGCCGCCACAACACTTGCCCTCGAAACCACCATGATGCCCTTACGCTCGGCGGTGGCGTTATAGGCGCGCAGCGATGCCGAAGGACATACCTGCTCGCACAAGCCACAGCCATCGCAGAGATCCTCCCGTACCACCGGGCGATCGTGATCGTCGAGTACAATAGCTCCTTCAACAGGGCATGCATCCTTGCACACCGTACACCCCGACCAATCCCACGCCACACACGCATCCTTGACCACCTTTGCCACGCCAATATTGGATTCGGTAGGCGTTCCGTAGCGCAGGGCACCGGTGGGGCACGCATCGATACACAACATGCAGAAATCGCAGTAACCCCGTTCAAAAGCAAGCACGGGAGTGCCGTAGGCAATCAGGCTTTCCACGAGGGGAACCGGCGTAATAATATTGTAGGGGCACACCTGCAAACAGCGTTGACAGCGGTTGCAGCGCGCGACTAAATCGGCATCACTGTGGGCACCGGGAGGCCTCACGTAGGGGACAGCCACCTGAGAGGACACCATACCGAAGCCACCGACTCCCACCAGGACAGCGCTCACGCATCCCGCCGCCAGGAAGTCTCGCCGTGTAATTTTGCCTTTGGGCATGTAGGCCCCCTTACCTTTTAGTTAAAACCCGATCCTTCGACTACGCTCAGGATGACATAGCGTGATGGTGCGACGTGCGGCCAGCAGGCCTAACGCGCGGTAATGCGACGTGCGGCCGACGGGCACAACGCGCTGCCAGGCGAAACAACATGCGATAGCGCGACTAAACGCCGACGCATAATGGGAAGGAGTTTATTGCCCTTCCCCTCCACAAACCTCCGCAAGCGCTTGCTCATCGAGACGCAAAAATTCTTCCGTAAAGGCAGCAAGGTGGTAGTAGAAACCCTCTTCGGCAGAGCCTTGCATGTCGGCGCAAAACGGGGTAACCCAATTGAGTAAATGGGTGCTCAGGAAAGCACGCTGTTCTTCCAGCAACATCACGACGGGCGCTTCATACCCCTTTCGCAAGACATCCCCGCAGCGTTCACACAGACTTTTCATGAAAGCAAGTTCAATAGCCAGATGATCTTCGGGTTCGGGGAAATCGGGGTTTTTGCTTACCAGGGCGCTGCGATATACCGTAACAATTTCATTGTAGGCATCCTGCATAAGCGATCCACTCTGACTGGTGTAGACCGATTCGTAAGGGAAGGCCTTTTGCGCGGTGCGCGGGCCCATCCCGAAAAATACGCGGTTAAACACAACGGCCAGCTGTTCAAGTTTTGCCTCATCAAAGGCGACCAAGGCCTTCTTCATTGCAGCAAGATTTTCGGTTAGCAGCGCATTGTCCGACGCGAAGGAGAAATGCTCAACGATCTGTTTTGCATAGTCGGCATCCATTTCCGTCTCGTAGCAACGCGAAAGAAAAGCATAGACGTGAGCGCGATTGGTGCAAAATTCAACCAAATCTTCCACCAGAGCGGCGGGCATTTTTTCTTCGGTCATGATAGCTCCTTTAGGTAAAACCAGGGATAAAAGTGGCGGCGCGGAGGGGTGCGCCGCCACTGCAACAACGCTGCCATCAGACACAGGGTGCCGTCAGGTTAATCTATCGGTAAATCAACTGCTGCACGCACGTGCCCAAACCATAGAACAGCACACGCAACACAACCGAGCCCACAACAGCACACGCGAACGCGGCAAAGATATAGGAGGCAAGCTTCTTGGGATCAGCCAAACCGGTAGTGCCTTCACCTCGCGTAGCCTTCACGCATGCCAGAGCGGTCAGCGCGAGGGGCGCGACCAGACCGATCAGGATGACACCCAGCCAGAAGGCCAACGCCATATCCCCCGAAACCAAGCGCATGATCGAACGCGACGGCGCCTGGTGGGGGGCGATGGCTACCCAAATCAGATAGGCCAGCACGCTTATCGCCATCACGATTACACCGAACAGGGCAAGCTTCAGAGCAAAACCGCCTTCCTCTTCAGCACGATTACGCATAAGCACCAGGGCGCACACCAGCAAAAAGCCCATTGCCAGCCCCGTACACAAATACAGCAATGGCAACGTGACACTATCCCAAGCGGGTCGCGCCGCAATCAGGTAGCTCGCACCGGTGATGGGAGCTAGCACCAACCCCAAAACCGCGGCGATAATACCGGTAATCTTGGAGGCTTGCGGATAATCCTTCTTCGCCAAAATCAGATAGACAAAAGCAACGATGCCCATGGCCGCGGTTATGAACAGCTCCTTGGAAAGTCCCGATCCAAGGTTGCCCAGCAGATGAGCCGCACGTTCGGGATGCCCCATGTGCAGCACCGAAACGCATCCGCCCACGACCAAACAGATAAGGCCGATAAGCGCAGCTATGAAGCGAACATTTTTGAACTTACCCTTCACTTCACCGACACCGAGAAACACAAAGATGCCCGAAGTGATTCCCAATAAAACACTGAAGATAAGGAGGGGCCATTGAACTGTCATGATTATTCATCCCCCTTCCAGGTAAATTTATCCAAGCCGTATTCGACACCGGGATGGTTACCCACATCGGTCAACTTGTGCATCGTCTTGTTTTTGCGCAGCTTCGATACGTCGGATTCGGGATCGTCCAAATCGCCAAACTTGCGCGCTTGACCGGGGCAGTGCTTGACGCACGCCGGAAGCTCGCCCTTGTCGATCAAGTGCGCACACATGGTGCACTTTTCGATGACGCCCTTGTCGCGGCTGGTGTCATAAGTGCGCACACCATAAGGACATGCCATAACGCAGTATTGGCAGCCGATACATTTGCTGTGATCGACTAACACCACGCCGTCCTCGCGCTGGTAAGATGCGCCCGTCGGGCACACCGAAACGCACGGGGGATTGTCGCAATGTTGGCAAGCGACAGGGAGGTAGTACATCTCCAAATCAGGATACGTACCGGAAGGTCCGATGGTGAGCACCTTGTTATAATACGTACCCAACCCCACCCCGTTTTCCTGCTTACACACAACCATGCAGGAGTGGCACCCGATGCAACTATCTAAGTCGATTGAGATGATATTGCGCGTCATTACGCCACACCTCCCTTCTTCATCTTGGCCACACCGTCAGGCTGTTCATCAGCTGCGATATCGGAAGCGGAAAGTGGCAAAAAGATTTTCAGGTCTTCTTCGTTCATGCAGATATTTTTTGGTGCGCCCTCTTTGGCCACATACACTTTGCACAGGCCCCCAAAATTATCGGTACCTACCGCCGGGTCATAGGGTCCATTATTCTCAAAGAGCACGTTGCAGTTCGACTCGAAAGCGCCATGCAAATCATCGGTCGCTTCACGTTCGGGGAACCACCAGTCGTGCTCAACGTGAATCATACCCGGCTTGATGGCTTCGGTTAAATTGGCACGTTGCCTGATGCGGTCGACATACGTTTCGATATACACCCAATCATCCTGCTTAATACCAGCCTCAGCAGCCGTTTCAGGATTGATATCCACCGTGGGGAACATATGCACTTCACGCATCCACGGACTGTTGCGGTATTCCGTGTGGAAAAACGCATGCGATCTGCCGCCGGTAATCAGCGTGTAGGGATATTCCGCCAGCAAATCGGGACGCGAAATCTTTGTGATCGGCGGCTCGATATACATCGGCAACGCACCGTTGCCGTAGAGCAACAGATCTTCCGACCACAGCTCCATCTTGCCATTGTCGGATTGCGGATGGGGCGGAATCACCTTACCATCAGGTGTTTTCGCACCGGGGAAGCGATAGACGGCACCCATCTTGTTGCCGCGGAACATGGTGTTAAAGCCCGGGCGGAAATCGCTTGTCTTGCGCATCATGCCGCTTTCGTATTTGGGAGCTTTTTTGATGTCGGTCATCTGGACGCCCGTAATAGAAATACGCTTGCGGAAATCCTCAAAGTTTGATTTTAACGGAGCCGGTAGCGTAGGAGGACCGGTCAGCATGAAGTCAAAGAACTCGTATTTGTCCTTCCAATACATATCGACATCCATATATTCGGCAAACTCAAAACAGATGTCCATGTCGTCTTTGCATTCACCTAGGGGCGCATGAAACGGTTGACGAATGAGATAGGTATGACTCGTAGGATATCCGTGACCCGAGTGTGCCCACTCGACGCGATCGACCTCATTGGGATGTGCGGCCGGCAAAATAATATCGGCCAATTCCCCCGAGGGAGTCATGTACATATCGACGTTCACGAAGAAATCGAGGTTTTTAAATCCTTCGACGATTTCGTAACTGCCCTCGATAGATAAAATCGGTTCGGACGTTTGCTGCCAATACCCGTGAATCTGGAAGGGATCGCCCTTCGACATCGCCTTCGTTGTTGCCGCACCGAAGCCTCCCTGCTGACCATAGATTACCTGACCACCAGAATTCTGTTTCGTTTCACGCAACTCGCCCGTAGCGTCATCAGCTACAAGAATTTGCTGGTAACCGGTGTTTTGACATACGGAAAGCTTCTTGATGTTGCGCGCCGTTTCCATGCGGCGTTTACCCATACGACCCTTCTGGTTGGGCACAACGTCAAACATGAACGAATCATAACCCGTGGCAGGTTCGCGCCCGATATTTTGGCCGCCCTTCGTATCGAAGTTGCCCGCCAATGCCATCATGATGGTAAATGCCTGTGAAATACCCGACGTGTTGATGGAAAATTCCACCTTCTGACCACGCATGAAGCACGCTTTTGGACTTGCAGCGATATATGCGCCGATGGCTTCCTTGATCGTATTTTCGTCCAAGTCGCAAAATTCTGCCGCACGCTTTGTCGTCCACGGCGTCACGTGCTCGACTAAAATATCCCACGACGTGCGATACGCGACACCATTGATATCATGCGATCCGGAAAGCGCTGGCTTAGCATCGGCCACAATGTTTCCCGATTCGTCGAGCCACTGAAACGCTTTCGGGCCTCCCACTTCCTGCTTGTTTTGCCAATCGCCACTCCAGAAGATCAGCTGATCATGCGCTTCATCCCACGCGGGATACAGCTCGGAGTTACCGCCATCTTTTATCATGGATTCACGCAGTTGGTAGCCGGTTTTCACCTCGTCAATGAAGAACGGAGCATTCGTCCAGTTGCGGGCGAATTCCGTAGCGCATTTATCGGAATGGATGATTTCGTTAATAAACGCCAACACCAACGCCATGTCGGAACCAGGGCGAATCGGCAACCAAATATCTGCCTTGGAAGCCGTACACGTATAGCGCGGATCAACACAGATCACCTTGGCGCCCCGTTCCTGCGCCCGCTTAACGGTCAGCCAATCGTAATATCCGCGGCTGCGCTCCTGACGACACCAGATCATAATACAGTCGGTGTTATTGCCATCCCAACCGGTGTACTGCGTTTCGTCGCCATACAAGCGCTGGCTTGAAAAATACGAACCAACCCAGCACAGATTGCCCACGCCGAAGGTGGCCGTAGATCCCAGTTCAAGCCACAACTTGTTGATAGCCTGAAACTGCAACATATCACGCCCGGTGCCGTACTGGTGCGCAATCGTGTGCCAACCATATGCTTCACCGATTTTGGTGAACTGTTCTTTCGCCTCGGTATACGCTTCTTCCCACGTGATGCGCTTCCACTGACCAGAGCCCTTTTCGCCGACACGCTTTTGCGGGTAGCGTACGCGCAGCGGATTGTAGAGTTCTTGCGGGATGGCAAAAGCGCGCGAACACAACGTTCCTTCGGAAAACAGATCGGGGTTGCCCTCAACCTTAACAAGACGTCCATCCTTGACGTGCCCAAACAACGCACAACGCCCATAGCACTGGCGACAGGCACTTGGGATTTTTTGCACATCATCGGCGGAAGCTTCCTGCTTTTTTTCTTCCGCAATAGCCACCTCGGCACTCGACCCGAGCAATAACGTCGAAGCGGAAGCCACTGCCGTTGCTTTCAAAAAGCCACGACGGCTCATTTTTAGTGACATCTCTCCTCCTTCTATTCCCTCGTCCGACACGACCTGCACTTTATTCGACCGATAAGGACACAGGCCCCGCAGCAAGCATCCTGACCTCCAGACCTGAGGTAAACGTAAATACTTGTTATACTAATTATATTACCTGCAATTATTAGTTCAACAAGTTTTTATATTCTATTTTGAGGATAATTTAAAAGAAGAACTCACCTTCATGCGAGAAGAAAACTTCTCGCGGCCCCGCGCCAAACCAGGAAAGCATCACTTCCCCTTTTCATGTGCGCCCTGTAGTCTTCGTCAAAATATTTTTTACTGCTTGACGACGCCCGCAATCCTGTGCTTACTTAGTATGATAAGCCTATGGATTTTCCCCACGGAAGGATCGTTGTCTTCAGGCGCTTTCTCCTGAGCCAACATAAACAATGACCGCAGTATTGCTGGAAAAGGAGTCTTACCATGTCGAATCGACATAATAAATTGATTGGATTCCTCGTTTACGAAGCACAGCGTTCTCTCTTCAGGTCTCTCGAAGAAACACTGCGCCCCTACGGAATAACACCGGGGCAATGGAATCTCCTCAACCAACTTGACCGATCGGGGTCTCTGTCGCAGAAGGCTCTTGCAGACGCGACCCGTAAAGAACAGGCAACGATCACGCGCTACCTTGACACGCTCGAACGCAAGGGACTTATTGTGCGAGCAAAAGACACCAACGACCGGCGAGCTCATGTCATATCGATCACCGAACAAGCCCGAACGCTCATCGAGCAGGTTGAGCCCTGTACTATCGAAGTTGCCGACAATCTGGTTGCCGATATCGAGCAAGACGACATCGATACGTTTCTTGCCGTGCTCGAACACCTCAAGACCAATGCTGAAACATACAGCGACACCCATCAAGCTCACTTCGAGGCCAACAAAGCCCCCCTTCCCCGCAAAGAATGCACACCTACTTCGCCGTCGAAAAGAAACTAGCCGCAGAAAATGACCTCCTTGACGATCCTTAACATATTGCGGGTCCCCGAAACGCAGTAAAACGGTATACTTAAGGATAACTAGCTGCATTATGATTAGTAAGAGACTCGGTAAGTATGAAAGGGAGGACTCCCGTGGAGGGTAACCGAGACGACACGACGCGCGCTCAAAACCACGCATTTATCGTTGATGAAAATCACCGCTTGGTTTATCTGAACTCCGTCGCAGAAAACATCTTCCCTTCTGCGCATCTTGGCGATGCGTGCTATGCCGCCTTTCGAGACGGCACCCATGTGTGCCCCGATTGCCCCTGGGAAAACCGATCCTCCGAAACCGATCTATCAACGCAGGGCATTCTCTACAACCACCTGCTCGATCGATGGCTGACGGTAACGTGCACCCGCATCGAATGGGCCGACCATAATTCGTGCGTACTCTACACCGGCAAAACCATTGATGAAAACAACAAAAACCTTTTGCGCGCGTTTTGCCAACCGGAAACCTATGATGAGCTTTTTGAACTCAATCCAACCAGCCAAACGTATCGAATTCTTTACTACGATAAAGACAAGTATGTCATGCCGGCTCTTTCGGGAGGCTTCCCGAAAATGGTCAACGAGTTCGCCGACGTCCTAGTGCATCCCGATGATCGGGAGCGGTTTCTTGAATTCTGGAAACCCAACAACGTGAGCGAGGCGTGCCGCCAACAAGGAAGGGTCAAAAACGAGTTTAGAAAAAAACTTCGCCAAGGAGGGTACCGCTGGGTTTGCCAAACGATAACCCCCATCTCTCGCGGCGAGCGCGACGAAGAAGTGCTGTTCTGCTTCATATCCGACATCGACGAGCAAAAAAAGAAAAGCCTGAACTTAAGGGACGCCGCAGGCATTCTTGCGACCCATTCCACCGAAGACGACCCGCTCACGGGATTGTCCACCAATTTCGTTTTCTACGATAAAGTTGACGCTTGCCTCAAAGAGCATCCAACCGAATCGTTCGATTTACTCTATCTCGATATCGAGCACTTCAGGATTCTCAACGAATGGTATGGTCGTGCCGAAGGCGATCGACTTCTGAAAGCCTTCGGAGGCCATCTTGCAAACCTTCGAGATGTCCATCAGGGTGTTGCTGGCTATTTAGGAGGAGACGATTTTGTCTTACTTCTTCCGCATCGCGCCGTCACACAAGACTTACTTGACGGCCTCCTCAATTTTCCGACGACAATCATTCGAGAGAGCATTGGCTTTTTGCTGGCAATTGGCATCTGCAAAATTGAGGATCGTTCAATTTCGGCAGCTACGCTCTGCGACCACGCCGCAACGGCCCTCAGCTCCATCAAGGGCAACTACACGACGCGCGTTGCCCACTACGACAGCGCCATGACACAACGTCTCGAACAAGAACCTAAGATTATCCTCGAAGTACAGCGCGGCCTTAAAGGCCAAGAATTCATTTTGTATTGGCAACCGAAATGCAACATTACCACAAGAAAAATTGTTGGCCTCGAAGCCCTCGTACGCTGGCAGCACCCCGAACGCGGCTTGATTTTACCCGGCGAGTTTATTCCTTTGCTCGAAAAAAGTGGCTTTATCGCCAGTCTCGACCTCTTTGTTTGGGAGGAAGTGTGCCGCGCTCTTCGATCATGGATCAACGAGGGACACCGCCCGATTCCGGTCTCCATCAATATCTCTCGCGCCGACATGTACTCAGTCGACGTACCTGAAACATTGGAGAATTTGATTCATACCTATCAAATCGACCGCTCGCTCCTTGAACTTGAAATTACCGAAAGCGCCTATGTCGAAGACCTCCGAATGGCCGATGTGGCGGCTCAACTGCAAGATCTCGGCTTTACCATCCTTATGGATGATTTCGGAAGCGGCTACTCCTCGCTCAATATGCTCAAAGATATCAAAGTGGATATCCTCAAGATCGACATGGGCTTTTTGAAGCTGTCCGAAGACACGACAGAGCGAGGAGAAAGCATCATCAAGTCGGTCATCAGCATGGCTCGCTTGATGGAGCTCACCGTTGTCGCCGAAGGGGTCGAAACGCAAGAGCAGGTTGATTTTCTTTCGAGTCTTGGGTGTGCCTACGTTCAGGGGTATTACTTCTTTCGACCGCTTTCGGGCGCAGACACCCGCAAGCTCTTGCTCGATGATACCGCCATTGATTACGGCGGTATGCGCAAAAGTCCCGTAGGACAGATTCGTCTCACAAACTTGGTCCAAAACAATACTGAAAGCCAAACCATGCTTGATAATTTATTGGGCGGTATGGCTATCTACGAACTTTGCGATGGGCGCTTCGAGCTTTTGCAGGTCAACGAGCGATACTGCCGCATCACAGAATACGAAATGAACAACCTCGAGCAGCATCGCCATTCTGTCGGCAACATGGTGCATCCTGACGATTTAGATTTTTTCATGGGATTGTTTGCGCAGGCGGAAAGCAACAAAACCGACGGAGCCGACGGAACCATTCGCCGCTATCGTCTTTCCGGCAATATCATGTGGATTCATTTCCGCGTATTTTTTCTGCGAGAGCAAAACGAGAGGAAAATTTTCTACGCAACGCTCACCGATGTGACGGAGCAAAAAGAACAGGAAGCAGCCCTTGCCGCTTCCCAAGAAGCACTCAATGAAATTCTCGGTTTTTCCTCCATCGATCGCAAAACCATCACGATTACCGAAGACAACCAACGGGTGGCAGCGCGACTTTTTGCTCAAAGCGCCCCAAGTGGCTTAATTGGCGGATACTGCGAAAAAGAAAGCTCTCCTCCCTTTTTCGCCAGCAATGAAATGCTCCGGATGCTTGGTTATTCATCCTATGACGACCTGGTATTGGGCATCCATAACAATCTTGAAAACATCGTACATCCCGATGATTACGCTCGCGTTTTAGACGACATCGGACCGGACTACCATGAAGGACTCGACTACACGAGCCAATACCGCATGTTGCGCAAGGATGGATCAAGCTTATGGGTGGTCAATCGCGGACGCATCGTTCAAGCGCAAGATGGGCGACTGGCAACCACGAATTCCTGCGTTGACGTTACCGAGACGGTGTTGCTCCAACAAAAACTTGTTCTGGAAGACGACTTACTGAGAAGCGTCATCCAGCAAGCCGACCTTAATATTTGGGTCTACGACGTCGAAACGCACAACGTCACCTTCCAAAACATCGCGCAAACCAGCATTTTACCCGCGTTTCTCGACACGCTTCCTCGCAGCAACGAAAACGCCCTCGGGGAGTCGATTATCATTAACGACTTTTCTACCCGCATTACGAATTCGCCCTTCTTCTCGCCCGACGACAAGCAAACCCTTCTTGGAATAGAGAAGCGAATCCAGCAAGGCGAAAGCTCAGAAGAAGAAATACAGTTGCAAAAATCCTCCTCTGAAAAATGCTTTTGGCTCAAAATCACCTGGCAAACGGTGCTTGACGCCCAACAGATGCCCCTACGCGCTATCGGATACCTTGAAGATATCACTGACGAAAAGAAGCAGGAACTCGACCTTCTCAACCGAGCGGAGCGGGATTCTTTGACGGGGCTGCTCAATAGGCAAACAGCAACCGACCTGATCAGTGCAGAATTCAACGAAGGAATTACCGAGGATACGCCGGCGGCATTCCTGATTTTTGACTTCGATAAATTCAAGCAAGTAAACGATACGTACGGACATCCGTATGGCGATAAAATTTTGACGAAATGTGGCCATTTTCTCAAAAAGTATTTTCGAAAAAAGGATATTCTCTGCCGTTGGGGCGGAGATGAATTTATTGTTTTGTGCAAAGAAGTTTCCCCGCAAGATATCGAACGCAAAGTACAGGACATGTGCGATGCATCGCGGGGATCGGACCTCATCTTTAACCGCAAGATCAACCTGTCTTTATCTGCCGGAATTGTCTTGCTGCCAACACAGGCAACCGATTTTGATACCGCCTATGCACGGGCAGATATCGCACTGCACGAGGCAAAATCACGGGGGGAAGCAACGTATACGATATACACCCCCGACATGCACCCCGTCGCACAACCGGAGCAGAACACGCCGGACGGCCTGGGGGTCTAAAAAGGGGGAAAGGAAAAGACCTGACTTATTGAACACTTTTGTGACACAAAAGGCAGCAGGTTAAGCCCTCCATCGGCATCTTCTTCTCAAAAAATATATGTGCTATGACTGTGGAGTACTAAAAAAATCGGAAGAACTCTTCCGAAACATTAAAAATCATACTAATATACTCGAGTTAGCGGACAAGGCGTACGCTGCATACCTCGATAGTAGGGAGGCGCCCATGGGGGGAGCTCGTGTCGAAGATTTTTGTGCACCGAGGCATAGTTACGTCGTCGACGAAAATCATCGCGTAGTCTACCTCGATGGTGTTTCCAAAAAGCTCTTTCCCCAAGCCTCCTTGGGCTGTTTGTGCTATGACGCACTCAGGGGAGGCACCCATCCCTGCCCCGACTGCCCTCTTACCAAGCGCGCTCTCGAACACGATGCTTTAAACCAAAACCTTGTTTACAACCACAATTTGCGCCAATGGATTGCCCTGTGCTCCCTTGCCATCGAGTGGCCCAACTGCGGAACCTGCACGTTGATCTCCGCAAAAGGCCTTGATGAAAACGATAAGGATCTTTTTCATATTTTTAGCCAGCAAGCATCCTATGACGAACTCTTCGAGATTAATATATCTGAAAAAACGTACAAGGCCCTGTATCGCGCAAAAGCAAAATACCTGACCCCACCGCTTTCGGGGTCTCTCGAAAACAGGCTGCTAGAACTCTCAAACGCGATTATCCATCCCGACGATCGCCAACAATTTCTCGACTTCTGGAACATCGACAACATCGAAAGCCTCCTTGCGCAAACCGGAATGCGCAAGCATGAATTTCGCGTAAAACTGAACAAGGGAGGCTACGGTTGGACCTCCCAGACAACGATTCCCGTGCAGCGGGGAGAGCGCGATACGACCGCGCTCATGTGTTTCGTTGTTGATATCGACGAACAACGGCAGGAGGAAGAACGCGTACGAAATAACGAGGCGACATCCTCCCGACAACTGGTGGCAGAAAGAGATGTGCTCACCGGACTCTACACCACGTTTGCCTTTCTTGACAGAACCGAAAAGCACCTTGTAGACAACGCGCATGAACCTTTTGATTTACTGTATATCGACATAGACCACTTCAAAATTTTCAACGAATGGCACGGCCGAGACGCGGGCGACCAGCTTATTAAAGCGCTCAGCAATCATCTCTCAAATTTTTGCGCCGAGCACCAGGGAATCGCCGGTTATTTAGGAGGGGATGATTTTGTTGTTCTGGTTCCCCGAAAAGCCGTCACACCAACGTCTCTTATGGAAATCGTTCAACTCTCTACGGCTGATTTCGAAGACAGCATCGGCTTTTTACCCGTTGTTGGCATTTGCGAAATCGATGATTGTCATACAGCGCCATGGACTTTGTGCGATCACGCGCTCACCGCCCTCAATTCGATTAAAGGCAGCTATTCCACCCGCACCGCATATTACGACAACACCATGACCGAGCGACTCGAGCAGGAACCAAAAATTCTTCTTGAAGTACAACGTGCGCTGAAAAATAAAGAATTCATCCTGTATTGGCAGCCCAAATGCAACGCGCTCAACGGCAAAATTATCGGCCTCGAAGCGCTCGTACGATGGGAGCACCCCGAGCACGGACTGGTTATGCCCGGCGAATTCATTCCGCTTCTTGAGAAAAGCGGATTCATCGCCAGTCTCGATTTATACGTCTGGGAAGAAGTCTGCCGCACGCTGCAGGCGTGGACCGCAGAGGGGCACCATGCCATCCCCGTTTCCGTCAACATCTCACGAGCTGATATATTTTCCATCGATGTGCTCGAATCCTTGAACAAACTGATTGAAAAATACCAAATTGATCGCACTTTACTTGAACTGGAAATTACCGAAAGCGCCTACGTTGAAGATGAAAACATCTCCGCCGTTGCCACGCAGCTCCAAGAGGCGGGATTCACAATCCTTATGGATGATTTCGGAAGCGGCTACTCTTCCCTCAACATGCTCAAGGATCTCAACGTTGACGTTCTCAAAATTGATATGAAATTCCTTGAACCTTCCAAAAAGAAGACAACTCGTGGCGAAAACATCCTGCGCTCCGTCATCAGCATGGCGCAATTGATGGAACTCGACATTATCGCCGAAGGCGTGGAAACGCGCGAACAGGTTGATTTCCTCATCGAACTCGGGTGCCCGTATATTCAAGGTTACTTCTTTTACCGACCGCTCTCCACCGAAGCGCTTGAAACAATTCTTTCTCAAACTGAAAATGTAGATTTCAGCGGGATGCAGCAAAACGCGATCCAGCGCATTAGCTTGACCAACCTTATCAAGGATGGGCTGGGAAACAAAATGCTACTCGACAACCTGGTGGGAGGTGTTGCGGTCTACGAAGTATATGAAAATCGATTCGAAATCCTGCAAGCAAACGAACGCTACTACCAGGTCACCAAGTCAACGCCCGACGCGCTCGCGCAGCAGCGAGATCTTGTCTACACCATGACGCTTTCCGCCGATAGAAAGCTCATCATCAGCTTGTTTGATTCCGCCGAACGTCACGTCAACACCGGCGCTGAAGGCACGTTTCGACGCCACTGTCCAACGGGTGGCATCATGTGGATATATTTCCGCGTCTTTTTCCTGCGCGAGCAAGACGGCCGAAAACTCTTTTGCGCTTCCCTTATCGATATAACCAAGCAGAAGGGATTGAGCGCCGACACCGACACCGAAGCAGCCCTTAGCTAGCGCCGGCAAGCATCCAACTAAAAGCTGATACCTGCGGTGAGGTACATCATGTAGAAGCCGAAACGCATGATGAAAATACCGGCAAACACGAGCACGCATGCGATAGCGTCAAAAGAAAAATACCTTTTTTTCGCGCTGCTGCAAGGCCTTGCAGCAAGGACAATACCCGCTGCGGCAAGCACGCCGAAACCGGCGATCATCGCGGGGTAATAAGGCACCATGTCAGCTGCGCTCGCAAAGGAATTCACCGTTGAAGCAAGCGTGGCATTTTGCAGGACGTACCCTATGATATTGGCCAACAACGCAACGACCGCGATCAAGCAAAGTATTCGCCCCCGCACCCCCTGCGCCTCTTCGAAGTGGGCGATCCGAAGGCTGGCCAGTGCCAATATCGGTCCACCCACCAAAGCGTTCAGCCACAAGCTCAAGGGAACATATACGGTGTTCCACGAGATGATGGTATCGGCTGCGTAGGCAAACGCGATCGCACTCACCAGAACAAGCCCCGCCAGCACCGTCGGGATCAACCACCCTTTTTGAAACCGTACGCGTGGCGCTTCAGAAAAAGATATGAGCCAATACGTTCCCGCGAGCCCCAAAAAGAAAACCGCGGCAAACACTTCGTTGGAAAGCGGGCTTCTACCCACGCCCAAAAGCACGTAGAGAGCGTTTGCTGGATTACCTAAATGCGTAGCGGAAGCAACCAGACCAACGAGGGTCACCACGAGGGGAATACACAAAAACTGGTTGATACGGCGGCGCGCCGCCTCATCGAGCGGCGCACAAAGCAGAACGAGGCTCATGATGATGAAAGCAACCGTACCCGACGGAGCCAACGTCGTGAAAAGCACCAGGGTAATTTCACCTAAAGCTGTTTCAAGACCACCTATCATGGACCCTCCTTCCGCGTATTAGCGATAAAACCTCGGATACACCACGGCGAGATCAAGCTCGCTTTGCAACCCTTCCAGACTCGCCTGAGTCAACCGCGCCAACCCTTCATAGAAAGGCTGTTCGGCCGCATCGGCCAGCTGAGCCAGAAAATGAGACGACCAAGGCAGCACGTGGAGACGCAAAAAATCCTCGCATACTTCGGGCTTGTTTTGCACAATCCACGACAGCAGCAACAACAAGATGCCGATATGGTCTTCAGGAGTATGTTCATCGGTTGTGCGCTGGATACCCACCTGACGCAACCATTGGCGCAGTGCAAGACACGATTCGCCAAATACGACACACTCGCGATCGGTATACACCGAACCCCATGGCGGAGCAGGCTTCGGGGCAGGGCCGATAAAAAGGCGACGATACTCCCAGGTCAAATCCTCATTACCGAGTCCTTCAGCCAAGCCATCCTGCATGAGCGCAAGGTCTTGTTCGGCGATATCCGCGGCAACAAACGGCCAGTCTTGAGCCGCTTCGGACACCTCAAGTGCCGCAATTGCAGCAAAAGCCGGCATGATATCACCATGCTCGGGGTCTTCCAAATAAAAAGAGCCCAGGCTTTCACCAACGAACATCACCTGACCACAGAAATTCATATCCTTGAGCTTTTCGTTCATAGCAACTCCCTTTGCATAGCGTGCCCAATACAGACAGAATAGGGTGCGCCTATTGTAGCGCACCCTATCCCACCAAAGATCATACGGCTGCCGATTGATTCAACGCGACCTCTTTTTCACCAAAACGCACGAGGAGGGGCACGTAAGCGCTTCCGAAGTCATCGAGCGATCGCCGAATCACTTTTCACTCGATCTAGAGGCCAACAGATATCTGAATACCATAGAACACGAGGCGGGCAAGGAAAATACCGACGGCAGAACACGCGACAGCGACAATAACGATCGCCAGAGAATTCTGCTTGAGCAATACCACCCCTTCAAGCACGGCAGCGACAAGAGCACACACCGCAAAACCGATGGCATAAGGCATCATCAAAGCGGTCAGGGCCGCACCGATACACAGAGCGTTTTCGACAGCACTCGCCATGTTGAGCTGCATGAACAAAGCAGCAATGGCGAGGATGGCACCGACGGCGACCAAGACAAGTGAAACGGTTTTGAACCCGGTGCGTTTTGCATCTTCAAGCACGCCCGCCAAAGCCAACACGAGCGTTCCCAAACACATGCCACCAAGAAGTGCAAAACCGAGAATCTGCACGGGGACGAGCGGCGTGTTCCACGATGCGATAGTCGGGATCACATACGCCATGCCGACAAATATCGCAAACACGATTGCCAGCACAGCAACGATCGCTGCAAAAATCTTGCGAGCGCCCAGTCCAAGCTTCCCCGCAAAAGCGAGTGCCCAGTACGCGATTGCGACCACAACAAACACGATACCCATCACGATTTCGTTGGAAAGCGGTGAGGTTCCAACACCCACAAACACATTGAAGGCATTGAGTGGACTTGCCAAGTGAATAAACGAGGCGATAAAACCAACGATCAAAACAATCAGGGGGATCGAGGTCATAGCGTCGATTTTCTTCAGTTGTTCATCGGAGAACTTCGTGGTAAAAAACGCTACCGCGAGTGCGATGAACGCACCGGCACCAAGAGGCGCCAAGGTGGTAAAGATTGCCAGGGGCAGTTCAGCCATTGCTTGTTCCATGGTTTATCGCACCTCCAAGGGATTAACAACCTTGCCGTTCGCGCTGCCCGTAGGCAAAGCATCCTTGCATGGTTTGATGTAGAGATTCGGATGGGTGAAAGAGAGGGCAGGGAGCGGCGCAATATTGGCCTGCTCGCCCAATTTCGATATATCCTCCAAAGGGCCAAATTCGAGGGCACGAGCGGGGCAGGCACGAACGCAAATCGGCTGTTCACCCGCAGCAACACGATCAGAACACCCATCGCACTTGACCGAATGGCCCTTTTCGCGATCAACCTTGGGGGCGTTATAGGGACAGGCCATATGACAATACCCACAGCCGATGCACTTGCCTGCGTCAACGGACACCAAGCCCGTTTCGGCATTCTTGTGCATAGCACCGGTCGGGCACACCTGCGTGCAGGCGGGATCGGTGCAGTGGTTGCACGACATTGAAACGTAGTAGCTAAAGCAGGTGGTAGAAAGCGCTCCACCCGAATCTTTCACCGTTTCGCCACCCGTGCATTCATAGACCTTTCTATATTGGGTGTCTTTGTTCAAATCATAATAATCTTTACAGGCAAACTCGCAGGTTTTACACCCGGTGCAGCGAGAGCCGTCGAAAAAGAACGCATACTGAGTCATTTCTGATTCTCCTTTCTACACTAACCGGATATTTTCGAAATCTGACAGATATTAGTTAACTGCGGGTTGCCCTTGGTCAAGGGAGAAGGACGAGAAGTGGTCAACGTGTTGATGCAGCCACCCTTGTCGATTTTGTCACCGTACATATCGGCGTCGTGCCAGGCTCCCTGAGAGATGGCTACGGTTCCCGGAACGATGCGGGGGGTCATTTTCGCTAAAAGATGCGTTTCGCCATACCCGTTTTTTACGGCAACCTTATCGCCTTGAGCAATACCCCGAGCTTTTGCATCGGCAGGGTTAATCCAAACCTCTTGAGGATTTCCCTCTTTCAAAATTTCAATATTGCCCCACGAAGAATGCTGGCGGGCGCGGCAGTGGAAGCTCGAAAGCTGCAGGGGGAATTCTTCGGTTACCGTTTCGACACCATACCATTCAGGAAGATACATCGGCAAACCGCTAAACTTCTCGTCTTCTTTAAGCTCCCATGTTTCAGCAAAGCCCTGGACTTTTTCAGAGAAAATTTCAATTTTGCCAGAAGGTGTTTTGAGAGGATTTTTTTCAGGATCAGACACAAACGCCTGGAAAGCAACCGTTTTATCCTTGGGGTTCTTCTTTTTGTAGACACCCATCTTCATGGCTTCTTCGTAAGAGGGCAGCGTGGGATCTTTCGCACGATCCTTTTCGTAGAGCTCCTGGATCCACTCTTCCTGCGTCTTACCCTCGGTAAAGGCTTGCTCTGTGCCCATTGCGCGAGAAATAAGCGTTGCAATTTCGTAGGGGTTCTTACGTTCGAACTTAGGCGAAGTGCACGGCTGACCAGCAATCATATAGCCGGTCGTGCCCCCCGTGCCAATCATGGACACCTGCTCGAAACGGAAGGAATCGGGCAACAAAATGTCGGCATATTTCGAGGAGTCGCACAAAACGGTATTCGTACACGCGATAAATTCACACTTGCTTTCATCGGCCAAAACATCGTGCGCACGATTGATGTCGCTGTGCTGATTTGTAAGGCAATTGCCGGCCGCGTAGAACATGAATTTGATGTCGCTTGATACGGCATCTCCCTTTTGGACTCCCGCATTTAACGCCGTCATTTTTGAGCCATGCTCGATGGCATCAACATAGGTAAAGCATGGAATTTGAGGCTTCACTGGGTTGGTAAGATCAGGAATTGTTGTCAAGGAAATAGCATAGTTTCCCCGCGTACTACCCGAGTTGGTTCCAGGCAGTCCCACCTGACCGACCAAGCACGGCAGCGTCATGATAGACCATGCGTTCCATTCGCCATTGCTGCGACGCTGCGAGCCGTAACCCTGGTCGATAAACAACGGTTTGGTGGTACCGATTTCCTGGGCGAGTTCCTCGATTTTTTTCTCTGAGATACCCGTAATTTTCGCAGCCCAGGCCGGTGTTTTTTCAACCTTGTCATACCCTGTGCCCATGATGTAATCATGGTAGGACATGTTTTTACCCTTATATTTCTCGGGCATCGTTTCTTCATCGTAACCAACGCAGTACGTGTGCAAAAAGGCAAGATCAACCAAATTCTTCTCAATCAGGTAATGTGCGATACCCGCAACGAGCGCCGCGTCGGTACCAGGATTGATGGGAAGCCATTCGTCGCAATGCCCCGCCACCGTATCGCTGAGCCGTGGATCGATATGAATAATTTTTGCCTTGGTCTTTTCACGCATGCGTACATAATCGGTATGGCCGCATCCGCCACCCTGCGTCGTGACAACCGGATTAGCACCAAACGCAATATAGAGAGCAGCATCCTCGATCACATTAATGGTAGAACCACTCATCGCCCCATACATGTAGGCGGCCGTGTACTGCAACTGATGACAGGAGTAGTTTCCGTAGAACTGAAGCGAACCGCCCATCGTATTAAACATGCGCCAGTACGGTCGAGCCGTGGTCGAGCTTGTTCCCGATCCCATATGAATGTAAATTGACTCGTTGCCATACTTGCTGATGGTTTCCTTGAGCTTCTTGCTGATGGTCTCAATAGCTTCGTCCCAGCTGATTTGTTCAAACTTACCCTCACCGCGCTTGCCGATACGCTTCATGGGGAAGTTCAATCGATCGGGATGATTGATCCAGCGACGGTAAGAACGACCTCGCAGACAAGCTCGAACCTGCATATTATCAATGTTGTTATCGTCGGATGTGTCGGTCTCAATCCAGGTAACCTCATCGTCTTTTGTGTGAATACGCAGCGCACAACGACCCGGACAGTTGATGGCACAGTGACCCCACGTTACGTTATCCGCAGCCTCGGCGTGTGCCTGGGGCACGGCAGAACCAAACAAGGACTCCGTTGCGGCAAGCGATCCGCCCGCAACAGCCAAAGCGCCTAACGCACCACTCGTCTTGATAAACGAACGACGACTGACATTCGGCATGAACTCTGACATAGCATTCCTCCTCTTTCTCTTTTCTCGTCTCACTTTTTATGCACGCAAAACTTCTTTTTTCCAAGAAAGCTTCAACAGATTTACCCCTTCTCCAAATCTGTTGCGGACACTGTATATCGGAGAAGCATTACCGGTGTCACATAAAACATGGGTATTTTGCATTTTACCTGCTCAGATCGGTGCCTCTCAGGGTAGATGACAAAGATTGCTCGTTACTTTTTTTAGGAGTGATATGATACCGATTTTATACCATTTACCAAAGAAAGCTCACGAAACGAACGTGAACTCCCCTTATTTTCGAACGCTTCACCTTCGGGACGCTTTCCCGAAAAGCCTTTTCCCCCAACAAACGCATCGTTGAGGATCATCCTCAACGTAAAAAGACGCCCTGCATGAGCGTCTTTTCATTTCCCCCGTAAACCACGAACTGGCTCTAAAAAACGCTACAGGCCACTCGGCATCTGAAGCGCATAAAAAACCAAACGGGCAATCACGATGCCCGCCAGACCCCACGCCACACCCAGCCCCATGATCAACGTCGTACTGCTTTTGTAGAGGGCGATGATTTCCAACACGAGCGCAAGAAGCAGGCAGACAACGAACATGCCGACATACCCCACCACTCCCGCAACGAGCACGGTACCGCTGGCGGTTGCCGTTGCAAGCGTATCGACATAGCCAAGATGGGAGAACATGGAACCAACGCCAAGAAAGAACCCTATTGCAGCCACGATCATGACGGTCACCTTAAACAAGTTCGTCGATTTTGCCGTGGAAAGAGCACCGGATAACGCCAGAACAAAAGTGCCCAGCACCATGCCGCCCAGCAGAGAAAATCCTAGGATTTCGAAAGGAGGGAAAATCACATACCACGAAACAACAGCTGGAGTCACGTACGCCAAACCGACCAGGAACGAAAAGACAATGCCGAGTGCCGCGACCACCGTACAAAAAATCTTACGCGCGAGGATACCGAGCTTTCCCGCCATGGCAAAAACCCAGTACACAACAGCAAGCAAAAACGTGAGGACACCGGCAACCATTTCATTTGAAAGCGGTGAGAATCCCCAACCAACAATCCCACAAAGAGCACTTTGCGGATTGGTGGAATACAAAAAAGACAGCGCAAAGCCCCCCAGAATAAATCCCAAGGGGACAAGCGTCATCATATCTATTTTTTTCAGTTCCTCATCTGAGAATCTTACCGTGAAAAAGGCGATCGCGAGCAACGCAAAAGCCCCCACGCCAACGGGCGCGAGCGTAGTAAATAAAGCCAAAGGGAATTCGGCCATTGCTTGATCCATGATACATCCTCCTGGGGATAACGGCGAAGGTGGACTTTCGTCCGAACTTGTCTTCTCTCAGTGTAAAACATCACTATAGAGCTACCTGAGCATTTTGTCACAAGTTCTTCGGTCGTAGGGTGGGGTATACTTTTATCATTCACGTAAGAAGGAGACCATGCGCACCACCAGCTTCCTGCACATATTAACCCCCAACGTTACCTCGTTGGGTTATGCCCTCTTTTTGGCCATCAACGCTGCCGGCATCTGGGGCGGCGTATTTCCCTTTTTGCCGATGGATTTCCAAACACCTCAAATTATCTTCCAATTCTTCTTGGCGCAGTCACTTGTTTTTGCCGTAAGCTATTTTGTCAGCACGGGGGGCGTGTACTTCATTCCCGGACCAACCCGACGATTTCTGGTGCTCACGGCGGCAATTCCTTACTTTCTTGGTTGGTGTTTTTTAATCGGCGCCATCTATGTCGACCACCTTGCCGCACCCCTTGTCACCATCGGCGGCGGCTTCCTTGGTTTGGGCTCTGCTGGGTTTTTCATGCTATGGCAACGGCTCTTTGCCAGCCAAGATGCAAAAACCGGCAACCATGACCTCATTTTGGGTACCGCAATTTCTGCGCTGCTCTATTTTTCGCTCTATCTCATCCCCCGCGCAGTAACGGTATTTCTAATTCCTCTCGTATTCTTGCCGCTATTCGGACTTTGCATCGTATTGAAAAGCCGCACGATCGATCTGTCACAGCCCATGTTTGAGGATGTTCCTCGAAAACACCCGAACGTGTACAAAAAGGCAATCAAAAATTATTGGCGGAGTGCTTTCAGCATTGGAACGCTGGGCTTTTGTTGCGGTGTCGTTCGAGCGCTTGCCATCGGCGACCCCCTGGTCGGCTCGCTGGTCAATATCGCCTCCATGATCGGATCGCTCGTTGCCGCCCTGGGCTTATTGCTTGTTTGGCAAAACAAAAGCCTACACATCAACGTCACGAGCGCTTATCGTTTCTTTTTTCCGTTGCTCATCACCGCATTCGCGCTGCTGCCCTTTGCCGGACCGGCGTTTTCGAGCATATACGCAGGTCTTTTGTACGCCGTTTACAGCATTGCAATCATGCTCATGATGATTCAGTGCGCCCAGGCATCGCGGGATAGCGGCATCAACCCCGTCTTCATCTACGGATTTTTCGGAGGCACCGTCTACTTGCTCCACGACATCGGATTTGTAGGCGGCAGCTTTGCCGAACAGGTGAACGTCTTAGGGATTACACCCCTTGCGGCCGTAGCGCTGCTATCCCTCTACCTTTTAGGGATCATGTACTTTATCGGACAGGGAGGTTTTCGCCAGGCACTTTCCGGCGGACAAGTTGCAGCCGAACGCATCGAATTCGTATCACTTAATGCTCCGGACGAAAACGAAACCCACCGTCTGATCGAGCAGGTGCACGACTTATCATCTTGCGACGAGAGGCGCGAGGGCTTGCCCGACAGACCGGGGACTCCGCAACAAACGAGCCCTCAAACAAAGCCGGTGCAAACCGTCGAGCAAGCAGCCGAACAAAATGCGCGCAAAAACGAACGCTTCCTCAAAGATATCGACACCCCTCAGAGAGGTCGGAGTGAACGTTTTCTGCGCGAGGGCGACGCCCCGCAATACCGCGATCGTATTTCCAAGCAATGCGCCTTGATGCAGCAGCACTATCGCCTTTCGGCACGCGAAGCTGAAGTGATGGAGCTGATCGTGCGCGGTAACAGCGTGGTTCGCATCGCCGAAGATTTAGTGGTGTCAGAAAACACCATCCGCACGCACAGCAAGCGCATCTACACGAAGCTCGCGGTGCACAAAAAACAAGAGCTGATCGACCTTGTCGAAGCGTTCGATCCCCGCACTCTCCCCCGCACCTAAGGGCACCGAAAACGGGATGTCACTATCCGGTCACGTCCCCGGATTGGTCGAGCGAAACAGGCCCGCCGACGAGACTGACCGGAACCTTAAAGAGCACCTGAAAGAAATCCTTTGTACGAGCAAGTATTTCGCGCCTGTCGTAATGGGACTGATTGCTGTAGGTATGCAGGTCGCTCGGCACTCCGAGCGCCTCCATCCCCAAGCCGTCGGCAGCATAAACCGCACGCGAAAGGTGGTAGGTTTGCGTGACGATGACGACGCGCTGCGCACCGAACACATACCGAGCGCGATACATGGTTTCGTAGGTTGAAAGCCCCGCATGATCGCAGAAAACATCCTCGCTCGGCACTCCCCGGGCGACCGCGTAGTTTTTCATTGCCGCGCATTCATTGTAGGAGGCCTCGGCATTATCGCCGCTCATAATCAGTTTCGGAGCAGCACCGCCCCGGTAGAGCTCGATAGCAACATCGAGGCGATCCGACAGGATTCCCGACGGCTCGCCGCTTGGCAGCACCGAAGCGCCAAGCACGACGATGGCTTCGGCACTGGATTGCAACGCCGTATCGACACTGACGATCTTCTCTTTGGCTGCACCCACGACAAGCGCGTTGGTGAGCGCAACGATTCCCGCGAGCACAACAACGACGCACACCATACCCAGCAGCAAGCCTGTCACCAACCTATTTATTTTCGATTTCGCCATACGTCCGACACTAACGGAAAACCCCCTGCTCCCCAAAACGTCTGATTATCTACTTGATAACGATATTGACCAAACGACCGGGGATAACGATTGCTTTGACAATGCTTTTACCGTCGACAACAGCGGCAACCGCTTCGAGAGCCTGAGTCCGCACCACTTCTTCGGCAGCGTCAGAGGCCACGGTGATGCGCGCTTTTACCTTACCGTTAACCTGCACGGCAAGCTCGATCTCGTCGGCCTTCGCCTGCTCGGGATCAAACGTCGGCCACGCCTGCAGATGCACCGAGCTTTCGTGACCCAATACCCCCCGCCAAAGCTCTTCGGCCCAATGAGGAGCCATGGGAGCCATCAGACACACCAGCGTTTCGGCAACATCAACCGCGAGCGCAGTCTGGACATCGCTTGCGCCACGAACTTCAGGCGAAACCTTGCGCAGGTAGTCACCGGTCGTATTCGCCAATTCCATGATAGCGGCGATGGCGGTGTTGAAGTTGTTGCGCGCAAAATCGTCGGTAGCTTTCCCTATGACGCGATGGCGCTCACGGTGCAGAACCGTCGCGGCCTGCTTGCCCGCCTCCTCCGTGGCAACACCGGACTGGAACAGCGTTTCTTCTCCCGCTTCGCCCACCAAGTCGTTGACCATGCGCCACACGCGATTGAGGAAGCGATAGATACCCGCCAGACCATCTTCTTCCCACTCGAGATCTTTATCGGGAGGGGCCATGAAGAGGATGTAGGTACGCACCGCGTCGGCACCGTATTCGACGATCATGTCTTCGGGGGCAACCACGTTACCCTTCGACTTCGACATGGTTTCGCCGTTAAGTTTGACCATGCCCTGCGTCAGCAGATTTTCAAACGGCTCATCGAAGTCGACCATACCGATATCGCGCAGAACCTTTACGAAGAAACGCGAGTACAGCAGGTGCAAAATCGCGTGTTCGATGCCGCCGATATACTGGTCGACCGGCATCCAGCGATTGGCCTTTTCGGAATCGAAGGGCAGCATGTCGTTGTGTGGATCGGTATAGCGCAGGTAATACCACGACGAGCACGTAAACGTGTCCATCGTATCGGTTTCGCGACGAGCCGGCTTTCCGCACACCGGACACGTACAGGAAACGAATTCTTCGTTGTCGGCAAGCCCCTTGCCGCTGGCAATATCCACATCAAAGGGCAGCGTAACCGGCAGATCCTCAGCAGGAACCGGCACGAGGCCGCACGTATCGCAGTAGATTGCCGGAATGGGGTTACCCCAGTAGCGCTGGCGAGAGATCAGCCAGTCGCGCAGGCGGAATTGGATGGATTTTTTACCCTTGCCCGCCGCTTCCAGATCTCCGATGATGGCATCCACCGCTTCGGAATTCTTGCCTCCGGCAAAACCGGTGTACTTACCTGACTGGACGAGATAGCCCTCGGCCGCAAAAGCGGCTTCCCAGTCGACGTTATCGCGCACGCATTCGCGCTGGTCGGCCAACTCGGCATAGAGCGGATCTTCCTTCGGAAGCACCACGGGAGGAATCGGCAAGTCGTACTTACGTGCAAACTCAAAATCGCGCGCGTCGCCCGAAGGCACAGCCATAACCGCACCGGTACCGTAATCGGCCATGACGTAATCGGCAACCCACACGGGAACCTTTGCGCCGTTAACCGGGTTGATCACAAAGCGCCCCGTGAATGCTCCGTGCTTTTCGCGGTCGCCCTGAGCACGCTCGACCGCCGTCGATGCATCGGCGATAGCGATAACCTCTTTGACGCCGGCTTCGTATTCGGTGCCGGCAACCAGCTCAAGCGTCCGCGCATATTCGGGAGCGAGCAGGAAGAAACTGCATCCGAACAGGGTATCGGGACGCGTGGTGAACACCGTGATAGCGTCATCGGCGCCCGGATCGGCCGGTTCATTGCCCTCGGCATCGCACAAGATAAAATCGACCTCGGCCCCTTCGGAACGTCCGATCCAATGAGCCTGCATTTGTTTCACGCGATCGGGCCAACCATCGAGCTGGTCCAAGTCGTCAAGCAATTCCTGGGCATAATCGGTAATTTTGAGATACCACTGCTCAAGATCGCGCTTGACGATCGAACCGTGGCAGCGCCAACATTCACCGTCGGTAACCTGCTCGTTAGCAAGCACGGTTTGGCAGTTGGGACACCAGTTCACCGGAGAATTGCGGCGCTCAACCAGTCCGCGCTCCCACATTTTCAGAAATATCCACTGACCCCAGCGATAGTATTCAGGATCACAAGCAACAACGGTGCGATCCCAGTCAAACGAGAATCCCATGCGCTTGCAGCTGGCTTTTTGCGTTTCAATGTTGCTGTAAGTCCACTTTGAAGGGTGGCTGTTATGCTTGATTGCCGCATTTTCTGCCGGCAGACCGAACGCATCCCAGCCCATGGGGTGCAACACGTCGAATCCGCACATCTTGGCGTAGCGCGCAATCACATCACCGATGGTGTAGTTGCGCACATGTCCCATGTGAAGATCGCCCGAAGGATAGGGAAACATCTCGAGCACGTACTTCTTCGGCTTCGAGGTATCTTCGGCGGCCTTGTAGACATCGGCTGCCTCCCACGCCTTCTGCCAGCGGGGTTCGAGCTCGTGCGGATTGTATTCTTTCATAAGCAACTATCTTTCCGTGTTAAACCAGCAATGGCATCCATTATAGGAGAAATCCCTCCCCAGAGCAGACAAACCCAAAAAATCCGCCAGAGAGCAGCGTCGTACGGCGCGCAGTTAGAGCCCGAACCAAATCTGAAACTTGGGGATATAGCCCATCACGAAGATGATGGCGATCAGCACCGGCAGGCAGTAAAGCAGGTAGCGACGTGCCCACTGGGGGAATTTTGTACCTTTTCCCGCATCGGCTTCGGCTGTAAACTTCTTCCAGCCCCACCCGCGACGATTGACGCAAAACATGAGAAACACCATGGAACCCAGCGGTAAGATGTTGTTTGATAGGATGAAATCCTCAAGCGATTGGATACCCCCGATGCCGGGGAAGACAACCCCCGAAAGCACATTGGGCCCTAAAGCACACGGCAACGCGAGGATAATAAGCGCGATACCATTATAAAGCACCGCTTTCTTCCGAGAAAGGCCCCACTGATCCATACCAAACGCGATGATGTTCTCAAAAACAGCGATAACGGTGGAAAATGAAGCAAAGGTCATGAACAGGAAGAAAAGCGTACCCCACACCTGACCCAGCCACATCTGCTCGAACACGCTCGGCAACGTGATGAAGACCAACCCAGGGCCGCTGTCCGGCTCGACGCCAAAGGCGAAGCACGCCGGGAAAATCACCAGACCCGCCAAAAGCGCAACCATCGTGTCGAGGCCGGCAACACGCAAAGCCTCCCCGGTCAATCGGTGTTTTTTGTCGATATAGCTACCGAAGATAGCCATGGAACCCACGCCGATGGAAAGCGTGAAGAACGCCTGACCCATCGCTGCATACACCGCTTCGCCAAACGTCGTCCACCCATCCGTAAACAGTTTGCTGAAGTCGGGAAGGAGATAGAACTCAAGACCGGCCTGAGCGCCATCAAGTGTCATCGCACGAACGCAGAGCACGCCCAACACAAGAATCAGGCATATCATCATCGGCTTCGTCACACGCTCAACGCCGTTGCGCAAACCAACGCTGCACACAACCAAGCCGAGCAACGTTACCACGAGCATCCATCCCACCATCTCGAAGGGATTCGCGAGCATCGCGTCGAACTGAGCGCCGATCGCAGTCGCGTCCAAACCATTGGTTTGCCCCGAGCCGATTTTGAACATATAGGAAACCATCCACCCTGCAACGGTGGTATAAAACATCATGAGCAAATAATTACCCGCAAGACCAAACCACTTGCAGCGATGCCATTTCGATCCGGTCGGCTCAAGCGCGTCAAAGGCGCGAGCGATACTTTTCTGACTCGACCGGCCCACGGAAAACTCCATCACCAGTACCGGCAAAGCCAGAATCAGAAGAAAAACCAGGTAGAGAACCACAAAAGCAGCGCCGCCGTACTCTCCGCAAATATAAGGAAAACGCCATACGTTTCCTAAACCGATTGCGCATCCTGCGCTGATAAGAATAAACCCTAATCGGGACCCAAATTTTTCCCGCTCTTCCATTGCTGTGTTCCTCCCGCTTTGATTGATGGCGCATTATAGCATCCCCAAAAAAATGCAGCCCCCACAGGGACTGCATCGGGCTAAAACCATGAAAATGTCGTACTAACGGATGGAATTGCTCACATAAGGAGTCTTATCTTTCAAAAGCACGTCGTGCGCGCCACCTTCGACGATAGAGGTTGACGACACCACGGTCAGCTTCGCCTTTTCCTGTAGTTCAGCGATAGTCAACGCGCCACAATTGCACATGGTCGACTTTACCTTTGAAAGCGTAAGATCAAGATTGTCTTTCAAAGACCCGGCATACGGGACATAGGAATCGACACCCTCTTCGAAGGAGAGGCCTTTTTTGTCGCCGCCCAAATCGTAGCGCTGCCAATTGCGCGCACGGGCAGAACCTTCACCCCAGTATTCCTTCATGTAGTTGCCGTTGATATTCACCTTGTTGGTGGGGCTTTCATCGAAACGGGCAAAATAGCGGCCAAGCATCATGAAGTCGGCGCCCATAGCTAAAGCCAGGGTCACATGATGGTCATACACGATGCCACCATCGGAACAAATAGGCACGTAGATGCCAGTTTCTTCGTAATATTCATCGCGGGCACGCGCCACTTCGATAACGGCTGTGGCCTGACCGCGACCGATGCCCTTCTGCTCGCGCGTGATGCAGATAGAACCGCCGC
>JAVVXN010000010.1:0-39416 GCA_036651575.1 Raoultibacter sp. | reverse complement strand
ACCGTTGCGCCACACTGGCTTAAAAGCACGCGATTCATTATGCCATAGAGCCCTCGGTTCGCAAAGGGTTATGGAGAGAAGTTCAAGGTGAAATAATCAATTCTAGAGCGATCTTGGACGCCAGAAGCAAACTACTTTCTCTCTTACGACTCCAATTCTGGACCTAGCACTCCGGTATTGTCGAATGCGGGGATAAAACTTTCTTCGGCAGCCCCGCCCTCTTGCCAATAATAGTCCTCGACACCAATCGAGTCCGCAAAGTCAAGGAGAGCCTCATAATCGCTATCGGGAACCCGCAGATTAAGTTCGGGGTATTCGGGAAACATCGTCAGGGGCGTATATTGGTTCATCAGGCTCAATCGGACCGCCGACCCGTAGCGATCATGAAGCAAGCGCACAACCGCTCGTGAATCGTCCAAACATCCAGGTAACATCAGGTGCCGTACCACCACACCCCGCCGCAAACGCGCGGGCACATCGCCCTCGATATCATCGAACACACAAGGGCCTACTTGATCCACCATCGCATCAAGCGCCGCAAAAGCAACGTCGGGATAATCGGCAGCGTGGGAATATCGCGCAGCCAGATTCGCATCAGCATACTTGAAATCGGTCAAATAACTATCAACAATACCCGAAAGAGAGCGAATCGTTTCGACGGCCTCATAACCAGACGTGTTGTATACAACCGGCAACGTAAGCCCCGCATCACGCGCCCTGACCAAAGATTCAATGATCTGCGCTACATAATGGGTCGGAGTGACAAGGTTAATATTAAGCGCGCCCTGCTCAGCAAGCTCGCAATATATACGCGCCAAACGAGCAATGGAGATATCAACACCAACATCTCCCGCCGCAATGGCACGATTTTGGCAGTAGATACAATGCAGGGGGCAGTAGCTAAAAAAGACCGTTCCGCTTCCTGAAGATCCACTGATGCAGGGTTCTTCCCAAAAATGCAGCGCCGCGCGTGCCACCCGCACACGCGCCGTCGCACCACATACGCCAACCTCCCCCGCGCATCGGTCAACGCGACAGGCACGAGGGCAAAGCGTACACTCAGTTAGGGACGCAGATGTTTGCATCTTCGGTTCATCCTTCTCGGGGCAGGCAAGATCACACGGATGGGCTAGTTGGCAGAATAGCTGCCAAATCCAGCAGGATAATCGTCGTCCCCATCGTGGTCGCAATCGCAGTCATCGTCGTCACAATCGCAACCATGATCATCCGATCCGTACGCCGCCTCTGCCCGCGTCCAATCCAGGCCGTATTGAGCACATTCGGATTCATCACCATAAAGTAAGCTCAATGCGGCAGGACCCATTTTGGCCCCACCAATAACGGCCAACAAATCGAGCAAATGCATAGCCGCTTCAGCTTGGGGTAAAATAAGATCGATATCGTCGGCAGCAGAAAGCGCCGCAACGAGTTCTCCCATGAGAATCTGCAGCGTATATCCACCCGTAAACGCATGCTGAGAAACCGCATGGTGCAACGCGGCAACGCGCGGAGCAATCGCGCCCGTTGCCAAGGCGGCATCTATCGTGGAAATCGGATCGTTGCCCGCATTGCGGCACAGCGCCTCAGCTTCCATAAGCGAGATTACTTGGGCGGTGTTTTGAAGAGACAAGACGGCTTTGGTCATCTGACCCGATCCAGCATCGCCGCAATAGGTAACCGTCGATGACATCGCATCCAAAAAAGCGCGCACCTCATCAAAATCATCCTGTTCTCCGCCGACAAAAATCGTCAGGTTATCACGCCGAGCAAACGTATGAGACACCACGATATCGTTTACAAAAAGAGGGGCATCGACGGCGTGCATATCGTTTACCAAGGCGACCGCATGAAGCTCTTTAGAAAACGCGGGGCTCGTCGACCCCAAATCCACCAGATAGACCCCGCTTTTACCATTCTGGATCAAACCGCCCGTTTCGAAGTAGACATCCTCGGTCACCGTCTGTGATTCGCAGAACGTAAAAATAACATCGGCCGTTCCCAGATCGGGGGCTGCCAAAAATCCCGCATCGATAAGATTTCCCGTCAAAGCATCGCCCACCTGCGTATCACCGATGAATACGAATGATTTTTCCATACCATAACCCCCACGTTTTCTCTGCTTCGAATCTATTCTATTTGAAAGGTTTTCGGCCTCTTTATTCTTTTCCTTTAACCCGTTTTGCAATCCTATCAGCAACCGATAGTTCTTCGCGGCGATCGTTTCCCCAAAATACAAGTGCTATCATGCCGGGACCAACATGGCTGCCGATAACCGGACCAATATTGCTTTCAAGAAACAAAATATTTTCATCGATTTTCGCAAGCATATCCTTCAAGCGTTCAGCGTCTTTAGGGCAATCGGCGTGCCCGATAACAACACACTGACCAGGAGTGGTTTGCGCCACATGCTTGCTGTAATATTCCGCCAACTGCTTGATGCCCTTCTTGCGACCTCGAGCGACGCCGACCAAAGAAAGTTTGCCCTCCAAATCGATGGTGAGCATCGGCTTCACATCAAGTTTGGCACCGGCATAGGCAATCGAAGAGGGAATACGCCCACCCCGTCGCAGCGATTCTAAATCTTCAACCATAAATTCAGCACCGATGAAGTTGCGCGCCTCTTCGGCCCATGCCACCAGCTCGGGTGCGGTAAGACCCTTATCGCGCTGACGCAATGCTTCATAGACAAGCATGGCTTCTGCGATAGAGGCCATCTTCGTGTCGACCACGTACAGTTCGAGTTTGGGATTAGCGGCTTTCACCTGCTCGCTTACCATCACCGCAACATCAAAGCTGCCCGATAGCGCACTCGAAAAACTGAAGAACACCGTCGGCATCCCCGAATCTGCTGCACGCTGAAAAACAGCCTGCAGTACGGGCACTGAAAGCTGTGCGGTAGACGGCTCTTCACCGTCGCGCATACCCTGAAAAAAATCGTGGGCCGACATGCTTCGATACAGATCATCGAGATGTTCGCCATCACTCATAATGTAGGGAAATTCAATCAGTTCGACGCCTTCTCGGTCGACAACCTCAAAAGGCAGATCGCAGCAAGAGTCTATAATGAGATTACATTGTGGTTGCATAAAATGAAATCACTCCCAAAGTTGTGTGGTTGCAGCAAAGCTCTTTTACACGACAGGATACTGATAGTATCGAAGATGACAGATAACTATTGAGTACAGATCAAGGTTTGAGGTGAAACCGTAATCTTTCCCTGCAAAGGCTGCTTGCACTCGTAAGCGATGCCAACAGCAGGTCCAACATGCATCCCAATGACGGGGCTAACCGGCAAGATACGAACAACCTCGCCCAAAAAAGGTTCGATCACCTCTTTCGCCCAAGCAACCGCCGGCGTTTTATCGCCAATGTAATGCACGACCACGCGTTTGAGTCCGTAAGCTTCAATATCCTCTTTAAACAGCTGCACTATTTTTTCCAACGCCTTCGTGTGCGTATGCACCTTCGCCGAGGTCGTAGCGCACCCATCGATAACGGTCAGTACCGGCGCGATATGGATCAAGTTGCCCAACAATGCGGCGGCACCCCCGATGCGGCCTCCCTTTTGCAGGAAAAGTAAGCTTTCAGGGGTGAAAAGAAAGCGAGAAGACGCGACCGCGTTAACCGCCACCTGAGCACACTCATCGAGAGTCTTCCCTGCCGCAACCGCCTCAAGCGCATCGAGAACCGCAGGGGCCTCATCGAACCCACATGATTTTGAATCAACAAGAGCGTAGGTAAACTCAGGATTGCGCTCCTTGACACTGCGAGCGGCATGCAGCGCTCCTTCGTAGGCACCCGAAAGCCCCGACGAAATAAAAATACCGAGGACCTCATCTCCCGCCTTGGCACACGTTTCAAAAGCCCGCTCGAATACGGCCTGCGAAGGCTGACTTGACGTGGGAATATCATCAATCATGTCATATATCTCAGCGTAGAAGGCGTCCATATCCATCGTTGCATCGGCGTATTCAACACCATCACGATTGATGAAGAGTGTAAGAACTTCGGCATCTTTTCCTTCCAGCATATCGCTGGGAATCGAAGCTACCGAATCGGTGATGATTTTGATCATGGTTCTCTTTTCTGTATCAACGTACCTTCAACAACCCTATCCATCACTTTTACGTCTTCTCTACCTTATTGGATGCCACGAAGGTGTGCAACCAGGTTACGGCGACGCTCGAAAAGACCATATTCTAAACCTACAGGATAAGAGTGCGGATTCAATATGCGTTTTTGAGTATCGTCAAGCGTATCAAGCTGCGCCATCGCACGGTCGCGAGCCTTGGTGGCGTCGCGGTATTCCTCTTCCAGCACGAGATGACCTTTGCGCGCAAGAGGATACAGCAGGGTTTCAAAACGCTTACCTTCAAGCGGCTTGCGACGCAAACTATCGGCAGGATCAATGATGGTTTCATGAGAACACAGCGAATCGTGCACGTCAAACACCATATCTCCCGCAATACAACCATCGTCGTCATAATAGCGCCGCACATCAAGCACTCCCGGCGTGGTGAGCTTCGTTGTTTGCTCGGATATCTTAAGGCAATCGCGCCACGTCTCGCTTCCCGCCGCGCGTGTCGCCGAAAGCTTGTAGACACCCCCGAGCGTCGGCTGATCGTAGGCCGTCGCAAGCTTGGTGCCAACACCCCATGAAGCGACCTGGGCGCCCTGGTCACGAATGGATTGAATGGTGTACTCATCCAGGTCATTGGAAAGCACGATACCGGTATCGGTCAAACCGACCGCATCGAGTCTCTCTCGCGCCATCTTAGCAAGCCAAGCCAAGTCGCCCGAATCGATGCGGATACCCGCCAAACGATTTCCCTGCTCCTTCATCTCCAGCCCGACCGTAATAGCGTTTTCAAGCCCCTGCCTTACGTCATAGGTGTCGATGAGCAACACGCAGTTGCGAGGCATCACCCGCGCATAGGCACGAAACGCCTCCAGTTCATCTTCAAAAGCCATAACCCAGGAATGAGCATGCGTTCCTGAAACAGGAATTCCAAACAACTTTCCCGCCAAAACATTTGACGTGGAAGCACACCCGCCCACGATTGCCGCACGACTCGCCCATAAACCGCCCGTCCCCTGAGCACGACGAAGGCCAAACTCGGCAACCGGAGCCTGCGCAGCCAAGCAGACACGCGAAGCTTTTGTCGCTATCAGCGTTTCGAAGTTGATGCAGTTCAGAAGCGCTGTTTCAAGCAATTGACACTGCAGGATAGGACCGCAAACACGCACGAGCGGTTCGTTGGGAAAAACCACGACACCCTCGTGAACCGCATCAATATCGACGACCAATTCGAAATCGGCCAGATAATCAAGAAACGCCTGCTTAAAAAGCGGGCCTCCCGCAGGAGCATCCAAACTTGCAAGATAATCAATATCTTCTGGAGAAAACGAAAAGGTATCGATAATTTCTGCAAGTTGCGCCATGCCACAGGCAAGGGCAAACCCTCCCTGGAAAGGGTTATCGCGGAAATACATATGGAAACAGGCTTCCTCATCAACCTTGCCAACCTCCCAATAGCCTTGAGCCATGGTCAGCTGATAGAGATCGGTCAAAAGCGAGTAATCAAGCTTCACTGCCGGCGCCTCCCGTCTTATGGCTGCGACGTCGCGTTTTACGATGCGTATCGGGTGCTACAGAAGACGCATTCGACGGTTTCTGCGAAGAGGTGCCAGGGTTTTTCTTTCCGTTTACCCCTCCCCCCGTCCCACGACGGCTTTTTGAAGCGGTATTGCGCAAACCCGATGAATTTTGCCCGGGACGTACGGTCTGTTTACCCGTAGTGTTTCGGGTTTCACCCGATCCGTTTTGTGTGCCCTGTCCCGAACGCTGTCGGGGAGAACGCTGTTTGCTCGTGGCGGAACGGGATTCTTGACCGCTTTGCCCCTGAGCGTTCCGAGGATTTTTGTTCGAAGCGGTCGCTGCACCTTGAGCGCCTGCGCCGTTCGCGTTGCCACCGCCATTTCCGCCGCGATTGCGACGACGAGGTTTGCGACCTTCGGTAGCGGGCTGATTCGTTTTATTCTTGCCCTCCTCATCTCCCCCCTTGCGCGGACTCCGCGCTTTAACCGTACGGGCTCCACCTTCGGCAAGCTTATCGGTGCCCGTGAAATTCGGGGTGGCAAATATCATCGAAGCGCTCGTATCGCCGATCAAACCCTGGTCAGCAGTAGCGCGCTCAAAAGCCTCTTCTCCCACCACGCTGGGACGAGCAACCCCTTCTTCGGGTGGATCCATTTCGGCAAGCGGGATTTTGACAATCTTTGCATCTTCCATTTTAAGGGATACGATTTCGCGCGGTACGTTGAGGTCGATCACCTTCGCAGACCCCTTGGGGGTATCAACCTTGGCCCCCACTTTGGGAGCTCTCCCCTTGAAATCTTTATAGGCATCAAATTCATACCGCAGACAGCACATTAAACGCCCGCACACGCCCGAAATCTTTTGGGGGTTAAGCGAGAGATCTTGCTCTTTCGCCATGCGAATGGAAACGGGGCAAAATTCACCGCCAAGGCGCTTACAGCACAATTCCTGACCGCAGTGGCCCAAGCCACCCACAATGCGCGCTTCATCGCGAACACCGATTTGGCGCATATCAACTCGCACATGAAACTGCGCGGCCAACTTGCGCACCAGTTCGCGAAAGTCGACACGTTCTTCGGCAGAAAAGTAAAAGATCGCTTTGTCGCCATCGAACAAATATTCGACCATAACCGGATGCATATCGTCATTGATTCCAACGGCAAGTTCTCTGAACAAAGGCAACGCCATCCGCGCTTTTTCTTCAAGCTCAGAAGCGCGCGCGTCGTCTTCTTCAGTTGCCAAACGTAAAACCGGTTTTAAAGCGGATTTCAGTTTCTTGATAGCCTCCTCGCTAACCTCGATGATATCGTCGGTCGCGTGGCCATATTCTGTTCCCCGCTCAGTTTTTACCACAACGGCATTGCCTTTGTTGATTTCTAGGCCGTTCGGATCAAACCAGAGGGTCCGCGGATTATACTGCAACCCTATCGGTGCTATCCGTACCATATAAAACCTCTCTTATCTCAAATAGCATCACGTCTATGCAGGTCTCAGGAGATACATTATACGTGATGGCTTCGTGTGTGTGATGAACCGCCTCCAAAGCTCGTGCGGCGCGCGACACATCGGTGCGAGCGGCGGCATCTTCGATCTGCCCGACTACATCACCGTTGATGACGAGTTCAGGGGTGCCCGCACACACCATCATCACATCGCGCAACCAGGAGCGGATAATGGCGGTCAGTTGATTGAGCGACTCGACGCTTTTCGCCGTCAGCGCTCGCTTGTTACGTGCTTCAATCTGGCGCAAGGCCGATTTAGCTAAAAAGTCTGCGGATGCCGCAAGCTCTTCTTCCTGCGCCGCGCGCACCGTATCAAGAGGCGCCTTCGTACCAAGCAACAATTCACGAGCGTAGTTCAAAATATCTAAATCATCCGCAACAAAAAGCGCGGCGAGGATCTCAAGAATACGAGAACGAAAAACTCTCCGCTCTTTTGACTGCACAAAATCAAAAGCGCGCGTGATAGAGCCGTCGCACGCCTGAATTGCAATTTTTGCCTGAGCGAGCGTCGCTCCGGTGTTCTGCACCAAAATACCCGCAGCTTCACTGGCGGGAATATGACGAAACGGAACCACCTGACAGCGCGAAACAATGGTCGGAAGCACGCTTTCGCGCGTGCGCCCCAACAGGATCAAAACGACATCATCCGGTGGTTCTTCGAGTGTTTTCAGGAAAGCATTGGCGGCTTGTACCCCCAACAGATCAACGCGATCAAGAAGATAGACTTTCTTATGGGCCCGAATCGGTGCAAGAGCAGCCTCGGATACGATCTCGCGAATTTGTTCAACCAGATATCCATTTGCACCTGCAGGCGCAAAATAGCGCACGTCAGGATGCTTGCGGCGCGCAACGCGTCGACAATCATCACACGTCATACACCCACCGTTTTTACACACAACACTTTGAGCCAAGGCGTAGGCAGCGGCAGTTTTGTTCGAGCCGGCAGGACCGGTGAACAGATAGGCATGAGAGACCTTATCGCCCGCAACGATCGCCCGCAAAAATTCGCGTACCTGCGCCTGCCCGAAGATGTTTTCGAACGCATCAGCCGTCATCAATACCTACACTCCTGCATGAATGTCAGCCAAAGTGTCTTCGGTCTTTCGTGTGTCAAGAGAAGAAAAAGCATCAAAATCAAAGACGGTGTCGTCTTCATCCCAATCAAATATATCGGCGAGTTCCTGAAAAATTGCACGAGCCGTTTGCGATTTTTTCGCTGCGGAAACCACCACGCGAATACGTTCCGGGCTTTCGGTGGCGATATGCAAAAATCCCTCGTTAACCCTTTTATGAAATTCGAGACCGGCTGCTTCAACCCTATCCGCAGCACCGTGATGCGTCGCCCTAAGCAAGCCAGCTTCGGCTGAAGCACCCGTTGTTAACAAGATGGTGCGACACGGATGAACACCCTGACATGCCATAGAATTGGCCTGGCGTACAAACGATTCGGGAAGACCCCGGCCATATACCTGATACGCAAGCGTTGAATCATAGAAACGATCGCACAAGATGACCGCGCCCCGCACTAAAGCCGGCTTAATGACTTCGCTTACAATTTGAGCGCGAGCCGCCTCATACAAGAAAAGTTCCGCCTCATCACACAAAGCTTCATTTTTCGTGTCGAGAACAACCTGGCGCAGGCTTTCACCGATAGCGGTTCCTCCAGGCTCGCGCAAACAAAGCACCTCATGACCTTTCTTGCGCAGTACCCGTGCGAGAAAATTGATATGGGTGGTCTTGCCAGCACCTTCGCCGCCTTCAAATGTTATGAATATACCCGGTCCCGTGCCATTTTGGTCATTGCAATCCACGATGTATTAGATTCCTTTTCCATACCCACCTAAAGCGAGTAGATGTCTTTACCCTGCGTATCGACCCCGACAAACACGGGAAAATCGACCACTTCAATACGGCGAAGAGCCTCCGTACCCAATTCATCATACGCTAAGGTCTGCGAACTTTCTATGCACTTCGCAAGAAACGCAGCGGCACCCCCGACGGCTACAAAATAGACGCAGCAAAACTGCTTGCACGCCTCTATGACTTCAGGGGAACGAATTCCCTTACCCACCGTCGCAACGATTCCAGCCTCATGCAAAAGCGGTGTCGCAAAATCCATGCGCGAAGCCGTCGTTGGACCGATTGCCCCAAAGGGGCGCCCCGCAGCCTCAGGGGTTGGACCAGCATAAAAAATCGTGTGTCCGGACAAGTTGTAGGGCAGATCATCGCGGGATTTCATTTCCTCAAGCAAACGAAGATGACCCGCATCGCGCAACGTGAAGAGCGGTCCGGTCAGCAAGCAGGAGTCCCCCGCATGCAAAGAGCTTAAAACGGTACGCTCGAGAGGAAGAGAAAGAGGTCGATTAAAGCTCAAGGGTTACCCTCCTCATCGCCGAACAGCCCATGTTGATAGCAAGCGGAAGCGCGGCGATATGACAGGGCGCCGTGTTCACCTTCACCGCAAGCGCCGTTGTCGCACCCCCCAAAGCCCCCGCACCGATACCCGTCGCGTTAACCGCTTCGAGTAACTCAGATTCGAAAGCGTCCGTTCGTCTGTCGGGAGCGGGAGCATCAAGCGGACGCATCAGTGCCCGTTTTGCCAGGCCACCAACCTTATCAAAGGTGGCACCGATGCCAACACCGATCACGAGCGGAGGACAAGCATTGGCCGCCTTCGCCCGCACACAGCTCAGCACCTCATCGACAATACCAGCCACCCCCGCCCCGGGAGTCAGCATGACAACCCGGCTCGCATTATCCGACCCGCCGCCTTTCAGCATGATATGCAAGCGCGCAACCCCCGCTTCACCCACCGGGTGAATTTCGCAAAACGCCGGAGCATTATCACCGGTATTCGTGCGATCGAACACGGCGTCGCATACGACGGACTTGCGCAGATGCGCTTCGCGGTAGGCGCGAGCAACCGCGCCATCGACACCGGAAAGCACATCGCCTGCGATGTAGACATCCGGCCCGATTTCGAGACACACCCAAACCGTGCCGGTATCCTGGCATATCGGCACACGATCATCGGAGGCAATCTGCGCGTTTACAACCAGCTGTCGCAAAACCTCCTGCGCACGCGGGTTTACTTCGGCTTCCTGAGCACGACAAAGCCCCGCCACTATATCAACGGGCAAATCGCACGCCAAACGCGGAAGGGCGGTATAGACCGCCTCCGCAACGCACTGAGCTGTAATGTTTTTTTTCATGGGTCTATTGTAGAAGAACAGTGTCCACTATTACATGACAGCATCGATCTCTTTTGAGAGATTTTTTGAAATTCTGCCTACAAAAAAGGCCCTTCAAGACATCGATTGCGCATCGACGCGTCGAAGGGCCTTGCCAAGCACTACCTTATACGGGCAAGTTTTCAAGTCCCTTTGCCACGCTTGCGGCAGAGACCTGCAGTGCAGCCAGTTCATCGTCGGTCAATTCGAATTCGACGATCTCCTCTACCCCGCCCCGACCCAAACGAGTGGGGATATTCATGTAGATGTCCTTGATGCCATACTCACCATCGATAAACGAACAAACACTCATGACTTTATGCGAATCGCTCAAGATCGCGTCGACCATTTCGGCGATGGAAGCGCCGGGTGCATAGTAGGCGGAACCGGTCTTGAGATGGGCGACGACTTCGGCGCCACCCTTAACGGTGCGCTGCACGACTTCGGCAACTTCTTCGTCGGTAAGCAACTCGGTGATAGGAGTACCTTTGACGGTAGTATAACGCGGCCAGCACACCATACCTTCACCGTGAGCGCCCAATGCCCACGCTTCGACATCGGCCGGATCGCACCCAAGCTTTTCGCACACAGCAAACGACAGACGCGCCGAATCGAGAACCCCGCCCATGCCGATCAAACGATTGGTGGGCAAGCCCGATCTCTGGTACGCAAGGTAGGTCATAACGTCAAGCGGATTCGTAACGCAGATAAAAACAGCGTTCGGTGATGCCGCGCAGGCAGCCTCGATAACCGAGGACATGATGCCGGAATTGACACCGAGCAAATCCTCGCGCGTCATACCGGGCTTGCGGGCGATACCTGCAGTGATAACCACAATGTCGGAATCGGCAGTTGCCGCATAGTCATTGGTTCCCGTAACGGAAACCGTAAATTTCTCAACGGAGCGCATATGCATCATGTCGAGCGCTTTGCCCTGGGGAAGCCCTTCGGCCACATCGACCAACACCACATCGGCAAGGTTTTTGCTTGCGATAATATGGGCTGCGGTGGCTCCCACATTTCCCGCTCCAACGATGGTTACTTTAGACATTTGTTTCCTTTCCCTCACTGCTTGCTGTTGTCTTTGCTGCTGTTGTCTTTTTCGCGGGCGCCTTTTTCGCGGGTGCTCGCTTCCGCGCTGCAGGTTTTGCTGCTGTTTTCGCGGGCTTTTTTGCCGGGGTCTTCGGCGCACCCTTCGCTTTGCTCTGCAATTTTTCAGCCTTTTTCGCTTCCGCTTCAAGCTTACTGGGGCATTCGAAATTAGGGCAAAGCTTCCACGGTCCACGCGCAGTGGTAACGATAACCATCGGGGCTCCGCATGATTCGCACACGTCCGCCGTTGCGGTCAGTGCACCATACTGCGGCAAAGGATATCCCACGCCGCAGTCATCGTAATTTTCGCAGCGAATAAATCGCTTCAACGTGCGGGGATTTTTCTGTGCAATCAATTTCGCATCAATGCCCTTTTCCTTGCACACAGGACAATGCCCCACTTCGACGTTGGGCTCGTAATTGGTCTCGCACAGCGGGTCGATGCACTGCGTCCGTGGTTTTGCGCGAAATGCCGTCACCTTGATCTGCGGCATACCACAGGCGGGGCACGGTTCTGAGAGCGCTTCGATTTTTCCCTTGGGAAGCGGATAGGTCATATCACAATCCGGCCATCCCGCACACCCGATAAACATCGAACGAGTCTTCTGGGAAGCCCGCAACTGGAGATCTTTTCCGCATTTAGGGCACGGACCCACGTAGGCATCGGCGGCAACCGCATCGGCAAGCGCAGCGCTTACCTCTTCGGAATGAGGTATCAAACTTTCAAGCTGGCTTGCCAAAAGATTGCGGCTGTGATCGACCACGGCCACCTTCGAGGTTGCCCCCATCGAAATATTATCCATTTCGCTTTCAAGCTCGGCTGTCATGTTCGGACTCGTGACGTGCGGAGCAAACTTATCGAGCGCATCGCAGACCGCCATGCCCAAAGCCGAAGGCTCGATGGGGTCGTTTTGTACGTATTTCACCGCATACAAACGCTCAATGATGGCGTGACGGGTTGATTTCGTACCAAGACCAAGCTTTTCCATTTCTTGGATCAGCTTACCCTGTGAATAGCGCGAAGAGGGCTCCGTCTGCTTCTGGGTTAACGTAGCACCATGAAAACAAACCTGTTCGCCCTCGGTTAAAGCGGGCAACAGTTCGTCTTTTTTGAGGCCGTAAGGATAGATGCCCCGAAAACCCGGAACCTGCAAAATATCACCTTTTGCGATGAAGGTTTCGGCACCAACCGCAAGGTTGACCTTGGTTCCCTCCACCACCGCCGCATCGGAAAGCGTCGCTAAAAAGCGACGGACGACAAGGTTGTAAAGTTTATATTCAGCGGGAGGCAACGTATCGGGCGTTGCCATGTTGGTCGGGTGGATTGGCGGATGGTCTGTCGTTTCCTTTTTACCACGAGTCGCATGGAGCGGCCCGCTTTTGAGCAGTTGCTGGCAAAACGGCGCGTAGACCGGATTTCCCGACACTTTCTTGACCGTATCAACCAAGTCGAGCGAAGGCGGGTATACCGTGTTGTCGACGCGCGGATAGCTGATGTAACCATCCATGTAGAGACTTTCGGCAAGACGCATAGTACGACCCGGAGAAATACCCTCAGATGCTGCCGCAGCCATCAAAGACGTGGTATTGAAAGGCACGGGGGGTGCCACTTTGCGCGTTTTCTTCTCAATCGAGGTCACGGTAGCGATTTTCACCTCTGCGACGTTGCTCATGGCCGAAGTCGCTTGGTCTTCTGATTTAAATCGGGCAACTTCGTGCGGCGCTTCAAACTCGGTAGTTTCGGCTGCTTCGTGGGCAAATGCACCCTTGATAACCCAATAGTCTTCCGGAATAAACGCAAGACGTTCGCGTTCGCGCGCCACGATAAGCGCAAGCGTCGGCGTCTGCACGCGACCGGCAGAGCGCACGTTGCCATAACCCGCAAACTTCACCAACGTGAGATAGCGAGTAAGCACCGCACCCCAAATAAGATCGATATCCTGACGCGATGCACCAGCACTCGCCAAATCAACATCGAGCTCTACGAGGTTGGTAAACGCATGGGTAATTTCCTCTTCCGTAATCGCTGAATAACGCGCACGGGAAACAGGTGCGACCTGATTGACTTCCTTGACGCAGGAAAGCGCATCGGATCCAATCAGCTCACCTTCACGATCGAAGTCTGTCGCAATCACAATTGAATCAGCTTTTTTAGCCAGATTCTTCAGGCTTCGAATGAGCTCTTTTTCCTTCGGAAGCTTTTCTATGGGCGCATAGACTAAATACGGCAATGCTTCCATCTTCCATGCACCAAGCTCAACGCCGTCGACAGTGAAAGGCTTTTTTTTCTTAAAAGGTGGTTTATTTAAAGCGTCCGGAAGAGAAGCCTCAAGAATTTCGCCCTCGAGGGTAACTCCCTGCCAGCCATGCTTTTTATCGTAGACCAACGAAGGAGCGAAATCGGGCTCCAGGATATGGCCACGCAAGCCGATCGTGACCCACTCTTCCCCTTCTCGCTCAAAGCGATAGACTGGAGTCGAGTAGACCTTATCCGTTTTCGGCTTTGTCGCGCTCAGCAGATCGGCGATCTTTTCTGCGGCGATATTTTTTTCCGTCACAATCAGTTTCACACGATGCCCCTTTCCTATTGATTTAACGTGCGAGGGGATAAACAGCTAGTAAGCATACACGAAAAGCCGCCACTTGGCTCGAGCTCTTTGTGAAATTTTTCCCGGTTCACCTTTTATCGACACGATCAACCCGGCACAAAATGCAGGCGGACTGATATAAAAAAATGGTAAAATTAAAAGATAGTACCCGGATATTTGTTCAGAAACACCCGTGGTGCTTTTGTTCTCAAGCTCTGAAGATACCGCGGGCGTTTGATGGAGGCTTGATTTTTCCCCTAGGCTTAACCTTGTGGGAAACCGCCGAACCCCGCCACGAATACCGCAAACAAACCCCTTGAACCGCAGCATACCCGACCCAGTAACACACCAGCGGCGGCGCCCCACACTACGCATCGGACTTCCCCAGGAGGCAAACCATGAGAAAAGCAGTCGCTATTTCCCTCGGGCTTATCACCACCGCCATCATCGGAGCCACTGCAATTATAGGAATTGACACCATTTCAGAAACGGCAAACACCGCTGCGCGCACTGCAGCAGAAGACGTCAGAGCAAACGCCGCCAATGTCGTCATCGAATCCGGTGACCTCAAAGGAAAAATAACCGCCACGCTCGATGAATACCGCCCGGCCATTGCAGCTGCAACCGGGATGAGCGAGCCAGAGGTCGACGCCGCCATCGCCGACCTCGATATCGCACACTGGGAAGCCACCCCTCTGCCCAATGACGTCGTGGTTACCGACACCTACAGCAGCACCTATGCAGGCGTAGACGCCAGCATCACCACCTACGATAACCCTAACTACCTCACCGTAAACGCCTACGGGCAAACCATCACCATGCGCGTTCCGGAAAGTGCGCAGCCCTCCATCGGCTCGCTGGGCTACCTCAAACAACTCCAACCATAAGGCCTTGCGATAACGATTTTGCAGGGCGGGAGCGCGCTGGCTATCCCCGCATCCTCCGACACGAAAATCCCCCGATGCGTCCTTGTGTTATCAAGTTCTCAACGGGGGATTTAGGTTGCCAACCATACCGACGGTCAAAGCGTGTTCGGTATCCTTTAGTTGTTGCGTGCCTTTTTCAGTCTACGCTGGTAGGCGCGAACCAACTGAGAAAGCGCGAAGCAGACGATGAAGTACATGACCGCCATGATGCCAAAGATCATGAAGATCTGCTCGGTTGAATTGTAGCTGTTCATCAAAATCATGCCACGACCCATCAGCTCTTGCAAAGCCATCGCGCCCCACAAAAAGCTCGTATCTTTAATAGTGGTCACAAACTGGGACAGCAGCGCCGGAATCATATTGCGCAACGCCTGCGGCAAGATGATAAGCACATAGGTCTGTACGATTGAAAAGCCTTGGCTTTTCGCCGCTTCGTATTGCCCAGAGTGCACACTGGCAAGGCCGCCACGCACGATTTCCGCAACAGACGCACTGGTAAACAGAGTGAACGCGAGCACGGCCGCACCGATAGGTGGCAGTTGCGCCACAAAGAACGTGAACATGATCCACAAAAGCAGCGGCGTATTTTTGAACAGTTCGATGTAGGCCCCTGCGATGCCGCGCAGTATTTTATTGTTGCTTGTACGCATGACCGAAATGAGGGTACCAAGCACGATGGAGCACGCAATCGAAATGGCGGAAATGAGCAGCGTCATCCCCAAACCCTGCAGCAAAAAGCGGAGATTAATCCAGGTAAACAGTTCAGCCATGACTAGTTCGCCCCCTTCCCATTATCGGTGTCATCGCAATCGTCATCAACGGCCTTCGGTGCTGTTGTCCCATCATCAAGAATGCTCATACCTGGCGCGTTTTTAGCACGTGACATTTCCTCGAGATGCTTTTTCGCACCGGTCCGACCCGCTTTGGTCCGTCGCCTGAACGCAGCTTCCTCATCGTCGATGACCTGCTGGTTTTCCTTGCCAATTTCGTCGGCAATAGCCGCAGCACGAATACCGGTAATGGGATATTCCTCCACCGGTGCGACGGGATTACCCGGATCGACCAGGGTATGGAGCGGATGACGGGGCGAAGGAGCTGCCGGTGCCGGAGCGATGTTGACGGTATCCTGCATCGTTTGCAGACCGGCGGCAAGCGTGTCGGCAGCAGCACGACCGGTAATATCGTGGGTGCCCGGCGTAGATTCCGTCACGTCAACGCGCAAGTTTTCAGAAAGGTCGCCCGTTGCGATGTGCTTATTCGAGCGCGTACGGGTTTCGAGATAGAGCGCCAGGCGGGACAGGGGGAAGCAAATGATGAAATAGAGCACAATAGCCACCACGTAAACGGGACCGTAGTAGCTGGTCGACCCCGCAAAGGAGTTCGAGAAATACATCAGCTCGCCGCCGGCAATCAGCGCCAGCACCGACGTGTTCTTGATAAGGTTTGCAGCCTGCACGGCCAGAGGAGGCATGATAATGCGAACGGCCTGAGGCAAGATGATGATGAACATCGTCTGCCAGTAGCTAAAACCCTGGCTTTTCGCCGCCTCGAACTGACCGTGATGGATCGAACCGATACCGCTGCGAACCACTTCAGAAATATAGCCACCATGATAGATGCCCACGGCGAGCACGCCGATAAAAAACGACGTGATGTTGATGCCGATCAGCGGGAATATCGCGTAGAACACAAACACCTGCAGCAGCAGCGGTATGTTTTGCACCACCTCAACATAGACGCGGGTAATGCCACGCAAAACGCTTGAGCGCGACACGGATAGCACGCCGAAGATAACACCCAAAACCAAAGCGATGATCAGAGCCAGCACCGATATGGCGACCGTGACGCCGAATGCCCACAAAAGATCGGGCCACCGCGCAAAAAGCGCCTCCCACTTAAAGGGAGCGAAGATATCAAGCATTGTTTAACCCCCACTTCTTCTTGAGGGCATCCAGAGAACCGTCCTCCATCATATTCGCCAGCGCTTCATCAATTTTGGCGGCAAGTTCGGTATTGGTTTTTTTGGTTGCAACACCGTATTCCTGCGGCGCAAACTCGGTTTCAAGCAGCATGGTGGAATCGTCGAGATATCCCTTCAAGATGGATCGGTCGACCGAAAAAGCGTCAACACGGCCGGTGACCAGCGCGATCTTGATTTCGGGATACGTCGCATATTCCGAAAAGTTCATCTTGATTCCGATTTCATCTCCCGCTTTGGTCAGCTTATCGCGCGTTGTAGCCGAAAGCGCCACTCCGATCATCTTGCCGTTGAGATCATCGAGACGTGCAATGCCCGAGCTTTTCTTGACGAGCACGCCGATGTGGTCGGTATAGTAGGGCTGCGAGAAATTGTAGCTTTTCTTGCGCGCTTCGGTGATGGTAAACGTCGCAAGTGCCGCATCGAGGGTATTGTTGTCGAGCATGGCCCCCCGTGTCGTCACATTTACGCCGGTAACCTGCAATTTATCGGGACTTCCCTCAATGCGTTCAGCCAAACCGTGCGCAATGTCGACCTCAAAACCCTCGATGGTTCCCGTAGCGGGATTTTGAAACCCAAACCCGGGGACATCGATCTTTGTACCCACCCGCAGCACATCGCGGGGTGCGCACCCCGCCAAACCCGTTCCCAGGGTGGCGGCACCAAGCGCAACCACCGAAAGACGAGTGAATTCGCGTCTACTCAGCATTCCTCTCACCTACAAAATCTTGGAAAGGAAGTTTTGGATGCGCTCGTTATTCGTTTCATCGAAGATGTGGCTCGGCGTACCCTCTTCGATCACAAGGCCATTTTCCATGAAAACAACCTTGTCGGCCGCTTCGCGAGCAAGACCCATTTCGTGGGTAACCATAACGATAGTCATATTGGTTTCCGCAAGCGACTTGATAACATCGAGCACTTCCTGCACCATTTCGGGATCGAGCGCACTCGTCGGTTCATCGAGCAGCATAATCTTGGGATGCATGTTGAGCGCACGGGCGATAGCAACACGCTGCTGCTGGCCGCCGGAAAGCTGATCGGGATACTTGTCGACCTTATCGGAAAGGCCCACGCGTTCGAGATAGGCACGACCGGTTTCTTCCGCTTCTTGTTTATCAACCTTCAATACCTTAATGGGTGCCAGCGTCACGTTTTCAAGCACCGTTTTATGGGGATAGAGATTGTAGCTTTGAAACACCATCGCCGCATCGCGTGCGACAACGCGCGAGCTGATCTTTTTGTCGGACAAGCTCATTCCATTGACGATAACCTCACCGGAATCGGGAATTTCAAGCCCGTTAATACAGCGAATCAACACGCTTTTACCCGAGCCGGACGGCCCGATGATCACAACTTTTTCACCTTCGGCGACTTCAAGCGAAACGCCCTTTAAGGCTTCCACCTTGCCAAAGTTCTTCGTGATGTTTCTTACAGAAATCATAGGACCTCGATTCACGTGCGATTTCCTCTGAAATAAAAGAGGTTTGATATGCTGAATCTACAGAAAAAGAATGAAAGTATTCTATCACTGGAAACAAGGGGGAAAGGAACAACCCCTTTGCTTTCTTCCTGAAAGAGCTTCGTGAACAAGGAAAATTACCGTGGTAACAATTTCGGTGCAGGTGGGTAATCAGAATCGTTACGCGCCTGTCGCCGCGGGAGTAGCCCCATCAAAAGAGGCGGCTGCTTCGGCTTCTTCGCGCTTAAGCACGCACTGCATCGCCGCGATGGCGCATTCGATTTGGCCATCGTCGGGCTCGTTCGTGGTCAGGTATTGCATTTGCATACCGGGCCACAACACCGCTTTTACCAAAGGATTTTCAGGGTGACTTCCCGCCCACCGAACCGTAATTTCATAAGCAATACCCGCAATGATTGGCATGAGCAAAATGCGCACGATGATGACGAGCAACAACTTCGGCGCACCGTCGGCCACCCCCCACGCGGCGATAAGCGCATTGAGCGGCGTAACGGTATAGATCAGGATGGCAATTACCATCACCATGATAAGAAAAGCCGTGCCACACCTCACGTGCAGACGCGGAAAACTCCGGGCATTTTCAGGGGTGAGGGGCAAGCCGTGTTCGTAACAATGGATGGTTTTATGCTCTGCACCGTGATAGCCGAACATGCGCTTGACATCTTTCATGCGGCCGATGAGCCAAATATAGAAAACGAACACCGCCACGCGCAAAAGGCCGTCGACGATATTCCACAAAAACGTATTTCCGTCGTACTCCCCCACGATCACATTGGTGATCAGGGCTGGAGCCACAATAAACAACACGACCCCGAGCGCAAGACCGAGCGCCATCGAAATCGCCATTTCCTTTTTTCCGAATTCAACTTCCTTTTCCATGAAAGCGACTTTTTCTTTCGGCACCTCGACCCCTTCGACGACATCGGGTGCACCTACCACCTCAAGGGTGCGCTGCGCCCCAAGCGCGTCGACCATCGTGTCGGGCCGGCCAAAATCTTCTTTCCAAGAAAACGACGCTTCCTGTTCCTGCTCCTGCTCCTGCTCGCACGCAGTTTCTTGTTTTGCTTCGCCGTCCCCTTCATCAGCAAATGCGTGAAGCGCAGCGATCTCGAGTGCCTTGTATCCAAGGATCAACGATTCCACAAGCGCTCGACAACCCCGAATAAGAGGCCAATACATCCATTTATTCTTCTTTTTCCCCGACGACAGATCGTGTTCTTCCACGTATATTGCATCGGATGGTTCGCGCACAGCAACAGCCCAGTTGTACTTTCCTCGCATCATGATACCTTCGATGAGTGCCTGGCCGCCAACGTGGGTTTTTCGAGCTCCATCTTCTGAAAATGCGCGCGAAAGATCGGATTTTTGCTTTGCCATATTAACTGCGTACCACTTTCGGATAAGGATGTGAACAGGCCAGCTTGCCCTCGGGACAGCCGCCGCGAATGCAGGGAGCTCCCGCATCCAAAAAGATGTAGGGAGCCGTGGGCCGAGCAAGCTCGAGCATGCGATGCGCCATGTCGCGAATTTCCCACTGGGCACGATTGCAGGTGCGCAGCTCAAAGAAGTGCAGCAGTTCGCGCACATTCATCGTGATGACAATTTTTGTTTCGGCGGCGTTCGGCAACAGGTAGCGCGCATCTTCTGCCGGCACCCCCGCATCGAGCAGTTTCTTATAAGCGGTGACAGCCGCCGTGATCGCTTCGTCGAAAATAGCGGTGCGCTGGGGGTCGCCAGCAACCGTATCGGGCATAATCGTTGCAACATTGTCGGTAAACTTGACGTAGCGTTGACTTTGCTGATTGAAGCTTGCAATGCGATGCCGGACAAGCTGATGGGTCAACGCACGCGAAACGCCGTCGACGGCAAACGTGTAGCTCGCGTGCTCAAGCGTTGAAAAATGTCCGCTTTCCATGATGGTGGACAGCACGCTTTTCACTTGTTGATCAGGCATGGTTTCCATAAGCTCTGAAGCGCCAACCGGGGCATAACACAAACGCGCAGCCGTGGCGATTGCTCGCTCAGGTTCTGGGGTATGATAGAGCAATTCAACTTGCATAATCAGTAGGTACACTCCTTGATATCGATGGTGTCGGGCAGGGGTACAACATACCTCGATTTCAATCAAAACGATTTTATTATCTCATCTGAGAATAAATGCAAAGATTCCAAAATCGCCGTTTCTATTATCCGCTACTATAGTACTAAACTTTTGCCTCCCGAAAGCCCATTCGGAAGCAGGATCAAAAAAAGCACTTGGATAGAAAGGCTGTCATGAACGAACACACACCCTCCGAAAAAGCATCCCCTCTTCCATCCCGTGAAAGCCTCCACCACGCTTCAGTCCTTTTATCCAAGGACTGGAATGCCGAATGGAAGACGCTGCAAACCCTGCTTCGCCGCTCTGACAATGAGCAGTATTGGGATAAGCGCTCTGCCCATTTCGCCACAAAGGATTTTCCGAATCTCTACATAGAAGACTTTTTGCGTTTTGCAGAAATTAAACCCGCAGAAACAATCTTCGACATGGGATGCGGCACGGGATCGCTCGCAATCCCCCTCGCCGAAGCGGGACACAAAGTTGTTGCCGCCGATTTTTCCCAAGGCATGCTCGACGGCATGAAAATGCTCATGGACGAAAAAGGTGTCACCAGCATCTTTCCGAAAAAAATGAGCTGGGAAGAAGATTGGGCAGCTCACGGTGTGCGCGAAGGTATGGTCGATGTCTGCGTTGCCTCACGGAGTATCGCGGTAAACGACCTCGAAGCCGCGCTTTTGCGCCTCGACAGCATTGCGCGACGCCGCGTATGTATCACCATCACCACGGGCACTTCCCCCCGACATGATGCCAGACTCCTGCGCGAGATTGGTATTCAGGCAGCGGTTACCTCTGACTACCTCTACGCAGTCAATATTTTAGCGCATAACAACATTTTGCCCGAAGTGCGCTACATTGAAAGCGAACGCATCGATACGTTTGATTCTCTCGAGGCTGCTTTTGAAAAGTTCTCTCCCATGGTACTCGATTACGAAGAAGACCTCGGAGATGCTCTTCCCGAAAAGCTCGAAGAACTCCGCGTATGGCTGGCCAAGCACAGCGTTGAAAACCCCACCGCGGGCATGGCCGACAAAAAAGGTATCGCGCAGGGAGCTTATCGTCTCGATACCCCCCGCATGGTCACGTGGGCCTTCATCGCCTGGAACAAGTAACGCCCTGCCGCACTCTTGCGCAAAGCACCGCGACGAGCGCAAAGTTTTTAACTGCACTCGTCGCTGGCTCGAGTGGAAGAAAAGATTCTTCCACTCCGCGAGCGCCCGTCGCCACCCCCACCATCAAGCACATCGCGCGAAACGTGCACCGCTTTACTCCTCGATGCGCTCGAATTTATCTTTTCCGACACCACACACAGGGCACATGAAATCCTCGGGCAGCTCATCGATCCACTCGACATACCCGCACACGCTGCAGCGCCAACCAACACGCTTTTGACTGAAAGTGGCAGCGTCATCGAGAGCAGCTAAAGGGAGTTCTTCGGCGATAAACGTCGATGCCTTAGGCGGCGTTTTACCACCTTTTACCTGATGGTAATAGGCATATGTCATCGGTTCGGCGGAAGAGGTCACCTCCGCTTCCGTCACCTTTCCGATAAAGAGAAGATGGCTACCCAGATCAAGGGTATCAACCACCGTGGCCGAAAAACGCGCCACCGTATACTCGGTAATAAACGGTATTCCTGCCTTATCGCATCCACTCGACCATTCGTCAAACTTATCAATATCGGTGCTGGAATGAAACCCAAACGTACCAATCAGTTCCAAGGGGACATCCTGCGCCAAGCTTACCGCACACAACCGCCCGGACTCCTGAACGATCTGCGTCGTATGATTTTCCTTATTAAGAGCAACGCTTATCTGGAGGGGGCTCGCAGTAACTTGCGAAAACGTATTGACGACACACCCTGCCCGCTCGGCATCCGTAGCCGACGATATGATGGAAAGACCGTACTGCAATGCGAAAAATGCGGTGATATCCATGTAGAAAATCCTTTCCGATAAAACAGTGTGAGACGCTACCCTCTGGTTAGCTTCATTCTCTCCTTAGTAGGAATATATGTCAATAAGAAATAAAATATCGCGTCGGTTATTACCCAGTAAACACGCGACTTGTACCGGCAATACGAAAGGTTCTCAAATCAATACAAAGAAAGAATCTTTTCTCGTGCGCCGTCGTCAGGGGCAATGCGGCAGATATCGGACCACTGCGTCGAAAATCGCTTGTGCGCAACCTCAAAAAGCGAATCGCGCACAATCACTAAAGCATGTGCAGCCAAAGGGGTCGGCCCCCGATCAAGCAGCGCAGTGGCCTGCACTAAGCCACCTTCGCCCAAAAGCTCAAGTCGCCCCAGTTCATCAACGACCAAAAAGCCAGCAGAAGCAACCCGGGGTACCGAAGAGGAAGATGCCATAACGTCTGCACCACCCGATTGCTCCCCGCCACAGATACCGTCCTCCTGCGATACATCCCGGACGCGCAACGCCAGCGCGGCAAAGTGAGCGTTGACCGCGTCGATCGCCGCGTCATCGATCTCCCACTGAAGCCCCGCTCGAGCGCTTTGGCTTGTCGCGTCAAAGACACCCTCCCGTTTGGCCAAATCCCGCCGTCGAGCAAAATGGATCAATTCCTCCTGCGGTAGCAAAACATTGTCGATACCAAGCTTTTCGCGCACCGACTCACCCCGCACAAGAGGCTTCCACACCCCCGGGGCCACAACGCCGTAGCTTGCCACCGATGCCGCCCGCAAATCACGCACCAGCGCTTGTAGCCAACGCGTTTTACCAATCTGCACCTCACCCGTCAAAATAAACAGCATCACAACCCCCGAGCGTCTTTTTTGTACGCCTTCACTTTCACCCGTACAGCAAGGGTGAAATAATTCGATCCATTCCCTAAAGTTTCTCATTGCACTATACTGCAATGAAGATAGTCGAGCCACGAAAGAAGGAACTTTATGGGATGCGCCGACAAGGATTGCTGCAGTAGCGGAACAAGAACGGGAGCAATCAGCTTCCCCAACACATTTGACCATGATACGCCGTGGAAATTCTACAACCACTTGATTGGGGGTATTCCTGAAGATATTTTGGTCACGGATTGCTGCCTGGGAACCCACTGGTGCTATGTGGAAGCCGAATGCGGTATGGGGGTCTCATTTGCAACCTCGGGTGGCGCCAAGCGCAATTTCACCCAAAACTTGAGCGGCCTTTCTTTGCGAGAAGTGGCCGAACTCTCAAAATCATGGAATTTTCCCGAAGCATCGCTTGGCGTGGCCGCACTCAATGCATGGTATTCCCGCCCCGCGTTAGTCGATCCCCTAGGTGCCACCTATGATGCTCCGATTGAAATGCCCGACGGCACCATTCGAAAAATTGATGCCTTCGAGCTGTACCGCCCCCGCCTTGCCGGCAAGCGCGTAACCATCGTCGGACACTTTCCCCACGTGGAACGTATTGGTGAAATAGCCGATTTAACCGTACTGGAACGCAACTGCACCAACGCCCTCGACACCCCCGACCCCGCCTGTGAATACCTTATCCCCAGCCAGGATTTCGTTTTCATGACCGGCGTTACCAACATCAACAAAACCGCCCCTCGGTTGCTCGATCTTGCCAAAAACGCAACCGTCATCATGGTCGGCCCCAGCGTAATTCCCTCCCCTTTCCTGTTTGACTGGGGTGTTGAAATGCTTGCGGGCAGCGTGGTTGCCGATCCCGAAAAAACAAAGGTTGCCGTAAAATTGGGAGCTGGTCAGCTGTTTGGCGAAGCTCTGCAAATGATGTCCATCGTCAAACCTTAAAAGGACGCGCATCACAACAAAGTCGCTCAATCGCAATCCACTTGAACATAAAGGCCTCCAAACGGAGGCCTTTATTGCTAGGACAGCGTCTTGATAACGCGATAATAAACCGATTGACCCGCACAGGCCCGGCACAGCGTCTTTCCCTCGACCAAAACATCGCGATTATCCATCACGTGTTCGCCACAGCGCTCGCACACAACGTGGCGCTGCGGCTTCCCCGGAATATCGTATTCATCTAAATCGATAGCAACTTCCTGAACACGGAACAGGTCGCTGTCGGGAATCGCTCCAAAAAATGCAACCGGATCATCATCGGGACCCGCCTTCTTGTCACTCATGGTTACGATGCGCACAGCGCGCTTGGTTGGCAAGTCGTAAAAACTGGCAGCCATCTTGCCGTAGTCGTACCACTTAAGACGACGGCGCCCAATCTGACACTTTGCCACGCTGCAAACCGCGTCGGCCACACAGCGATCAGCTTCGACAAAAGCAATCAAATCACGATAGTTTTCCGGCTCCTCAATAGCAAAGTATGCAAGTCCCAGCCGTGCGATACGAGTTCCCAAAATCTGCCCTACGCACAAATGCCCGTGATAGGCCACTGCCTGAGCCAGATCCTCTTCGAACGTTTTTTTCAGCATTGCCATATCCTTCCCTTGTTTCTCTTCCGTATCATCGCTTGTCACACTCATCACTTCACCCTGCTCGCACACCCGCGCGCACCCCAACCTCGCTCGGCCAAAACAAGCAGCCCCTCTATAGAGGCACGCAAACTTTGCGCGTATTTCCATCTTCCATACCCACCTCGATCACCTCAACGTGAGTATGGTAAATCGTTTCTAAACATTGCTGCGTCACAACATCATCCGGCGAACCTTCGGCGATAATACACCCTTCACCCATCACCACAACACGGGTCGCACAATAAAACGCATGATGGGGATCGTGCGTGACCATCAGGACACTGACTCCTGTTTTCACCAAGTCTTTCATGCGGGATAGCACCGTTTGCTGGTTGCCGAAATCAAGGCTCGCGGTCGGCTCATCCATGATGATCAGTTCGGGTTGCTGCGTAAGGGCGCGCGCGATCAAGATCAGCTGCTGCTGGCCCCCGGAAAGTTTTGTATAAGTGCGCTGAGCCAAGTGCTCGATACCCAGCGTACACATCGCCTCCCACGCGATACGGCGATCTTCGGCGCTCACCCGCGCCATCCGACCCACGTACGGTGTTCGACCCATAAGCACCACATCGGCAACAGAATAAGGGAAAGGTGGCGTGTGCGCCTGGGGAATGTAGGCAAACAGGCGAGCCCGTTCTAAGTCGGTCAATTTTTGCACATTTTTATCCTGCATGAAAACTTCCCCAGAAAATGCCTTGGTAAGCCCGAGAAGGTTTTTCAGCAGCGTCGTCTTGCCGCAGCCATTTGACCCAATTATGCAGACGAACTCGCCCTCTTCAACGTTGAAAGAAACACCGTGGACAATTTCTTTTCTTCCGTATCCGCAATGAAGATTCTCAACATGCAACATCTTTCTCACCATCCCTTCATGTTGTGACGGAAGATGAAGATGAAGAAGGGCACTCCTAAAATGGCCGTCAAAATACCAATGGGTATTTCAGTGGAGGCCATGAGACGAGCAACGTTATCAACCAAAAGCAAATAGCCCGCCCCGATCACCATCGACGTGGGCAGCAGCACCTTGTAATTGGGGCCCACGATCGCTCGAGCCAGATGGGGAATCACGAGACCAACCCACCCGATCACCCCCGAAACCGCAACCGCGCATGCAACGACTAAGGTGGCTGCAAAAATGACGATAATGCGCACCCGCGCCGTGTTGATACCCATGCTTTTTGCTTCTTCTTCACCAAACGAAAGCACATTGAGCTTCCAACGCTCAAAGAGAAGCATCGCAAATCCAACCAGCATCGGACCCACAATCATGAAAAAATCTGCCTGATCAATACGAGAAAAGCTACCCATCAGCCAAAACGTAATTGCGGGCAATTTATCATTGGCGTCTGCCATAAACTTCACCAATGACGTACACGACTGAAAGAGCGTCGAAACAAGCATACCTCCCAATACGAGACCGAGAATCGCGTCGTATTTATTCACCAACTTATTCATCCATACCGCACCCAGCACCGCAACAAGCGCTCCGCAAAACGCAAACAGCTGCACCATGGTGTTGGGCATATCCAAAAGAAGAGCAAGACAGGCACCAAAGCTGGCCCCCGCCGAAGCACCGAGCAGATCGGGAGATACCAGGGGATTTTTAAACATTCCCTGAAACGCGGCACCCGAAATCGCAAGGGCTGCCCCTACCAACACCACCACCAGGATGCGCGGCAGGCGGATGTTGAAGAGTGCGGTTTGCATCTGCTGATTAACGGCTGACGGATCAAAAAGCGTTGCCCCAATCGTTTGCACCAGTTCAATCGGAGCAATGGGAAAACGACCGACCATGAAAGAAAAAAGAATGATGGCAAGCAGTGAAAATCCGATAACGAACTTGAGCCATAGGGGCACTTTTTTAATGAGGGCCTGTTCAATCCGCTCATCTGACGCTTGCAACTCATGAAGTATTTCTTCGTTATCTGCCTGTTTCACGGTCGTCCGCCCTTGTCCTCCCGAATGCATATCGCTATTATATCGTTATTGTTCTATTGTGGGAATAATGTTTTACAAGGATAATTAAAGATAAGGAAGGGAGCAACAATGAGGGAACTGAGATGCAACCGCTTCGTGAGAGGGTTTTTGATACTCTGTCTCGCCGGTGTTATAGGAGGAGGTTTAATCGCCTGCTCATCTTCGCCAAGTGCCACCGATAAACAGGATCAATCGCAGGCGGCACAAACTGAAGATAAAATGGCTGATCGCACGATAACCGACGTCGCCGGCCGCAGCGTTACCATCCCCGGAGTCGATGCCCTGAAGAAAATTTATTACACGGGCGCCCCGGGGCAGATATACTGCTTCACGCTCGCTCCCGAACTTGCCGGTGGCTCCACGATGGAGTTCACTCCCGCCGAACTGGAATACCTTCCCGAAGGCACAAAAGATCTTCCTTACCTCGGAACGCTTTCCGGTGGCAAAGAACTCAACCCCGAAGCTATTATGGCCGCCAATATCCAGGTCATGTTTTCGGTAACAACAGCAACCCCGAGCGAAGCCGACAAGTCGCAAGCCGACGATCTCCAAAAACAAACGGGCATACCCGTTGTCATTCTCGATGGCAGCCTTGATAAGACCGCCGAAACCTATAAGGCACTGGGCGAGTTGCTCGGTAAGGAAGATGCAGCCGCAAAACTGGCCACTTACTGCGAAGACGCCCTGAACGAAGTTGATGCCGCCGTGGCAACCGTCCCGGCCGACAAGCGCCTCTCTCTTTATTATGCCGAAGGCCCTGAAGGCCTGCAAACCGAACCCGAAGCCTCCCCGCATGCCCTGTCCTACAAGCTCGCAGGCGCAAAAAATGTAGCCGACGGAGTTGAGGTTGGCAAAGGAAAGGGTATGTCACCGGTTTCTCTCGAACAGGTTTTAGCCTGGAATCCCGAAGTCATCATCGCGTGGGATGATGCCGTACGCGGCGGCGCTGACGAAGTGATCCGCACCGATCCCAACTGGTCGACCATCAAAGCCGTTCAGGATGGTCGCGTCTACACGATGCCCAACGTGCCGTTCTCGTGGTGCGACCGCCCCCCTGCGGTCAATCGCATCCTTGGTGTACAGTGGGTTGCCAACACCCTCTATCCGAAGGCCTACGATGTTGATATGGTCAAGGTGACCAAGGAGTTCTACTCCACGTTCTACCATCGCGACATCACCGATGCTCAGGCAAAATCAATCTTGGGAAATAGCTATACGAAGTAGATTTGACCGGGTATCTTACTTAGACCGAACAGCAACCCTGTTCATACCAAAACAGCCCACCGAGAATTCGGTGGGCTGTTTCATGATGAGAGCTAAGAGCGAAACTATTCGGCAGCTTTTTCAGCTTCGGCAACCGGTGCGGCAGCTTCTTCAGCTACAGCAGCTTCGGTGACTGCTTCGACAGCGGGCTCTGCAGGAGCCGCGGCGGCAGCCTTTTCGGCCTGTTCAGCAAACTTCGCAGCGCGTGCAGCCTTTTCGGCAGCCTTCGCTTCACGTTCGGTGCGCTTCTTGGCTTCAGCAGCCTCGATCGCAGCGGCACGTTCGGCCTTTTTAGCGGCCTCTCGAGCAGCAACAGCTTCAATGGCAGATCCACCGAACTTGTCGGAGAAACGCTGAACGCGTCCGCCGGTGTCAATCAGCTTCTGCTGACCGGTGAAGAACGGATGGCAGGCATTGCAGATGTCAAGCTTGAGCTCGGACACGGTGGAACGAGTCTGGAACGTGTTTCCGCAGCTGCACTTAACGGTGCAATCAACGTATTTCGGATGTATATCTTTTTTCATAGGATCTCCTTATAGGCCATCTTGGTTTCCGACCAAGACTAGACAAGCTTGTCTATGTTATCACAGGGGCGCACGAGGTGTAAGCCCCTATTTTTTCTGATACTGACTTGCATGCTTTTCGAAGAAATCAAACCGAGGTGGCAGTTCGCACAAAAAGTGCTTTCCTTCTTCAAGCTCGGCGGCACCGCACAGCTCTTCCATGCTTTCGAAATCGTAGTTCCAACTAAAAAAGTCCGAGAAATCAAAGCTTAAATAGTCGCATATCTTCTCGGTACCCGTCGGCACGATAGGATGCATGAGCAGCGTGCAGATTCGGAGCAGGTAGAAACAATCGACAAGCACTTGGCGACGGCACGATTCATCGCCCTCATTTTCAACGGTACGAATACGGTCACTCCAATATTTGTTTGACCACCGAATGAATTCATCCATAAGAGACATAACCGAGTGCAGCTCCACCCGATGCATGATGCGTTCATATTCATTCATCGTTTTCAGAGCACGTTCAAGCACTTCAGGGCTTACCTGCCCAACGGGCATAAAGCGATCGAAATTCTTTTGCGCTTCATAAAAACAACTGCGGGCCAGGCGATTGAACACGTTGGTGAGCAGGGCGCCTTCTTTGAGTACCGGATCGGCCACGCGCGAATCATCGCGTTTCGCTTGATCGGGATCGTAGGGCTTCGGCTTGAATCCAACCGATTTTTGGTCAAGACCAAGCGCTAGAAAATGCGCACGCAGCTGTTCGGGCGTATAGTAATTCAGCAGTTCATCAGCACTCGGTGGCTTAACCGCACCAGACGAAGATGCCTTTTTGTCACCGAATAAAATGTGGTGGTTTGCAATGAGTTTCGTCTGTTGCAGCACGCCATCGGGAGGGTTCATCTCCATGGTATTACCCGCTTGAGCTGCGGCAAAAAGCGCCGGTTGGGCGATGCCGTAAAAGTAAAGATTGTCCTGTCCGATAAATTGATACACCTGAGCATCTTTCGAGCACCAGAAACGCTTCCAGCTTTCGCGCGGCAAACCCATTCGATCATTGACCGCCATCGTGAATGAAATCGGTGCCCACAAACTTTCAGGCCAACACCACACCGTCAAACCTTCAACACCTTCGATAACCGGTGCTTTCACGCCCCATTCGATATTGCCCGAAATACGGAAGGGCACAAGCGCTTTACCGGTGCGAAAGCGAATCCCCGCCCCCGTCAGTACCGGACGGGCCGCATCGCGATCATCGATGTTTGCGAATTCTATCTCGAAGCTCTGTTTTCCCTTTACGGCTTCGCGGTAGGTATGGGTCGGCAGCTGGTCGGCCACCGAACAATAAGCGTCGTAAGCATCGTTTTTCACATAAATAACCGGCGGTACCAAAAATTCCTTGATGGTATGCGTGACCACCGAACGCACTTCGGGGTCATCTTGTTGCAGGGCAACGTAATCCCTGAGTAGGGAAGCAAATCCGGGTAGATCAAAATACCAGTTTTCAACCGGTCTCATTTCGGGGGTGACCCCGCTCAGCGACGAGATGGGAGCAATCAAATCGGCGGGAGCATACTGATGTCCCAAGTCGCATTCGTCAGCATAAGCGTGTTCGCTCTTACATCCCTGAACGGGGCAGTGGCCCATAACCTGGCGGCCATTGAGAAACGTACGCGCCCGAGGATCGTAGAATTGGAGGCTCTCGCGCTTGTGAAGGTGTCCATTCTTATACAGCTCTTCAATAATATAACCGCTGATCAGTTGATGGATATCGCCACAAAGACCCATACCGCTGCCCTCGTAGACCGACAGCGAAATATCGTAAGCATCAAGCGTCTTTTTCTGCAAATCATGATTGCGTTGCACGTAGTCAGCGATAGTGCCTTCGAATTCACCGGCTTCAACAAGCTTGCGATAGCCCTCATTGATAGGCGATCCGAAACAGTCAGTACCGGAAATAAAACGCACATTCTCGGCTCCAATGCGGTCGCGCATAAAACGTGCGAAGCAGTCGGCGGGAACGAATACGCCCCCGATATGACCGAAGTGCAAAGGCTTGTTGCCGTAGGGCATGCCCGCAGTTATAACGGCACGTTTCGGCCATTCAATTTTGTTACTAGGAAAGGGAACCATCACCGGCAAGCTCCTTTAAAGCGGCGGTCACTTGTTCTTGCGAAGAGGAAGAGGCGCCCAAAAGACCCAATAAGGAAGACATATCGAGACTGTCGTCTTCGAGGGGCACCGTTTCGTAATGCGATATATTTGCCAATGCAGCCGCTTTAGCACAGGCGTCTTCCAACGTACCGATTTCGTCAGCTAAACCGTTTTCAACCGCACCCATACCGGTAAATGTCAAGCCGGTGGCAAGGGCGCGCACCGCTTCAACCGTCATTCCGCGACCATCCGCCACCGTCTGGATGAAAGTCTCATTGATATCATCAACTTGTTTTTGGTAATAGACCCGTTCCTCTTCCGTAAGAGGGCGCGTACCGTAACTGGAATCTTTGGATTGCGCCGAAGCGATGTTCTCGACCTTGATACCGAGCTTGGCGAACAGCTCGGACAAATCGGTCACCTGCATAACCGTACCGACCGCCCCGATCGCCGTCGTTTTAGCAGTGTAGATATAATCTGCTTGCGATGAGATTTCATAGGCCGCGCTCGCGTTTAACGATGCACTCGAAACCACCACCGGCTTCGAGAAATCACGAAGGTAGGTAGCCATTTCTTCACCCGCCGTCGCCGTACCACCACCGGAATCAACGCGCAGGACAATCGCCTTGATGCGGGAATCTTTTTCGGCGCGATCAAGCTGGGCCTTCAGGCCTTCGGGTGAACAGGTGGAGCCATCGTATTGAATGGTGCCTCCGAGGGTAATCACCCCAATGCTATCGCCAACGACAAGACCACCCGAAGAAGATGAAGCGCCCAGGGGAGCTGTCAGCGACGAAACCATGCCAGAGCAAGACACCATGCCGATGACGACACAAAGAAACAGCAGAATAACCGCCACGAGCGCAACGATCCAGCTTTTTCCTTTTTTCGCCGGCTGTTGCACCGGATACCCATAGGCAACCGGGGGCTGGTAAGCGTACGGGGGCTGGTAGGGCTGCTGGGGCTGCGGCGCAGCGTTGGATGGAGCTTGATGATAGTGATTATCTGGGGGAATATTTTGTTGATAATCATTATTTTGATCCGACATTTCCCCTCCTTATCTACCTTGTCTAAAATACCTTGAATATAAATGAAACCGCACACAAAAGCACGGCTTCATCATTATAGTAGTTGCTTGCGTGCGCATTGCTTACAGAAGCGCAACGACTTTTGAAAAATCTAGAAATCGAGCGTATCAGCACCGCGATGTCCCTGCGCTTTTTTTGCAGTACGCAACAAAAATTCTTCGTTGGTATCGGTTTGCTTGAGCGACTTGATCAAGGTATCCATGGCGCGTTCCGTACTGTTCATATTCGACAGAATACGACGCACGGCCCAGATGAGCGGAGCTTCTTGTGGATCAAGCAGCAAATCCTCTTTACGGGTACCCGAAGAGATCGGATCAATTGCCGGGAAAATGCGACGGTCGGCCAAGCTGCGATCGAGCTTGAGCTCCATGTTGCCCGTACCCTTGAATTCTTCAAAGATGACTTCATCCATTTTTGAGCCGGTGTCGACCAAAGCCGACGCAAGGATGGTCAAACTGCCGCCGTGTTCGATATTGCGAGCGGCGCCCAGAAAACGCTTGGGCGGATAGAGCGCCGTAGAGTCAACGCCACCGGACAGGATACGACCACTGGCAGGTTGCGCCAGATTGTAGGCTCGCGCCAAACGCGTCAGCGAGTCAAGCAGAATCACAACGTCTTCCCCACCTTCGACGAGACGCTTTGCTCGCTCAACCACCATCTCAGCGACAGCGATGTGATTTTCGCACGGCATGTCGAACGTGGAGGAAAGAACCTCACCCTTAATTGAGCGCTCCATGTCGGTCACTTCTTCGGGGCGTTCGTCAACAAGGAGGCACATGAGATGGACTTCGGGATTGTTCGCCGATATCGCTGCGGCGATATCTTTGAGAATCGTCGTTTTACCGGCCTTGGGCGGCGACACAATCAGCCCACGCTGACCTTTGCCGATCGGTGCCACCAAATCGATAACACGTGCGGTCGTAGCGCTTTTACCGTGCTCCATAATCAAACGCTGATCGGGGAAAATCGGGGTCAAGTCCGCAAATCGAGGACGCTTGCCCAACTCTTCAATCGGCACCTTATTGACGGAGATAACCTTTTGCACCGCCGCAAACTTTTCGTTTTCACGGGGCGGTCGAACTCGGCCCACCACATAGTCACCTTTACGCAACCCGTTACGACGAATGGTGGACAAACCCATGTAAGCATCGGTTTCGCCCGGAAGATACCCTTGCGTACGCAAGAAACCGTAGCCGTCGGCAAGAATATCAAGCACGCCTTCGACGTCAACAAAGCCCTCGGCCTTCACGCAGGCAGCAAGTACCGCCTCGACCAGCTCGGCTTTCTTGAGACCCGTGGTTTCAAGACCAAGCTCGTCTGCTTTGGTTCTCAGATCGGCAACCTTCAACGGCAGCAAATCATCACGCGTCGTTTGGGGAACAACCGGCTCACGATTGCTGTTGTTATTGTTGTTGCTCTGATAGGGACGGCGCTGACGACGATGACTACCGTTATTGCTGCCGTTATTATTATTGTTATTATTCGAACCACGATTGTTCGATGAGTGGTTATTGTTCTTGGAGGCATTATTGCGCGACTGCTGAGTCTGCTGGCCCTGCCCGTTGGAAGTCGAAGACTTTCGAGAAGGGTTGTTGTTGCGCGGTGACGCATTTCGCCACGCAGGCCGTTCCGCGGATGATTCGTTTTGCACTGGTTTCCCAGAATCCTGAGTACGATTCGATTCGCTAGATTTTGTGTGCTCCGTCTGCGCTGGCTCAGACGGAGTCGGCGCATCAGATGCCACCGCCGGTGACACCGGTGCCGATTCAGCAGGGGTGCTTTTGGCAGACGCAGCTCGTGCCGATCGAGCAGCTGCGGTGTGGGTCGGTTGAGCGACCGCCGCACGTGCCGGCTTCACCGATTCGCCTTCGCCCTGCGATGCTTTAACAGGGGTGGCCTTGGTCGCTGCTGCACGGGTCGACTTAGCTGCAGCGCGCACCGGTTTAGTTGCAACGCGCGCTGGTTGAGAAGTTTCAGCATCTGCCGCTGATTCGATCTTTACCGCTCGAGTAGCTGCGGTGCGCGATGATTTCGACGGAGCATCTTCAACCGATTTTTCAGCTGCTGGTCTGCGTCTACGAACTGTTGCCTTAGCCGGAGGTACTGTTGCCGCGTTCGTTTCTTCACCTTGACTCATGCGTTGAGAACCTTCTCCCAATCCTTCATAAAGGATTCCAGACCACGATCGGTCAATGGATGCTGCACCATCTTTTTCAGTACGCCGAACGGGATTGTTGCGATGTCGGCTCCCATCAAAGCTGACTGGGTTACATGATTCGCGCTGCGAATCGATGCTGCAATGATTTCAACCTGTTCACCGTTGACGGTGTTCGGCGTAAAATCATAATTGCCGATAGCGGTCACCACATCTTCAAGCTGGCTTAAGCCGTCTTCGGAAATATCGTCGAAACGACCGACGAAGGGGCTGATGTAGCGCGCCCCGGCGCGTGCGGCCATCAGCGCTTGCGGCACCGAAAAACACAGCGTCATGTTGACGGGAATGCCTTCGTTTGCCAGCGTGCGCGTTGCGGCCAAGCCCTCCACCATCGTGGGAACCTTCACGACAACGTTCGGGGCAATAGCTGCCAGTTCACGACCATCACGAACAATTTCATCACGCGTCATAGCGACACTTTCGGCCGAAACCGGACCATCGACGATCTCGCAAATGCGAGCGATATGATTGTGAAAATCGGAAAGCTTTCCACCGATGCGCGAATACAGCGTCGGGTTGGTGGTCACACCAGCGAGTGCACCCCAACTTGCCGCCTCTTCGATCTCGGCGAGATCAGCGGTATCCAAAAAAAATTTCACCTGTTCCTCCTTCATTGCAGGCCATGGGATTACTGAAGGCGTACGTATGCCTCAGATATAGTGGGATTTGTGAAAATAGACTTTCCTTCACAGGAATGGAAATGAATTAATCTTTGATTATAGTAGACAAAGCCGACCAATTACGCAAGCGAAAACGCAGAAAGAACGATGCAGACACCCCGGAAAGAAACCCGCAGCGCGCATTTCTGCAAACGAATGGGGATGTCGCAACACGATATTCCTTTTATTACCGAACGATATTATCGAGCATTTCCGCAGCATGTTTCAGCGACGCACTCGACGTATCACCAGAAAGCATTCGTGCCACTTCGGCAACACGAGCTTCTCCGGTCAATTTTTGCAGACAAGTTTCCGGAACGCCTTCGGACGTCTCTCGTTTCTGCACACGATAATGCGCCTGTGCCATCACCGCAACCTGCGCCAAGTGCGTAACGACGATAAGCTGATGGGTTTTTGCTAAATCAGCGAGCACTTCAGCCAACGCAACCGCCGTCGCTCCCCCCACCCCGGCATCGACTTCGTCAAACACCAGCGTGGAAACTTCGTCGGTTTGCCCCAGAACCACTTTGATTGCCAGCATAACGCGACTCACTTCGCCACCCGAAGCAATGCGAACCAGAGGACGCGCTTGCATACCTTTACCGGCACGAAATAAAAACTCTCCGTGATCGGGGCCCGCCTTAGTCCACGCACCGCGCGCAAGCGGCGTCACCTCAACCACCAACTCGGTTGTTCCCATTTCCAAACGTGCCATCTGCGCACATACCGCTTCAGCAAATCGAGGGGCTGCAGCTGCTCGCGCAGCAGACAGCTTCTGCGCCGCGTCTGCCAACACCTGCTCCGCCGCCGAAGCCGCCTGCAGCGCACCATCGATGAAACGCTGAGAATCGTCGACGAGCGCAATCAAATCAGCCGCTTCGTCACGGCGAGTAAACACATCCTCCATACGGGGACCAAAGCTGCGCATAAGCCCCTGCAGTGCCGCCACCCGCTGCTGTGCGACCACCAATTCTTCAGGATCGAAATCCACCCCTTCGCTATAGGCGCGCACCTCGCGGCTGACATCTTCGAGCACGAATGCCACTTCGCGCAAAGCGGTTGCCTGCACACCCAACGCGCTATCGACGGGTACCATCGCCTCAAGCGCCGACGCCGCCTGCGAAAGCGTATCGAGAGCACCATCATCGCGAGAAATCGCCTCATGAGCGGCGTAGGTTGCCTGCGCGAGCGCTTCGGCATTTTCTCGCCGGGGAAGCTGCGCTAGCAACTCTTCATATTCCCCCTCATGCGGGGCAACCTCATCGATGCGGGCAAGCGTAAAACGCGCTTCCTCCAGCCGCACCGACGATGCCTGAGCTGATTTCCGTACGCGTGCAAGCTCGGCAGCGGCAGCGACAGCCGCATCGAACGCTTCGACATAGCGGGCGTGTGGGTCCTTGATAGTATCGCGAGCCCACGTATCAAGGATGCGCACGTGGTTGGAAGCTCGCAGCAAGAGTTGGTGTTCGTGTTGGCCACACAGATCAACCGTAGCTCCCACACCGCTCGATAGCTCAGCGACACTGCAAAGCGAACCGTTGATATTCACCCGGGAACGACCGTCGGCGGAAACGCGACGAGACACTACCGTTCCCTCGTCGGTGGAATCCCCCGAAAAGAAACGCCCCTCAACCACCAGCGCATCGGCCCCCTCACGCACCGCGCTCGCGTCGGCACGTTCGCCCACCAACAGCTTAACGGCTGAAAGCAAAGCAGTCTTACCCGCACCGGTTTCACCGGTGACAACCGTCATGCCCGATTCAAAAGCAAGCGATCCCTCGGCGATGAGCGCTAAGTTCTTCACATGGATTTCGTCGATCATTGCGCTTCCTTTCCATCGCGTGCCGCAAAATTTCGCGCCGTAGTCTTCAGGTAATATTTTGCGGCACACGCACGCAGCAAAACTATATCCGTACACCTCGCCCACCGAAAATGCTACTTCTCATCATAGAGCAAGGAGGTGTCAGCCCTTACAACAGATAAACTCCTCTTCCTGAAAACCGAGGTATGTGCCCTCTCTAAAACACCGCATCATAGGGTTGTCCCACCACCACGTTTTCCCGACCACGACACAGTTCGGTCATCTTGGTAAGCAGGACACCCTCCTTTCCCGCAAGCATAAGAAACCGCACCTCGACATCATCGGTGAAAGCGGTATCCACCACCTGGGCATTGCAGGTATGCGCCATGCGCAGCGCCTGGTCGTAAAGGGCATAGGGCAGGTGTGCGACCACGTCGACACAGCGCGAAATCGTCACGATTTCCGCAGCCGCCAAACCCGCTTGCGTCGCCTGCGTATACGCACGCACCAGGCCGCCCGTTCCCAGCAATACTCCGCCAAAATAGCGCGTGACCACCACAATCACATCGACAAGCTGCGCGTGGCGCACCGCGTCGAGCGTGGGCATGCCGGCCGTTTTCTGCGGTTCGCCGTCGTCGCTATAACGGATGCGACCCCCCTCGCGCAGCACATAGGCATACACGTTATGCCGTGCCATGCGATGGGTCGCACGTATCTCCTCGAGGAAGGCAAGCGCTTCCGCTTCGGTTTCGACGTGAGCGACCGAAGCGATGAAGCGACTTTTCTTCTCGACGATTTCGGCCGTAGCCCGCGCGCGTATGGTGGTGTAGAATTCCATAGATTCATTGTAACCGCACAACGATCAGGAAAGAAAGAGGCAACGCACGGTATACTTTTACAACGAGCCCCCGCCACAAGAGCAACAAGACGGAAGGACCCCCGTGAAACGTATCCTTTTTCAAATCCTCGCTTGGATCGCTTTCGCCATCGGCGTCGTTGGCGTGTTTGTTCCGGTGCTGCCCACAACGCCCCTGTTGCTGTTGGCAACCTTCCTATTCGCGCAATCGTCCCCCCGCTGCCACGCCTGGATCCTGTCGACAAAAGTGTATCGCCGCTATGTCTTGCCGTTCAAAGAGGCGGGTGGCATTCCCGCCTCTACAAAAGTGCGTATTCTTACCCTGTCATTTGTGGTCATGGGCATCAGCGCCTACCTGGTGCAACGCTGGTATATCTGGCTTGTTTTAGGGTTGGTGGCCGCCTGGCTTGTCTACCTTATGTGCCTACGCATTCCCACCACGTCGCTCGAACAGATCGAACTACAACGCCCCAAAGAAGCCGAATAGGGGCGCTTTACGCGCAGTACACAGCCAGCGCATCGCGCAAAAACTCGGCGGCACCGGGGGCCACAGCATCGTAGTAACTTTTGAAGCGCTCGTCTGCCACGTAGCCCTCGCCTAAGGCCTTGTGCGCTTCGGGGCTGTAGGTGCCTGCCGCCCAAAACTGGCAGAGCCACTGCCGGTGCAGGTCGCACGCTTGTTGCGCGGTTTCGCCCGCCACATCGCCTGTTTCCATCGCGCGCAGCAACGCTGCCTTAAACTCATCTTCCAACTGCTGGGAAGCCTCCCATTGCTGCTTATTCATACCTGCCACCTTCGCATTGCTCGCGTCGATAGCCGCATCGCCGTAGGCGGCACGCACCTCTTCGCCGTAGCGCTTTTCGTTATCCTCGATCAACTTCTTTTTGAAGCCTTCGAATTTTTCGGTATCGGACATCTTCGTTTCTCCTTTCATGCAAGCGAGCGTCTTTTCCACATTCGCTATCAGTTTGTTCGTTTCATCTTGCTGTTTGCGCAGTGCGCACAAGTGATTTTCCAAGGCCGACTGCGCATCGAACCCGTCGCCATCCAGCACGCCTTTAATGGCGGAAAGCTTAAGGCCAACCGCGCGATACAGCAATATCTGCTGCAGGCGATCGATTTCAGCATCCGTGTACACTCGATAGTTGTTACCCGCGCGCCGAGGCTGCAACAATCCCAACTCATCGTAGTAGTGCAGCGTGCGTACGCTCACCCCCGACAACACGGACAAGGCGTGTGCCGTATAGCTAGCCACCTGTTTCACGGTGCTCTCCTTACGGTTAATGAGACAAACGACGCAGCCACTCTGTAGAGATTCACCCTTTCCCACGTCGCCTTACCTGAAGCAGCATAAACTATAACGTTGCGTGATAGTCAAGGGAAAAAGTGAGGAAATTATCGAAGAAATGATGTCCGTATGCGCAAATAAGATATGAAGTGTTTACGTTGCGATTAAAACATCTACAATAAGCACCATCAACCCAAACACCCATCAAAGGAAGCAGCATGCTTTTTAATATACTGGCGGTCGCCGCAGGAGGAGCTTTTGGGGCTTCGGCGCGCTACGGGATAGGCCTGTTTGTGGGTTCTCTCATCCCTGCGCACCACGCCTTGGCAGGGTTTCCTTTGGGAACACTGCTGGTCAACATTGTCGGATGCTTCGTTATCGGGTTCGCTTCGCACTTTTTCACACAAACAACCATGACCGGCAAAGACTGGTGGCAACTGTTTTGCATCACCGGCGTACTGGGCGGCTTCACCACGTTTTCGACGTTCAGCTTAGAAAGCATCACCTTACTGCAAGAGGGCACGGCAGCAGTGGGCTGCATCTATATCGCCCTCAGTTTGTTCAGCTGCCTGGTGGGAGTTTTTCTCGGCCGCGCACTCGCCCAACTTATCTGGCACGTCTAGCTATGCGCGCACTGATTCAACGCGTTTCCCAAGCAAGCGTTACCATAGACGGCGA
>JAVVXN010000009.1:0-41066 GCA_036651575.1 Raoultibacter sp. | reverse complement strand
ATCTGCGAACGCCTCAAAAACGCAGGCTTCCGCATTGCGATCGACGACTTCGGCAGGGGGTATTCTTCCTTGGGAACACTGCAAGACCTTCCCATCGACGTTCTCAAACTTGACAGTTCTTTTCTGATGAACAGCACCCATGTATTGAAAAGCAAAATCATTCTTGAAGGCGTCATCAGCATCGCAGAAAAAATGGGAGTCACCATCGTTGCTGAAGGCGTTGAAACGCCCGATCAAGCAGCCATGCTGTGCGCGATGAACCCGCACGTAATCGCACAGGGCTTCCTTTACTCACGCCCCGTAACGCGCGAAGAATCCGACCAACAACTTGCCGCTAAGTTCATAAACCCGCAGCCCCCACGCTAAGCGTCCCCCTTTTTCGGTCGCCTTCCTGCGCCCTCACCTGGTTGCACAAGCCGCCCAGCAGACAAAAAGCGGTGTCGGGAGAATTCTTGACTATCCCTATTGTGACAAGTATACTTATCACTGTGATAGGTGTACTTGTCATTACTATTGTGCAGCATGCGCGAAGGAGGGCGAAGACATCATGGATAAAAATGAAGTTCTTGAAAAAAGCCGCCAGGAAAACCTCATAACCGACGAGCGGGAACGAAACATTACCACAAGCGCCGGTTACGCAGGCATGCTCGCTACGATGGCGGCTTGCGCCCTTCTTTATTTGTGGGCATCCGTGCGAGAGGTGGCCTACCCCAACCCCCTAATCATCCTTTTTGTGGGTACTACCGCAATGTGGACATATCAATTCGTCAAGACGCGAGATCGGCGATCCTTATTCGGAGCAATCGTTTTTGCCGGTATGTCAGTTGCTTTTCTTGTCAAATATCTCATGGCAAACTAGGTTCATGATTTCTTATGGATAACCACCTTGTATTGAAAAACAACCTCAAGATAGCGCGCGCGCAGCGCAACCTTTCCCAGCTTGAACTTGCGATGTTCGTGGGCGTTTCCCGCCAAACGATCAGCTCGATTGAAACGGGACAGTTCAACCCCACCGCAAAGCTTGCCCTTATCCTCTGCATCGCCCTTGACAAAAAATTCGAGGATTTATTCTACTTTGAATAGGCACAGCTTCTGCCACCCTGTTTTCAAGCGGGGAAAAGGGTGTAGGCACGACCGGCGGGCACCCTTAGGGGACGGGCGCCTCAGAAAATTAAAGACCCAGCGGATAGAACACGGAAATCGTACCCTTTTGCACCGAAACGCTTGCGGCCTTCCCTGCCAGTTCGTTGGACAGCCCCAGCGACGAACGATTGCTCAGCGTCGCATCGTCTAAGGGGTAGGCAAGGCCCCGCTCGGTCACGCCCGACACAACATCGTTGGCGGCAAATACCGAAACGGTACCCGCATCGTAGGCGGGCAGTTCAAAGGTGGCAGGACCGGTAAGAAAGCGCACGGCGAAAGCGTCTGCGATGCCGGTAACGGCGGCTCCCGCTTCGGAAAAACGCGCGAACAGCTGCAAGTTGGCAACCGTGTGGTCGAGCCTGCCCGCAAGCGCCCCGTACACCACCAGTTCATCGAAGCCGCTCGACGCCGCGCGTTCCAACGCCAGCTGCATATCGCTTTTATCTTTATGCGGCGAAAAACTTTCCACACAGGGGTGATCGGGCACATACCCCAGCGAATCAAAATCGCCCATCACAACAGCGGGCACCACACCCGCCGCCTGCAGGTGTGCATAACCCCCATCAACGGCAATCACGTAGTCAAACGCCTGCGCGCAGAAGTGCTCCGCATTAAAATCAACCGCCCCCACCAGAGCACACGTAGCCATAAACGCCCTTCCTCAAGCTGCACTATAAACTCAAACTTCGTAGACTGACAACTATCATACAATAGAGCAGGCGCTCGTGGTAGAATACCAGCCGGAGTGGGTCGGATGACCGCGCGTGTAAGCGTGAGGAAAGTCCGGGCTCCCAAGGGCAAGATGCCAGCTAACGGCTGGGCGGGGTGACCCGATGGACAGTGCCACAGAAAAGAAAACTCCCCTGCTTGTCAGGAGAAAAGCTGAAACGGTGCGGTAAGAGCGCACCAGCACGTCGGCAACGGCGTGGCTTGGAAAACCCCATCTGGAGCAAGCGCAAATAGGGGCGCTATACGGTTGCCCTTCCGTGCGTCCGGGTTGCGTGCTTGAGGCATACGGCGACGTATGTTCGAGATAAATGGTCGTCGATTACAGAACCCGGCTTACAGACCCACTCCCCCTATTCGACACCCCCGCGTGCGTCCATCGAGTGAACAAACGCCGATCACGCCGGATTGTCACCTTCGATAAGCGCCTGTTTTTCCTGACGCGTCAACTTTTTAATGGCAATCTCGCGCTTGAGAGCGCAGGAGCGATCGGGGTATTCTTCGATGTGCACAACCACGACAGGTCCACGACCGCGCGTGTATTTTGCACCCTTTCCGCTGTTATGCGCAGCCACCCGATGTTCGATATCATCGGTAATACCCGTGTATAAGGTTTTGTCGCTGCAGCGCAACAGGTAAACAAAATAAGCCATACCACTTGCCACCTCCCTCTTTCACTATCTCGCGTGAACGCAAAGATTTTCGTCCGTCCAAGCATTTCGCACTCCCGCGCGGGAGTGTTGCCCATCACACGACCTCGCCCGTGAATCGATGCCTACAGAGCCGCAAGAGCGTTGCTGGTCGTCTTCTCGATAAAGCGCGCTATTTCTTCAGGGCTTTCAATCATATCGTTTTGCACCCAAGAACGAATGACGGCAAGACACCCGTTCGACATAAAGGTATAGAAACGATTCAGCTCAGCCTCGGGCAACTCAGGGCGGTCTTCGCGCCACAAGGCTAGACTGCTTTCCCGCAGCGTCTCAACGACCCGAAATGGGAAATCAGGATCTCCGTACTCACCGAAAATGGCCTGGCATGACCGCTCGTTTTCCACGATGATGGCGCAGATTTCATTACTGAAGGCGCTCAGTAAGTCTCGGGGTAGCGTTGTGCTGAGCGAGTGCATGATATTTTGCGCCAACTCGCGTTCGATTTCCTCATACAGAGCGTAGATATCGTGATAGTGGGCATAAAACGTTGCCCGGTTGACCTCGACTTTTTCGCACAATTCCTTGACCGTGATCTTGCTTACCGGCTTTTCTTTCAGCAGATCGATAAACCCTTCACGCAGCAGCATCTTCGTAATTCTCACGCGATGATCTTGCTTCATGTAGACCCCCTTCCCTCATTTTGAAACAACGGCGCTACATCCTCTTGACCGCACTCCTCATTCCCCGCTCTCAAAGCGAAAAGTGCAGGGTGTTGGCTGGCGAAAAGACCGTTAAGACCCCTATTTTCGTACTCTTTTCATCAAAGTCCGACATCTTTGGCCGAAGTGTCGTTTTGCCGACAGATTCACCGACATTAACGGTTGCAGATTCATTGTATTGCAATATAACAGTATTGGCGAAAGATAACCAACACCGTGTCGTTATTTATTCGCTCGCCGCAGACGCCACCTATCGCAGCACACTCGTCAGTAGCGAAAACGTTTCTCGATGCTTGGTTGGAGCGGAACACAGAAAGGCAGCCCGTGGATCGATTCACCGCACTGGTAGCAAGATATCGCAAACCTATCGTGGTTGTGTCGTTGCTGCTCGCCCTTTTAAGCGGAGTTAGCGCGCTCTTCGTTCCCATCAATTACGACCTTACGGCGTATTTGCCTACTTCAGCCGAGTCAACCCGCGCACTCGATGAGATGAACGCAGAATTCGACACCGCCGTCCCCAACGCCCGCGTCATGGTGAATGACGTAGGCATCGAAGAGGCCCTCACCTACAAACAACGGCTCTCCGAAGTACCCAGCATTCAAGGCGTACTGTGGCTTGATGACCTTGCCGATCTTTCCGTTCCCCTCGACATGCTCGATTCCGCTACGGTCGATCAGTATTACCGAACCGGCCACGCGCTCTTCGATGTAACGGTGGCAAGCGGACAGGAAACCGAAGCGCTGGCGGCTATCTACGATATCGTGGGTGACAACGGAAGCGCAACAGGTGAGGCCGTCAACACAGCGGAAACGAAAGCCATGGCGGGGGGAGAAGTTGTCAACGCGTTCATCATCCTCGTACCGCTCATCTTGGTTATCCTTATCATTTCGACCACCTCCTGGATTGAACCCCTCTTCTTCTTATTGGCTATCGGCGTATCGGTGCTGCTCAATATGGGCACCAACATCTTCTTAGGCGAAGTATCCTACATCGCCTTTACCATTGCGCCCATCTTGCAGCTGGCGGTATCCCTCGATTACGCCATCTTCCTCCTACACGCATTCCAGCGAGCGCGCGAGGAGGATCCCGACGCACGCAGCGCCATGCGCACCGCCATGAAACAGAGTTTTTCGGCTATCGCCGCCTCGGCCGCCACCACGCTGTTCGGTTTTGCCGCACTCGGTTTCATGGAATTCCGTATCGGGGCCGACTTGGGGATGACCCTGGTGAAAGGTATCGTGTTCTCCTTTGTGTGCGTCGTGGTGTTTTTGCCCGCATTCACGCTTATGGCGTATAAGGTCATCGACAAGACGCATCACCGCCGGTTTATGCCCTCGTTCAAAGGCGTGGGAAAAGTGCTGGCTCCTTTGCGCATTCCGGTGTTCGCTCTGGTGTGTCTGCTCGTCATACCCTGCTTTCTCGCACAGGCGAACACCCAATTTACCTACGGCATGGGGTCGGCGGAAGGCAGTCCGACGCGCGTGGCACACGACACCGCGGCAATCAATGAGGCTTTCGGCAAGTCAACGCCCGCCATGGTGTTGGTACCGAAGGGCGATCGGGGCCGCGAAACCGAATTGGCAACACGGATTGAGCAAATCGATCACGTTACCTCGGTGCTGTCGTATCCGACCGCAGTGGGCGAACAGATTCCTGTCGAATTTTTAGATAAAGCTCTCGTCGAGCAATTTTACTCCGAACACGATGCGCGCATCATTGTCTATGCTGCCACCGAATCGGAAGGCGCGGCGGCATTCGACGTGGTGGAACAGGTGCGCAGTGTCACACGCGACCTCTACGGCGATGCCGGTTTAACGGGCGGCATGGCGGCAAGCCTCTATGACATGAAAGGGGTTGTGACCGAGGACAACAAGGTGACGAATCTGATCGCCATCACGGCTATCCTTTTGGTGCTCTTGCTCACATTCCGCTCGGCCACCTTGCCAGTCATCTTGGTAGCCACCATCGAATCCGCTATCTTTTTAAACCTCTCCGTGCCGTATTTTAGCGGCGAACCCCTAAATTACCTCGGATTTCTTGTCATCAATACCGTGCAGCTCGGCGCGACGGTGGACTACGCCATCCTGCTTACCGATACCTATCGCAAGCATCGCCGCGCCATGCCCGCACGTGAGGCTCTTTCCAAAACGCTCGGAACCTCGTTTACGAGCATTCTTGTCTCGGCGAGCATTCTTGCATCAGCCGGCGTTGTCTTATGGCTTACCTCGACGAACAACATCGTCTCACTCCTGGGGTTGCTGCTCGCCCGCGGCACACTGCTCTCCTTCTTCCTCGTGGTTACGTTCCTTCCTGCGGCGTTGCTTTTGCTCGATAAACTTATTGCCAAAACCACCTGGCATGCTCGCTTTTTGATGGAGAAAAACACTGACGAAACGGAAAAGGGGGCATCATCATGAAGCTTCTGAGAGAAAAATCAGATACCGGTACCGATTCGAAAATACCGAAAAGTACCCGATGCCACAGAGCGAGGTCGCGCAAGGGCATTGCCCTGTCGATTGTACTGGCGGGAGTACTCGTCATCAGTGTATCCGGGGGATCAGGTACCTTACTTTCCGCCTTTGCCGCAGAAGATACTGCAGCAAATCCATCGGGTGGCACTCCGGCGGGAAAAACCACTGATGGCGCACGCGACGTCAACGCCGTGCCGAAAGACGAGGTTGTCTACGCACGCCTGTCCACCGCGGGGACGGTCGATAACGTGTATGTGGTCAACGTGCTTTCTCCTGCTACACCCGGCACGGTAACGGATTTCGGCTCATATACCACGGTACAAAACCTCACCGATGCGAGCGGCATCACGCAAAACGGAGAGGCGCACATAGTTGAGGTGAGTGGCAAGTCCCTCAGCTACCAAGGCGACATGGGTGCACACGCACTGCCGTGGGACGTATCGATTACCTACACGCTCGACGGCGTCCAAATCGCAGCGTCCGACCTGGGAGGCAAGAGCGGCAAGCTGGCGATAGAAATCACCACCAAACGCAACGCGAAGATCGATCCTGCCTTTTTCGATAACTACCTACTGCAGGTAACGATACCTTTTGCGTCCGAAAAAACAACGGACGTAGCAACCGCAGACGGGCAGATTGCGTTGGCGGGATCCAACACGCAGGTTACGTTTATGGGAATGCCGGGAAAGGAAGCCGCCTTCACCGCATCGGCACAGATAAACAATTTTGAGATGGCGCCCATCAGCTTTGCCGGTGTGCCCTTCTCGATGGGCATCAAAGCCCCCGACACCAAAAATCTCGTGTCGGGATTCCGCCAGCTTGGCGATGGTGTCGGTCAACTCAAAATCGGTGCCAATGGTCTGGCAAGCGGCGCGCAAGACCTCGCATCAGGTGTCGGACAAGTAGCAAACGGCGTAAACGGTTTAGCGAGTGGCGCCGACGAGCTTGCGGGAGGTGTGGGTTCACTCGCCCTAGGCGCGCAGGGTGTTGCCGGCGGAGCTTGCGGCCTTGCCAAGGGCGCTGCCGGATTATCGGAGGGCTTAGGAACGCTCCAAGAGAGCCTGATCGCGCAGGCAAACGAAACGCGCGGCACGGTTACCGACGTAACGGGGGCACAGCTTGCCTACGAGCAGGCTGTGCAAACACACACAGCAGCTTTTGCGATGGCGTATCACGGAGCTAAAATGCAGGGAGCCGAAGATGGCGCCGCGATGCAGGCGGCGGCAGCGGCAACAGCGGATCAGAGCGCCGCCGTTCAAGACGCATTAGTAAAACTGACAACCGCAATTGGGAATAACGGAGGAGCGCTCGGAGCAGCAGGTGCGCTTGAGGGAGCTGCTTCGGGCTTAGGTTCACCCGCTGAACCGGGAAGTCTGCTGGGCGGTGCTGCAGCACTTGCGACCGGAGCAACCGAGCTTTCATCCGGCACTTCCTCCCTTGCGGCAGGAGCAGACCAAACGGCACGGGGTGCATCGAGCTTTGCGACGGGCACCGATCAGGCAGCTTCAGGCGCAGGGCAACTTGCCAGCGGCGCTCAAGAACTCGCAACGGGCTCAAGCCAACTTGCAGCGGGCACCAACAAGCTCTATACCGAAGTACAGGCTCTCCCTGAAAGGGTACAGCAGGAAATCAACACCATGATGGCCGACTACGACAAGAGCGATTTTAAGCCCCGCAGCTTTACCAGCCCGAAAAATACGAACGTCACGCTCGTGCAGTTCGTGCTATCCACCGACCCCATACAGGCCCCTGCGCCTGAAGCAAAACCGACGACCGAGCCCGAACTTACTTTTTGGGATCGCTTCCTGGCGTTGTTCGGTCGGTAATACCCCTTTTCTTTGGATCATTTAAACCCCACAGATGCCCCCCTGCAGTGATGCAGGGGGGCATCGATCGCTCACTTGCAGCATATTTGTACCGACGTGCCTCGCATTCGCCTTTTTTACACCGAGGAGCCGCTAGGGGGCAATGGCGCTTACAATAAAGACACTGCGGTACTTGCTGCTTTCCAACCACAGAATTTGGTTTATTTCTTAGAGCCTTTTTTTGCTTTCTTTGCTTCCTTTTTCTTTGCTGCCTTTTTCGCCGGTACCTTGGCTACCTTCTTGATATCCTTTTTCTTGATATCCTTTTTCTTGGCATCTTTTTTCTTTCCCATAGTCTATCGGCCTTTCTCATCATAAACTGTGGCAGCCGCACAGCGACCACCACCCTACCCAAGATGATACCCTCTCTTCTAGAAATTTGGAACCTCTTCGGAGACTTTGCTGCAATAATGGTCTATTCTTTAGCTGTGTTTTACCTGAACAGAGAAGTAAAACACCGTCTGCCGCACGCGCGCGCAATAAAGCAACAAAACGGCCCCCGTCAAACGGGGGCCGTAGCAATCAGTACTGAAACGCGACGGACACGCGAAGCCAAAAGTTTTAGCAAGGCGGCCGATCGCCAAAAATGCGCCTGTCGAAATATCGATTATTCGACGTCTTCAAACTCGAACCCATCATCGGCATCGCCGAACCCGGACAGATCTTTTTCGGGCTTAGAAGGCCTCGGGGTAACCGGGGTAATCACTACGTTATTTGCCGCAGGGGTCGTGTAGGTTGCCACACTTGAGCTGACTTCGCGACGGATAGGAGCCTGCGCGCGGGGCATGACCCGTCCCGTCTGATGCGCCTGATCGGAAGACGAAGGTGCCAGCAAAGAATCCCCGCCAACCTCAGAAAGCTTCTTCGTAGCGGACGTGATAAATTCTTTCAGCATATCCTGATAATCGGTGCGTGCCGTTTCGCGATCGTTTTGCAACTGCGAAATCGTATCAAGAATACGCTGCTTTTCATTGTTTGCTTTATCGAGGATCCGGCGCGCTTCATCTTCGGCATCTTGACGCATATGCCCCGCGTCGCTTTTTGCCTGAGCAACCACTTCTTCACCCGAACGCTGTGCCGTAATAAGCGCTTTCGCAATGGCATTATCTTCGCCTCGACGCGCTTCGAGCTGTTGCTGCAAATCAGCAATGAGAGCATCTTTATCGCTGGTGTCGACCATCGCCAGAGGAGCCGAAGACTCCTCAAAAGAAGCTATCATATTGGGAGCTGCGTACGACATTTCATCAATCCGATCGTTTAACTGCGCGATCTGATTATTTAGGGCATCAACTTCGTTAGCCATGCGTTCAAGAAAAACATCGACTTCATCGACGTTGTATCCTTTGCGGTCGATTGAAAAACTCTGATTCTGGATGTCGGTCGACGAGATAGCCATGAAAATTTCCTCCGTATCGTTTCATTCAACAAAACCGCAGGTACTTAAAACAAACCCACGATGAGTCGTACTCCGAATTGTAGTACAAGCAGGGCAATAATAGGGGTCACATCCAACATTCCTCCGATGGGGGGAATGAATTTCTTGAAAATATTAAGGTAGGGATCACATATCTTACCCAAAAAGCGATATATATCCGCCAAGACACCACGATCAATCGGTAACCACGACATCATGATATAGACAAAAATCACCATCGAATAGGTATTCGAAAGCGCAACAAGAAGAGCCGGCAAGCTTAACATGAGCCCAGCTCCTCAGAACGACGCACCGCGGCGGCCACGCCGGCATCGTAGGCAGCAGCAATACCGGAAGCATCCATCGCAGCAAGAGCCGCTAGCGTGGTACCGCCAGGACTACACACCGCAACCCGCACCTCTTCAGGAGTCTGCTCCGTCTCCCGAATCAACCGGGCAGTACCGTATACCGTTTGCAGCGCCAGAGCTTCAGCCAAATCAGCATCGAGACCCTGCTTCACCCCCGCATCACGCACATGCTCGATAAGAGCTGCGACGTAGGCGGGACCCGAACCGCTTAAGGCTCCTACGGCATCCATGGCAGACTCGTCAACCACATACGCTTTTCCAAGACAGGCAAACAAGTCACGAACCTGCGTGCAGACAGCCCCCGTCGCGTTTGAGCCAGCGCACACCGCCGTTGTCCCCGCGCCCACTAAAAGCGGCAAGTTGGGCATAACGCGCACAAGCGATGAACCTGGAGGCAAGAAAGCCTCCAAACGTTTCGTCTCAAGACCGGCGGCAATGGAGACAAAAAGGGCCTCAGATGCAAACGGAAGTGCGGAAACCGTGGCAAGAACGCCCATCATAACTTGGGGCTTTACCGAAAGCAGCACGATATCAGCACGATCGATAGCCGAAGCATCCGCCACGCACGTAACACCGTAGCGCTGCGTGAGAGCGGCGCGCCGAGCTTGCCCGGGATCGGCCACAATAAAGTTGTCCCGCGTCAAGACATCAACCGGTGCCTCACCAGAAGCAATCCAACCACCCATGATCGCTTCGCCCATTTTTCCACCGCCAATAACGGCGATGCGCGTCTCAGAAGAAAGAGCCACCATCTTAGAATACCCCTTGATTACGAAGATCCGTGCGTTCCTCAGCTGCCAGCTCTTTGCCGCGCGTGATAACAAACACCTTGTCAGCAACACAGTCAACGCTTGCATCAAGCGCGCTTGAAACACCGAAGGCAAAATCAAGAATACGCTTAGAAAGCTGGCTGGGAGTATTGCGCAGCTGCAAAACCACCACATCCCCCGCCTTCAAAGTCTTTGCGACGTCTTCAACCTCGTCATAACTTGCGGGCTTAATAACCTTCATACTGCGCTGGGGATTATACACGGGGACACCGGAACCTTCATAGGCTTGATAGGGATCAAAACTTGCGGTAGTAGCTGCCGACGAAGCTGACGGCGCGGGCGTCGCATACGAAGGCGCAGCTGCGCTCGAGGCCGTGGTCGGCGCGAAGAGAGACTCGTAGCCAGCGGATCGCTCCCGCGAAGCGGCCTGCGATGTCGGGGCTGGGTTTGTGGGAGCATACGCGCTATAGTCGTTCAAGGGACGCGCGGAGGTACTGTGCTGCGTCGAAGCACTCCGGCGCGGCGGAAGAGGATCGCGAGTAAGTCTATCAGGAACCTGTGTGCTCGCACGTACATCATCAAAAGAAACGAGATGAGGACGCGTTGTATCATAGCGAGAATAAGCACCCGACCTGCTCGGACGCGTTGAAACCGACGGTGAATTATCATAGGCGTAATCACCTGCGTAGACAGACTCTTCAGCATCCTCGCTGCGATCTTCATCGTAATCGTCGTAATACGCATCGTTATTACGCGGCGATTCATCCGCCAAGCCCAGCTTGCTCTTGATATTCGAGAGCATGCCCCCGTCTTGAAATCCTGAAAATTTTGACATAATCGTTATCGCTCCTGCTCGTGTCGGCCTCAAAATGAAGCGTCTTTGGTGCATGTAGTCGCGACACCACGTCACGGTCTTACCATAAAACACCATCGACACCAAAATTCTCAAAGGTGTCGAATTTGTTGTTTACTCAAAAGCGTCGTCGAAGACCGCCCTTCCAATTCGCACTATAGTAGCGCCCCATGGTATAGCATAGCGCCAATCTTCGCTCATTCCCATAGAAAGCTCATGCAAATCAGCACGAGGAACATCAGGGCAAACCTCTACAACAAGGCGGTCACGCAACGCGGCAAGATCCGTAAAACATCTGATAGCAGCATTTTTATCCCCCTGGGGAGCCATCGTCATCAGTCCGCGCACCCGCACGTGGGAAAATTCACCGCAATAGCGCACCATATCCTCCACCGCATCGGGTGTTAAACCCGATTTGCTTTCCTCACCCGAAATATTTACCTCAAGCAAGATGTCCTGGATTTTCCCCCTGCTTTCAGCAGCAGCCGAGATTCGCGCTATGTGCTGTTTTTTGTACACGGAATGAATCAGAGTTGCATGGGCTACGATTTCCGGGATTTTACGCGATTGCACGTTGCCGATGAAGTGCCAGGCTTCTTCGGGCAACGCCGCGTGCTTTTCCTCTAAAAGGTCGACACGGTTTTCGCCGAAGGCGCGTGCCCCCACGGCCACGGCCTCCCGAACCTCAGATACTCCCACCGTCTTTGATACCGATAAGAGCAAAACATCTTCCGGAGCCCTCCCGCACGCCAAACAACAGTGATCGATATCTTCCCGCAAACGAAGATATCGAGTTGCGATGCTCATCTAGACCTCCCCAGAACAAATCGCAAAGGCTCCGTGACGACCGCATATACCACCTTGAGCACGATACGAAAAGTAGCCATCATTGGCACACACCGTACACTCACCAGCATCAACGAGGCGAAGCGGATCAATACCTGCAGCGATCAAGCTTACCCGCTGGGCATATCCTAAGTCGATGTGGCAAAAATCAAACGCACAATCATTTCCGAATTTCATGGTAAAACGATCGTGAACTTCAGACGAAGTTTCAAAACACTCCGCATGGATATAGGGGCCGATGTAGACGTTAAAGTGCTCCGCTGCCCGACGACCAAGCACCGCTTCATCGAAAGCGGCAAGCGAACGAACCGCCTGAGCTGCAATTTCGCCCTCAACACCACGCCATCCAGCATGCACGACCGCAAAGTGCCCGGTAGGAGACACCACGATAACCGGCATGCAATCAGCAAAACAAAGGAGTGCAGCCACCTGAGCAGTCGTGATAAGAATGCCATCGGCTCCCTCATCGGCCTCGTGCTGCACACAAGTCACCTCTGCGGGATCTGAAACCGTGAGCACCGTCGATCCGTGAACCTGATTTGGAATCACGCACCACGCATCCTGCGCGTCGAAAGCCGCCCGGACAATCCTCCGGTTTTCTTGCACCAACGAAGCATCATCTTTGACATGACTCCCCAGATTAAGGGAGTCGTACGCCCCGACGCTCACCCCACCGCTGCGCTGCGTAAACGCAATACGAACACCCGTTTGAGCAAACAGGTCTTCATCGGTTAAAGCAGTTATGGACGCAAAACGACCCTCGGACAACCGCGGATTCACGAGTTCAAGGGTCGTCGCCGCCATGCGCAAACGCAAGATTACCGCTGGCGTTTCAAAAAGTCGGGAATATAGTCCTCATCGGCAAAACGACTATCCTGAGGAGACGTTTGCTGCTGATACGTCGATTGCTGATACGAGGGACGCGGGGCTGATTCCGGAGCACTCTGAGCCGTCGAAGCAAACATATCCTTGCGAGAAAAATCCAGAGAAGACGGTGCGGCAACCGCCTTGAAGCCCGTAGCAATAACGGTGATGCGCACTTCATCTTCGAGATCTTCATCGATAATCTGACCGTAAATGATATTGGCGTTTTCGTCAGCATAGGCCTCAACCGTACGCGCCGCTTCATCAACCTCGGTCAACGTCAAATCAGGACTTCCGGCGATAGAGAACAAAACTCGAGAAGCGCCCGCAATAGAAGCTTCCAAAAGCTTGGAGTCGATTGCCTGCTGAGCAGCTTCAAGCGCACGGTTTTCACCGCTCGCCGCACCGATGCCCATCATGGCCGTACCGGCATCCTTCATAACCGTACGGATATCCGCAAAGTCGAGGTTGATCAAACCGGGAATGGTGATGAGATCGGTAACACCCTGAATACCCTGACGCAACGTGTCATCGGCAATACGAAACGCGTCGAGCATGCTCGTTTTCTTTTCGACGATTTCAAGCAAGCGATCATTCGGAATAACAATCAGCGTGTCAACTTTCTGAGAAAGCAAGTCGATACCCTGCTCGGATTGATTGCGACGCAGACGACCCTCAAAACTGAAGGGTTTCGTCACGATACCAACCGTTAAAGCACCAATTTCTTCGCGGGCGATTTCCGCCACAACGGGAGCGGCACCGGTACCGGTACCACCACCTTCACCTGCGGTTACAAAAACCATATCGGCTTCCGCTAAAACTTCGCGAATTTCAGCACGACTCTCTTCGGCGGCCTGACAGCCAACCTCCGGGTTTGCACCTGCCCCCAATCCTCGCGTCAGCTCTTCACCGATATGAATCGTCTTATCGGCATCAGACATAAGCAAGGCTTGGCGATCGGTATTTACGGCGATAAATTCGACGCCCTTGATGCCAGCTTCGACCATGCGGTTAACCGCATTCGTTCCGCCGCCACCAACGCCGACTACCTTGATAACCGCCAAATGCTCGGAACCTAGATTATTTTGCATGGTCTCCTCCACAAGTGCTGCGTTTTTCAGTGCTGCGTTTATTTGCATTTTCCTGCATTATTCATGTGAAAAGTATTGTACACGATGCTTATTCATTTGCAAATCGCATCAGGGCTTATGGAGAAAAGCGCCACATGAAACGATCTCTTCTCTACACCCGGATCCCTAAAGTGATCTCCACGTCGGCCGGTCGACCACCCGCACGTTGATATAGGCAATTTTACCCGGGTTATCCTTGATAAGCTGAAGGCACACTCGCTCCTTTTCCCGAATATCCTCAGCAGTACCGAATGCGATCTGGATACCATTCTCAAGCGTGAGCGTCGTCGTATCGCCCCCCGTTGCAGAAACACGCTTGACTTGCTCTTTCAAGCTTGTCGTCATGCCATCGATCACGTTGAGGGCATTGAGGATACTCGCGTCAGTGCACGCACTACCCACCTTCGGACTCACGCCATAGGGAACTTCGGTGATGATGAGCGCCTGCTCGGCATCGGTATACACCTGAGCGCTTGTTGCCTTCCCCTCTTCTGAGTCTTTGTCGGGAATAGACATAAGCCATACCCCATCTGAGGACACGGCCCATTTCTGAATGCCCTGCGCATTGTCAACCGGCACTTCCACAACCGCCGCAATAGTGCGTTCGGTTATGGCAAGTTCGAGCGTATCGGGAAAAACTCTGTTGACCACGACGTTATCAACCCATGCATTTTGCAGAAGGCGATTTTTGACACCCTGCGCATCGACGCGAAGAAGCGTGGTATTGGCAGGCACCGAGGCAAGTTGCGTCATTTCAGCACTCGTCAAATGCTGCACACCCTTCACCGTCACATTCGTGATGGCAAACGTGTTTGAACTATAAAGAGCAATCCCTACCCCAACAAAAACCGCGACCACGAGAGCGATGATCACCAACCGCCTGACGTAGCGACGATAGCTCGCTTGGGCGCGGATTGTGGAACTTGTTGCAGGAATATCACCGATACGAACGGAGCGCACCGGTGTTGAGGTCGATCCGTAAGCGCGCTTCTGAGGATTATAGCCCGGCTGCGATCTGCGCGGCGCAGGCGAAGAGGACCGCGGCTGCGATCTGCGCGGGTTCGTTTGCGGCATGCGGACACCACGCTGAGACCCCCCTGTCCGAGAGGATGGCGAATCAGGACGGCGCGACGAGGGCGACGACTTACGCGAAGCCGAGGAAGCGGACTTCCGGTGTGAGTTCGATGCCATAGGTTTCTTTCACTTTGCTCTGAGCGAGATCGATCAACGCCTTGACGTCACGTGCGCTCGCATGATCTTTATTGACAATGAAATTCGCGTGCAGATCAGATATTTGCGCTCCACCTACCACGCACCCTTTCAGGTTGACCGCTTCGATAAGTGCCCCCGCGCTCTCGCCTTCAGGATTCTTAAAAACACTTCCACAGGAAGGATAGCGCAAAGGCTGACCGCTCCTGCGACGCTTAAGAAGGTCTTCCATTTTACTGCGAATACGGCCATCATTTCCAGGAGTTGCCCGCAACACGCATGCAACAATCACTTCGTCAGCAGGAATTGAAGACCGACGATATTCCCAGACGATATCGCGGTGTTCGTAACACTTCAAGCCCTCGGTTGGTGAAAGCGTCGTGACCGAAACAACCTGCTTGCCCAACCACTCCCCACGGCTTCCGGCATTCATGCGCAAGGCTCCGCCCAACGTGCCCGGCGTACCCGCAGCGAACTCAAAGCCGGTGAGGGATCGCTTAAGGGCATCTTTCACGATAGAGGAAAGACGCAGCGCACCTCCGGCCACAAAACAACCGCGCTCCTCATCGTAGGAACACTGCTTAAAATCCCTACCAAGCGCTATCACCACACCCGCAAAACCTGCGTCGGAAACAAGGAGGTTACTTCCCTGTCCGATAACGACCCAGGGAAGGTTTTCCTGCTTACAGATATCCAAAACCTGAGAAAGCGCCGCAGCGGATTCGGTTTCGATAAAAAATTGAGCGGGACCGCCGATACGATAGGTCGTGTGATTCGCCATAGGCTCATCGGGACGCACCGAACCATCAAACAGATCGTCACCGCACAGACGCCGCAGCGCATCCACCTCATGAAAAGCCATGAACATTGCCCCTTCGACCACTATTGGCCAGACTCAAGTGCCGAAATAATTTGCGGCCCGACCGCCGTCACATCGCCCGCGCCCATGGTGATGAGCAAATCGCCCGGTTGCAGCTTCGAAATCAAATAGGGCACCACTTCAACCCGACGAGGAACGTAGGCAGCTTGCGGATGGCCGACGTGATCGAGGACCACATTCATAAACGTTTTGCCCGAAACACCGGGAACAGGAGCCTCTCCCGCAGGATACACATCCATAAAGGTCACGGAATCGGCCTCGTCAAAAGCACTGCCGAATTCATCTTTGAGCACTTCGGTGAAAAGCGTTACGCGCGAATATCGGTGAGGCTGAAACAATACGTGCACGCGCTTAAAATCAAGCTGCTTCGCCGCAGCGATGGTCGCGGCTATTTCGGTAGGATGGTGAGCGTAATCGTCGACAACGGTAATATCACGAGCAACTCCCACCGAGTCAAAGCGACGGCGAACGCCGGCAAATTTGCCCAAAGCCTCAACGGCTTGATCGACGGGCAAACCAAGCGCCCAAATAAGTCCGAGGGTACCGGCCGCATTGAGCACGTTATGGCGACCCGGGTTTTGCAACACCTGCGCCCGAACCTGCAGCCCATCAGGGAAGCTTATATTAAACGCGCTGCCGATGCCAACCGGCACATAATCGGAAATGACGATATCGAAATCGTTGCCGAATCCGTAGGTAAAAAACCGATGGCCGACCTCGCCGGCAACGCGCACCAGATCGGCATCTTCGCCACATATCACGACAACACCATCATCGGGCACCGAACCGATAAATTCTGAAAACAATTCGTGTATTTCTTCCAAGCCGCTGTAATGATCGAGATGATCGGCTTCGACATTGGTGACCAGGACCGCTTGAGGATTGAGGTAGGTAAACGACTTATCGCTTTCATCGGCTTCGACCACGTAATAGGCCCCCGACCCCGAATGCGCATTCGTTTGATACGAGCGCACGATACCCCCGATAAGAAAGCTGGGATCTTCACCCATCGCATCGAGCGTGCTTGCCAGCATGGATGATGTCGTGGTTTTACCATGGGTACCCGCCACGGCAAGCGTCTGCTTATCCACTCCAAGCGCTGCAAGCATCTTGGCGCGATGCCAGATTTCCAAACCGCGCGCTTTTGCGGCAGCCAGTTCGGGATTATTGTCTAAAATAGCTGTTGAAACAACGACGACATCGGGATCCTGCTCGGGAATATTGTCTGCATCATGTCCGATATAGACCGCAACACCAGCTTCTTTAAGCTGAATCGTATAGCGAGATTCCTTCAGATCGGATCCGCTCACACGCATACCTTGATCATGAGCAACATGCGCGATGCCGCTCATTCCCACACCGCCGATGCCAATGAAATGGACCGCTTTAATATGCCGCTTCGCCATAATGGAGGTTCACCCTTTCTCGTCGTCAGGTTATTGTAGCGTGTTTGTGCGAACAGCAGCCGCCGTGCACACAACATCCGCCAACTTCGCCGCAGCATCTTGGGTTTCAAACGTTGCCGCAGCGCTGCGCATAGCTTCTCGCACGGAAGGCTTATCGATCAGCTCGAACAACATCCGTTCGAATTCTGCCGTCTCCACCCGATCGTCGGGAATCATAAAGGCCGCGCCCCGTTCGACGCATACCTTTGCGTTCGTCGTTTGATGATCCTCGGTCGCATAGGGAAACGGCACCAACAAAGCCGGTATACGTCGCGCTGAAATTTCAGCAAGCGAAGTGGCTCCCGCACGCGCCACCACCATATCGGCCGCCGCCATAGTTTCACCCATACGATCTTGGTATCCCATCACCAGCCAGCGCTTTTTTTCATCATCGGTCAAGCAGAGCTGCTCACCCACCGCATCGTATTCCTTAGGGCCGGTAATGTGCACAATATGCAAATCGGGTACGGCAAGCAACCGATCTTTCAGCGCAACAAGAGCCGCGTTGATATGTCGCGCCCCTAAGCTTCCCCCGAAAACAAGAAGCACCAACGCCGACTCGGGGATATCGAGCATGGCACGACCCTCCGCACGCGTGGAGTCAAAAACGGCACGCCGCACCGGATTGCCCGTCACGATGCATTTTGATGCAACCGCAACCGAGGATGCCGCGATCTCGTAGGTCAAAGCCACCGCTGCCGCGCGTTTGGAAAGCGACTTGTTCGCCATGCCCATCACGGAATTCTGCTCATGCACAACAAAGGGGATCCCCAGGCTTTCCGCCGCACGCCCCACGGGAATAGAAACGTATCCACCAAAGCCCACCACGACATCCGGCTTGATTTTTTTGAACCACTTTTTTGCAGCGATAGTGCTTTTTTCAATCTTATAGAGAGCCTTGAAAATACTCAAAGGATGATTGCGATTAAACCCCGCAGCCTCAAACGGGGTAAACGGAATATGAGCTTGACGTACCAGACGGGCTTCGACGCCCTGCGGAGTACCCGCAAAACACACCTCGCACCCCTGCGCAACCAAAACTTCCGCCAGCGCAAGTGCCGGATTGATGTGTCCCGCAGTTCCACCCCCAGAAAGTACCACCAGCATAGCTATCTCCTCGAATTCCGTGAATTTTTCGATGTAGTCTGTCCGCTACCTTGCCCGTTGTTCTGACTGTTGTGGTGCCTGCTTCCCCCGGAAGCACGTCCGGCGTTCGACGATTCTCGGGGCCGCCTCGCCGCCTCACGAGAAGATCCCGACGAACCCCGTGGCAACGACGACGCAGGATCCAACGACGAACGTTGGACGCGCTGGGCGCGCGACGAGGACGAATCGGGATGAGCAAAGCGCTTTGTTTGCGGCGGCGCATCAAAAGACCCCGAGCGCACATCGGTTGAAGTCGCTCGGACCACCCGCAAATCAGCCCGCCGTCGATCGTATATGCTGGGCATTTGAGCACCGTAGGATACCGACAAGATAAGACCGACCATGATAAAGGAAGCGAGCAGCGATGAACCGCCCGACGAAATAAACGGCAAAGGTTTACCCGTCGTTGGGAGCATCCCAATCACGCAGCCAATATTCAAAAACGCTTGAAACACAATCATAACAGTAATGCTTCCCGCCAACATGGCGCCAAAATTATCGGGAGCGCCCTTTGCGATGCGAACGCCCGCATAAAGCACCACCAAAAAGAGCACGAGCACAAACATTGCGCCAATAAATCCTAGCTCTTCACCAATAATGGCGAAAATAAAATCCGTCTCCGCTTCGGGAAGATAGAGATACTTTTCACGTGAATTCCCCAGCCCTACTCCGAACAACCCGCCTTCGGAAAATGCATAAAACGAGTGAATCAGCTGATACCCACCGCCATAACCCGCTTCCCCGTCGTTCCAGGGATTGATAAAAACCATACGATCAGAGCGGTATCCCACAAAAAACGTTGCAATGATTCCCAAAACAAAAAGCGCACCAAGCGTGATGAGAATGGTCTTGAGAGGAACCTCCCCAATCCACATGACCGCCAAAATACCGATGAGACAAATTGCCGTTGTTCCCAAATCCGACTGCGTTTTATAGAGGAACAAAATGGGCAACACGATCAAAACACCGATTTGCACCAAAAGGTTTTTCGGGGTGAGAGCCCCTTTGCGATAGTCGAACAGGATACGTGCGGCCATAAGCACAAAGGCGATCTTGGCAAACTCCGAGGGCTGCAAGCTGATGGGACCGATATTAACCCAGCGCTGCGCACCCAAGCCTTCCGTACCAATGGCTGCGGTAAGGATGATGAGAAAGCAGGCAATTCCCCAAATAACCCAGGTCAACTTCCCCGCCCACAAACGATAGGGAATGCACTTTGCCACAAAGACACAAAAAAGCATACCGCCGAAAGCAAACCCCAGCTGCTTGACAACATAGCTGGTCGCTGCCCCGGTTTCGCTGATAGATTCGATCGAAGAAGCCGAATACACCATCACAAGACCAATCAGGGTCAAGGCAAAAACCGACAAGACCAGTAAAAGCCGTGGCGCCATAATAGCTGCAGAAACCGCTCCGCGATTCTTTTGTACGGAAGAGGAGGGGGGAGCTGAGGTTTGTTTTGAGAATGTTGTACGCTCGGTCATCATGGATCGATTAAGCACCCCGTGCCGCAGTGCGGGCGGCAACGAGATCCTTGAAGACCTCACCCCGCTGTTCGAAGCACGTAAACTCATCGAAGGAAGCACACGCGGGAGAAAGCATCACGATGTCTTTCGCAACCGCCTTATCAAGGGCACAGTCGAGGGCGGACTCCAATTGCGCGGCGAAAAAGTGAGGACAGCGGGCGTGCTCGAACGCCTTAAAAAACCGAGGAGCAGCCGCGCCAAAACACACGACCGCCTTACAATGCACCTCAGCTGCAGCAACGAGATCGGTCAAATCGGTACCTTTATCATCCCCACCCAAAAGAACGATGGGACGCACGTCGCCAAACGCAGCAAGCGCCTTCAGCGTCGCATCGACGTTGGTTGCTTTGGAGTCGTTATAGCACACGACTCCGGCGATGGATCCACACGGCTCGATACGGTGTTCAAGCGGCATAAAGCTTTTGAGACCTGCACCGATATCTGCCGCATTGAGGCCCAGCGCCACCGCCACACAGGATGCAGCAAGGGCGTTACTTGCATTATGCTCACCTTTTACCTGCAGCTCAGAAACGCGCACGACATCGTGAGTTTCGCCCTGGAATTCAACACGCAACATGCCATCGTTGAGGTATGCCGCATTTTCACTGCCGCACGCGTCGCGCATACTGGCCTGCAAACCCTGGGCACAACCTAAGGGTAGGTAGGCAAAACCCCGCTGTTGCGTCGTTTGCGATCGGAAGATTTTTACCTGCTTGCGCACTTCGTCGTTCGTGGCATCAAGCACACAGACCGCCCGGTCGACGTCCGCCAAATTGGCAAACACTTTAAGCTTTGCGGACACATACGCTTCGTGTGTTTTGTGCCACGCGAGATGATCGGGTGTGATGTTGAGCAAAACGGCAACGTTGGGAGCAAAACGGTCCGTGGAAGCCAGCTGGTAGGAAGATACTTCGGCCACAAAAACATCCGCCGCATCGGCCGCAACGGCCTCCAAACACGTATCGCCGATATTGCCCACCGCACGCGCCCTCACGCCGCACGCCTGCAAAACGTGCGCCGTCAGAGCGGTGGTTGTGGTTTTACCATTCGTGCCCGTTACCGCGACCCAGCGCGTTGAGACATCGCTTTCGCGCCACGCGAATTCAACCTCGCTGATAATTTCTGTCGCAGCCACAGCCGCACTGCAATAAAAATCTGAAAATTGAGAGATTCCAGGACTTGCGATACACAGATCGTAAGTACCTTCGATTTCGTAGTGGTCAAATACCACCGTAGCCCCCCGAGCCACAATATCCTGCGCGAAAGCTTGCGCGCTATCGCTCGCTGGACCAGCAACAACCACAAGCTCATCGACGCGAGAACCCAAGATATCAAGACAGTAGCATGCCGCCGCACGACCGCTTTTACCCAGCCCTAAAACAAGTACGCGCCCAAGATGTTCGGGAGCGTAATGACGATTTGGCATCAAAGTCACCGGTGTAGACATGATCTACATCACCGCCGCTAACGATTGGGCAAAGTACAAAGAGAAACCCGTTGCCGCCAAAACACCGGAAACAATCCAAAAACGAACAACCACCTTCGTTTCGCTCCAGCCTTTCTTCTCGAAATGGTGATGGAGCGGTGCCATGAGAAACAAGCGCTTCTTTGTCCGTTTATAGTGAAAAACCTGCAGCATAACCGAAACGGCTTCCGCTACAAACAACCCGCCGATAATCAGTGAACAAAATTCCGTTTTGGTCAAAACGGCAAGACAGCCAAGGGCCATACCGAGCGCCAAAGAACCCGTGTCTCCCATGAAGATATCTGCAGGGTAGGAATTAAACCACAAAAAGCCGATGCAAGCACCTGCGAGCGCCGCAGCAAAAATAGCGCTATCAAGCAGGTCGCTTCGGTAGGCAATGGCAGCCATAACAATCATGACAATCATGACGGTGCCCCCCGCTAGGCCATCAAGTCCGTCGGTTAAATTAACCGCGTTGCACATGCCAATAAGCAAAATATCGACAAAAAGAATGTAGAGCCAGGGGATGGCAATACCATCCCCGAAAGGAATAATCGTCGTGAGAATACCGAGATCAAACGTCATCAAAAACGGAATTTCGACCGTGGGAGGAATATTCAGCATATTGACCGCCACAAGACAAAATACGGTGGCAATCAAGAATTGGCCGATCAATTTTGCCTTCGGAGTCAGACCAAGCGAACGCTCTTTCACCACTTTTGACGCGTCGTCAAACAAACCGAGTGCGCCGGTTAATAGCGTGGCAACAAGCAGCAAAAACATCTCGGGTGTTGGTTTACCCACCACCAATGCCGTGATGGCAACCGCCACCAGCATGACCATGCCACCCATGGTGGGAGTCCCCTGTTTGACCAGATGGCTCTGGGGACCATCGGCACGAACTTGCTGGCCAATACGACTTGCCCGCAATACTTTGATCAAAACCGGTGTCAGCAACATCGTGATAGCTGCAGAGACCACAATTGACAAAAAGACAAGAAAGGTCGGATAGTGCGAAAAAATAGTAAACATCTAGTTGACAAGCCCCCCGACGATACGTTCAAGCCCCATGGAATGCGACGCCTTGACGAGCACGGCGTCTTTCGGCTCAAGGCGCATTTCCAATTCAGTGAGGGCCTGTGCTATCGATTGCGTTTCAAATATAGTATCCGCAGACATACCCCGCGACCGCGCCGCCGAAGCGATAAAGCCCGCAAGCTTTCCGATGCAGACAAGATAATCGAGGTGGAGCGTAGCCGCAAGTTCTCCGATATCCTCATGACAAGCCTGGGAAAAATCGCCCAACTCCCCCATGTCCCCCAGCACAGCGAAGCGCCGACCGGAGACATCAAGTGCATCAAACATCAGCAACGAAGCTCTCATGGAATCGGGGTTGGCGTTGTATGCATCATTGATTACCAAGCAGCCATCGCGCGATTGGAGAATTTCTTGGCGTCCCGTTTCGGGTTGGGCAGCATTGAGTGCATGGGCGATCGTGGCGACATCCATGCCAAAACCGACCCCTACCGCAGCAGCCGCGCAGGCGTTGTGTACGTTGTGCAGACCACGAAGATTTAAAATACACGGCGCATCCCCTTCGGGGGTGTGGAGCATAAAGTGGGGTTTACCCTGCGCATCAAGGTAAACGTTCGTTGCGAACACATCGATGCCGTCAGAAGTCGAAACCGAACCGGAGCCGTCGAAACGACATACGGAAATATCACGGGAAGAAACTTCAGCAACTTCACAAACAAGATCGGTAAAATCATCACTCGCGTTAAGGAAGGCGCGACCGGTACCCGACGGCAAAGCGGTGATCAGCTCAGCTTTTGCTCGAGCGATATTTTCCCGACTCCCCAGCAGCTCAATATGGCTTTTGCCAACATTGGTGACAAGCCCCCAGTCGGGACAAACAAAATCGCAGAGCTCTTCAAGCTGCCCCAGTCCACGCATGCCCATTTCGACTACCACCACATCGGTTTCAGGATCGGCGGAAAGCAAAGTCTTGGGAACCCCCAATTCGTTGTTCTGGTTTCCCTTAGTCGCCACCACGGAAAACCGCGCGGCAAGCACGTCCCGTACAAGATTTTTTGTCGTTGTTTTACCGGTTGAGCCCGTCAAAGCAAGCACGCGACCCCGTAAATGACGTCGCCACGCCCGCGCCAAATCGGTAACCGCCGCAGAAGTTGAAGCGACTTCGATGACTGCAGCGCCCATTTCGCGCGCAAGCGCACAACTTGGTTCATCGGGTTTCTGCATAACAAGAATCGCACGGGCACCTCGACGAAGCGCTGCTGCGATAAAATCGTGTCCGTCGGCTCGCTCGCCCGGCAGGGCAACATAGAGATCGGCATCGACAACGTTACGGGAGTCCCACGTAACCCCATAGATAAGCTTGCTTGCATCGATCGGTTCAACCACAAGCGTGCCGCCGGTATATTCACATATTTGTTTTGCATTCAAACGCATAAGGGACACCTGCTACTTTTCGTTTTCCGTTTATCCAAAAACTTTTTCAAGCTCTGCGGCCGCGACAACGTGGTCGTCAAAAGAAAGCACTTCATCACCAACAAGCTGATAGTCTTCATGGCCCTTGCCGGCAATCAGGATAGCATCATCGGCCTGCGCCATTGCGATTGCGCGCGCGATCGCATCGCGGCGATCGGGTTCTATCGCATAACGACTGGTGTTTCCCACGATACCGCTGACGATGTTGTCGATAATAACCTGAGGATCTTCGTGGCGCGGATTGTCGGAAGTAATGACCGCAAAATCGCTCGCAAGCGCTGCGCGCCCCATAATAGGTCGTTTGCTCGCATCGCGATTGCCGCCACAGCCAAACACGACGATCGTTTTTCCCGTGGTAAGGGCACGCACCGAAGCGATTGCCTTTTCGAGCGCGTCGGGCGTGTGGGCGTAATCGACATAAACCGAAATGCCGCCATCGTGGGGTGTATTGACCCGCTGGAGACGTCCTGGAATTTGCGGTGCATCCCCTAAAGCTTCGGCGATAATGGTGGCGGGAATGCCCAGCTGCAAGCCAATCCCGAAGGCCAGCATGACATTGGAAACATTAAATTTTCCCACCAAAGGATAATCGAGGGCGTAGTGATCGCCCCGAACATCGAGATCGACGGTGGTATGCGTCGTAAAATACTCCACCGTGTGTGGATGTATTTGAGCCGAAGGGTCAAATCCGACAGAAATCACGTTATCTTCCGCAGCAGAGCAACGATGCAAAAGTTCAACCCCGTAGGCATCATCGATACATATCACCCGGCGAGCAGGATATTCCTTTGAAAAGAGACGAGCTTTGGCTTCAAAATAAGCTTCGAACGTCTTATGATAATCAAGATGGTCTTGCGTCAAATTCGAAAAAGCAGTCACGGCAAATTCTGATCCCCAGGTACGCTCCAGATCGAGTGCGTGGCTTGAGACCTCCATGGCAACCACGTCGCAGTGCTCATCTCTCATACGCGCAAACAGCCCCTGCAAATCAGGGGATTCAGGCGTCGTGTGATCGCTTTTTTCTTGCACCCCCCCGATACGGACGCCGACCGTTCCAATCAATCCGGTACGTTTGCCGGCGACTTTCGCAATATGCTCAAGAAGGTAGGTGGTGGTCGTTTTTCCGTTGGTTCCCGTGATGCCAACCAAATTAAAGGCGCGCGAGGGGTGATCGTAAAAATTGACCGATGCGACCGCCATGGCCTTACGGGTATCCGCCACCACAATTTCAGTGACGTCGGTTGCATCGGCAAGATAGACCTTACGCTGCACGACAAGAATGCGAGCACCTCGATCGATGGCGTCCTGCGCGAAGGAGTGCCCGTCGGTATTGAAGCCAACAATACAGAAAAATGCATCGCCTTTACGAACCGCATCACTGCGATAGGCGATACCGCTGACCTCTTCGTTCTCGTTTCCGATAACGGTACAGTCGATGCCGCAGAAAAGCTCTTTACCTGTTTTCGTCATGGCCATCCTTACTGAGGTGTGATTTTATATCGGTCGATTGCAAACGTCATTATATCCTTAAACACCGCAGCTGTTGATCTATCCCCGGGAACCTCAGTAGCACCCACAAAACAAACTAACTGAGAATTCGTGTGCGGCAGATAGCCGATAAACGAAATATTGTAAGAACCCTTTACGTAGCCACCCGATTCATCTGCGTATTCGGCAGTACCCGTCTTACCCGCAGGCGAATAGCCTTCGATGCGGGCAGGCTTGCCGGTCCCGTCAGAAACCACCGTTTCCAGCATGCTGGTCAGCGTTGGAATAGCCGCTTTATTCTCGATCACGTCTTCGGTCGGATACGTGATTTCTTCTTTACTTTGCGGTTTTGCAATCAGAAAGTGCGGCGTGCACTCAACACCTTTATTGGTAAGCGCTCCATAAAAACGCGTCATCTGCAAAGGCGTGACAGAAACACCCTGACCAAAACTGATATTGTACGCCTGAATCGTCGACCAATTCTTTTGGTTGAGCAGATACCCCGCCGCTTCTCCCGGATAGTCAACACCGGTTTCTTCATTGAGGTTGTATTTCAATATCTTATCGTAGAGTACCGGAAATGTCAGCTTCGAAGCGGCAAGCGACACGCCAACGTTCGAACTTTTGTCGAGAATATCACGCAGTGTCATCGTTTCATCACCGCGATCGTGCGCATCTGAGACATAGTATTCATCGGCCGGAAGCGATGCGGGACAAAAGATCGTATCGTCAGGCGTTAAAATTCCCGCCTCTAAGACCCCTAAAATCGGCACGGCCTTAAAGATGGAGCCCGGCTCAAAAGCGGTGGTAATCGAGCGTAACTCCGTTGCCCCTGCCTCAACCTTGCTGGTGTCAGACGGATTAAAATAAGGCAGCGAAGCACACGCATAAATTTCCCCGGTTCCACCATCCATGACAACCGAATTGCCGCCCTTGCCCTCCAGGTCTTTTACGCCCTGAGCCAAGCGCTCTTCGAGGTAACCCTGCATTCCCAAATCGAGGGAAACGATGATATCTTGCCCATTGACTGCGGCAGTATCTTCCGTGACACCGCCCGGTATGGGGATGCCCCCCTCGCCACGTTCGGCGACCATCTTACCCGGCGTACCGGTCAAAATATCGTCATAGTAAAGCTCGAGTCCCGAAAGACCCACGTCATCAATGTTGACAAATCCAATAACCTGCCCACCAATTTGATCATTGGGATACACCCGGCGGGAGTCGCTGAGAAAATAGATGCCGTCGAGATCCATCTCTTTGATTTTAGTCGCTTTTTCGGATTCCGCCTTGCGCTTTATATAGGCAAAAGGCGTGTTGGCAGTCTGAAGTTTATCTTGATAGTCTTTCGCCTCGCCCCCAAGAACAGATGCAAGTTTTTGGGCTTCACCAGCAGCGTCGGTCACTTCGTGAGGATTGCAATAAATCGTTGAAGCCTCAACGGTAGTCGCCAAAACGGTACCGTTACGATCGTAGATAGTTCCCCGACGAGGAGAAAGCTCGATAGTGGTTGTACGAGCCTCCTGAGCCTGAGAAGAATACTCCCCCGCGACGACAACCTGCAAAAAAACGAGCCGTATCGCAAAGATGATCACGATTCCCACAAAAAGGGCAAGGAGCATCATCGCGCGAGATGAGCGCAGTGAAAGCTCTTGTTCGGGAAACGTTGGGGATGTGCGGGTGTTCGAGCGCTTACCCTTTGCGGATGAATGAGTCCTGTTGCGATGAGCCATAAAGGCCTATCCTTGCTGTATAGCTGCAGCTAAACTCTGAGATAACGAAAGGTTGCCCATCTCATCGGTTGATACGACATCTTGAGGAAGCGTCAAAGTCGTGGAGCCTGCAGCGGCACCCATGCTCAATGCTGCCGCCTCTCGCTTTACGTAGCTCGGATTGGACAGAAAGCTCTGCTTTACTTCCAAATCATTGCTTACCGAACGAACCGTTGCAATCTTTGAAGATATTTCCTGGGAAGCCAGCGCCGTAGTCACGGTGGCCGAAACAAGCGCGATGCGCACGCAGCCGATGAGCGCCAAAACCAACAGGACTCCCGCGGCCATCTTTGCCAAAGTGACAACCTGCGCTGGCAGGGTATTTTGGTGGGTGGTCTTACCACGGCCAGGTACCACGCGTACCTGCGGTGAACGTTGCGGGCGCGGATTGCGCTCGGGGTAATCGTAACGATATGCTGGTGCAGCACCTGCCATGAGCCACCTCCTTTTTCTCTGTTTAATCTACGTTTACGGTGTTTGTGCTCTTTATATTTCAAACGACCAAAGTCGTCTGGTGTTTTTTGTGATCTACAAGCGTTCTGCAACCCTCAGCTTCGCACTGCGAGCTCGGGGATTGCGTTCGATCTCGGCTTCGGTCGGGACAAGCGGTTTGCGCATGATCAACTTGATTACGGGCTTGTTACCACATACGCAAACAGGCAAATCGGGAGGACAAATACATCCTCGCGCATGCCGCGCGAAAACATCCTTGACAATTCTGTCTTCGAGCGAGTGATAACTCATGACCACGATACGACCTCCGGGCGCAAGCCACCGCAGTGCCGATTCGAGTCCACGGCGTAAAACGGTCAACTCCGAGTTGACCTCTATCCGCAGCGCCTGGAATGTCCGCTTGGCAGGGTGTCCCCCGGCGCGACGTGCTGAAGCGGGAACGGCGGCCTTGATAACTTCGACCAGCTGTTCGCTCGTTTCTATGGCGCCGTTAACACGTTCCTTGCAGATGAATTCCGCAATGCGACTTGCCCATTTCTCGTCCGAGTAATCACGGAGAATCCGAGTGAGATCTGCTGCGTTATAAGTGTTGACGATCTCTGCTGCGTTAAGGGTTTGTTTGCCCGGATCCATCCGCATATCAAGTGGGCCGTTCTCCTTGAAGGAGAAGCCACGAGATGGCGTGTCAATCTGCACCGAAGAAACTCCGAGGTCGAATAAAAACGCATCGACCGAAGGAATCTCTGCCTGAAGAAGCAGTGCATCCATATCCCCGAAGTTGCCCCGCAAAAGGTGTAGTTCAGGACGCGTCTGCTCGGGAATAGCCTCAAGGCGCTGACGGGCGGCAGTAAGTGCCACTTCGTCTTGGTCTATCCCGATCAACGTACCCGTCGCTCCAAGCTGACATGCGGCTTTGAGGGAATGCCCCGCACCGCCGAGTGTTGCGTCCACGAATGTGTGCTGTGTTTTAAGCTGTAGGTATTCGAGGCACTCGGCGAGCAGAACCGGTGTATGCCGATATTCGTTTGTCACTCCGCTCACGTCTAGGCTATCCAACATACAGCGAATCGAGCGTAATGCTGCTGCAGAAATCATCCCAACGCTTCGCGTCCCAAATCTCAAAATGATCGGTATCGCCTATAAGAACAACCTCTTTGTCAAGACCCGCAGCTTCGCGCTGGGCTGACGAGACGCCGATACGGTTTGACCCGTCGACTTCAATGTCTATTGCACGCGAATTCAAAATCTTGCGCTGTGCAGCGTGCATCGAGTTGCTCGTCTGAAAACCGCCGTCTTTTTCAAACAGCGATTCCACCCACACGTCAAAACCTTCCGGCTCAAAAACGTAGAGGCACTCCCCTTTCGGTGACAGAGTGACCATGAGATTTTTCGGAAGAATCTTACGGAATGCGGCGGGAAGCGAAAGGCGGCCTTTTGCATCGAGTTTATGGTGAAATTCACCATGCAATCCTGCCATGCTCCCCCTCCTTCCGTATCAGCTCTTCCGACAAGCGACATTCTATCCCACTTTGCCCCACTTCGCAACAAAACCTGGCCCATTGGCCCCCGTTTCACCCCACTTTAGCCCCCTTTCTTCCCCGCTTTGGTTCGGAAATAAAGAACTGAATTTTTAGGAAGTCTAAATGTTGCCGAAACGAAAAAAGCTGCCACAAGATACGGTGGCAGCTTTAATTTGAAAATAAATATGCAGGATATATGGGTTCGCCTTTTCCCGATCATTCACAATAACTTGACGAACAACCACCGACACCGAAGGCCGCCCCACGAAAAAGCAGGCAAAAAATTAGGCTCTTGGATGGGCGCTCAGATACTCTTCCTTGATATGAGCACGGGAAACATGAGTGTAGATTTGGGTGGTGGCGATATCGGCGTGCCCCAAGATTTCCTGAATGACCCGCAAGTCGGCACCGCCCTCAAGAAGATGCGTCGCAAATGAATGACGCAACGTGTGGGGATGCAGATCTTGTACGCCAATCGCAGCTCCCGCGCGCGCAACAATCGCGTGAACACTTTGTCGCGTCAGACGACCACCCCGCGCATTGAGAAATACCGCAGCGCACGGTTTGCAGGCGGCATTGATCAGTTCGAGTCGTGCGCCAGCCATATAAGTACGCAACGCTTCTTCGGCCTTGCCGGAAAGAGGGACAATACGCTCCTTGGAGCCCTTTCCCATGACGCGCATATACCCTTCCTCAAACATAATATCCCCCCCATCAAGACCCACGAGCTCGCTTGCGCGCAACCCGCACCCATAAAGCACTTCCAATATCGCCCGATTACGCTGCGCTAAAGGGCCACAGCCAAAATCCTGAGAAAGCAGCGTATTCATCCGGTCGATGGAAAGCACGTCAGGTAAATGCTCGGGCACACGAGGAAGAGAAAGGGTATCGCAGGGATTGGTCTCGCAAAGATTTTCTCGAACGAGGAAACGATGAAATCCCTTCAGGGAAGAAATGTGTCGCTCGATGGTTGCCGGAGCATACGCGCGCGCAATCAAGTCGGACTCGTAAGCTACCACATCATCACGCACGATCGCCGGGGCATCATCGATGAAGAGCATTGCCAAAAATGTTCGATAGTCAAACAGGTCGTGTTCGTACGCGGCAATCGTGAGCGGGGAAGCTCCGCGCTCGACGGCGAGATAGGAAAGATATTCTCTTATGGCAGTTTCCAGCATCGCGTGTGCGCTCTTTTCTTTAAACCGTATGATTTATTCTACTCGATAAGAAACGACTCCTTGCGTCCTGAGACCAAAAACCGAGAATACTTTACGGGTACAAAAACCGAAATCATACAACGCTTTCTCACGAAACAAGACAGGCACCGTATCCCTGTTTTCAAGAGCGATTTTTGCCGCAAATCCGAATGGAGAGACGTTCACAGACAGCTACACACTGACGAAATAGGCTATAATTTAGCGCATTACACAATCACTGCACCGTGGCGGGAACGATTTACCGCAACCACATCACCCACGAAAGGGGCGCCACCTTTTATGCGCATTGGATTTGACAACGACAAGTACATCGCACTGCAGGCAGAGCACATCCGCAACCGCATCGCCCAATTTGGTGGCAAGCTTTACTTGGAATTTGGTGGCAAGCTTTTTGATGACTATCATGCCTCGCGCGTATTGCCCGGCTTTGAACCCGATTCAAAGATTCGCATGCTTAAACAGCTGATCGATGATGTGGAGATCATCATTGTTATCAACGCTAACGATATCGAAAAAAACAAACAGCGCGGTGACCTAGGAATTACCTACGACGAAGATCTCCTCCGGCTGATGGATATTTTTCGGGGGATGGGCTTCTTGGTCAGCAGCGTTGTGGTGACTCAATATGTAAGCCAACCTGCAACCGACGCGTTTCGCAGCCGCCTCGGATCCCTCGGCATCACCACCCACCTTCACCATCCCATCGCCGGCTACCCCTACGATATCGAGCACATCGTGAGCGACGAAGGTTACGGGGTCAACGATTTCGTCGAAACGACCCGTCCCCTCGTGGTGATCACGGCACCCGGGCCGGGCAGTGGCAAGATGGCAACCTGTCTCTCACAGCTCTACCACGAGCACAAACACGGCGTGAATGCCGGATACGCCAAATTCGAGACGTTTCCTATCTGGAATCTTCCGCTCAAGCACCCGGTTAACATCGCGTACGAAGCCGCAACGATCGACCTCAACGACGTAAACACCATTGACCCCTTTCATCTTGAAGCCTACGGAGAAACTACCGTCAACTACAACCGCGACGTTGAAATCTTTCCCGTACTCAAGGCTATGATGGAAAGAATTTCCGGCACGAGCCCCTATCAATCGCCCACCGACATGGGCGTCAACATGGCCGGTATGGCAATTACCGATGATGAAATCGTACGAACCGCTGCCAAACGAGAAATTGTGCGCCGTTATTTCCAAACGGCCGTTGAAGTGAAGCGAAGCGGTGTCGGCGAAGAGAAAATGGAAAAGCTCGAACTTCTGATGAACCAGGCGGGCATCACGGCAAACCTCTTTCCCGCACGTGCGGCCGCTCTCTTAAAAGAAGAGACAACTGGAGCTCCCGCAGGGGCTATGGAGCTGCCCGATGGCACGGTGATAACCGGTAAGACTTCAGAATTGCTCGGCGCGGCATCTGCGCTTTTGCTCAACACGCTCAAAGCTTTAGTGGGTATCAGTGACGACATCGACATAATCAGCGATTCGGCCATCTCTCCTATCTGCCACCTAAAATCAGAACAGCTCAACCACAAAAATCCGCGCCTGCATTCCGACGAAACGCTGATTGCGCTCTCCATCAGTTCAGTGACCAACCCCCTTGCTGCCGAAACGATCAAGCACGTGGATAGGCTCCATGGCTGCGATGCGTTTTTCTCCGTCATCATTTCCTCAACCGACGAAAAACTCTATCGCGCTCTCGGCATCAACGTCTGCTGCGAGCCTAAATACGAAAAGCATCGTTACTACCACAAGTAAGAAAGCGGGCAGGCCTAAAAGAAAACGCGCGAGGCGTGAGCATAGAAACCCTCGTGCTTGTAGCGCAGCAAAATCGTGGGCGCTTCACCCTTGCGCACCATCACCCGTTTGACGCACGAGTCAAACGTCAGCGCTTCACCATCGGCAAACAAGACAGCTTCGCGTCCGGTACCTTCAGGTTCAAGGCCAACTTCGACCACATCGCTCGGACCGGTCACTATGGCACGCGAGTGAAGCGTATGCGGCGCAAGCGGCACCGCCACCAGCCCCCCAAATCCCGGAGCAATCAACGGACCTCCGGCAGAAAGCGCATATGCGGTCGACCCGGTTGCGGTGGCAACCACGAAACCATCACCGCGCATTTTTGCCACCGAAGATCCTGCGATGGACAAGTCGATATCAATAATGCGACCCGAAGCACCTCGGGTTATCGCCAATTCGTTGAGTGCGAAAAATGTTCGTGCTCCATGCAACGACTCCTTGTGCCGCTCGGCACTCGTCACGGCGCTCCCCGTTGTTTGCACCTTATCGGCAGCGGTGTCGTCGTCTTCGTCCTCACCCTCACAGACAATATCGATGCGCAGGTTCGCACGCTCTTCCCGTACGACATCGCCCGCAAGCGCGCTGGCAACGACCGCCACAACCCCATCTTCGCTTGAATTCGACAGAAAACCAAGATTGCCGAAGTTGACACCAAGAATCGGCACTCCACTCGTTCCGACGTGACGCGCCGTCCGCAAAATCGTTCCATCACCGCCCAGCACTACCACTAAGTCGAAATCACCTACCAGCGGGTTGACACTCCCCGCACAAGGAGTAGTTAGTGCGATATCAAAAGAATCAAGCAGGGTATACTCAATACCCTGAGAACTCACGTAAGCCGCAAGCATAAGCGACGCATCGATGGCCTTTGAGTTGGAGTTATTACGAACTATGAGGATATGCATGCGCGCTTCTTTCGGCTTTGTTAGTATGACTTTATAGTATAGATGAAACGGCGAGGACCCTTTGTGAGCGAAGCAGACAATTCTATTTTAAAAAATACCGGCATCATGACCGCCGCGACACTCCTCTCTCGCATGACAGGACTCATACGAACGTGGGCTATGGCGTTTGCTTTAGGCAATACGGTTTTAACCTCGGCTTATCAAATCGCCTACAATATGCCTTCCATGATTTACGAGCTGGCAGCAAGCGGCATCCTTGGCACCGCATTTTTGCCGCTTTACCTTCTCAGTAAAGAGCAGCGCGGGAAAGAGGGTGCTGATGATTTTTCTTCAAACATCTTGAGCATCGTCTTGGTCGGACTGGGCGCACTCGCTTTAGCCGGTTCATTTTTTGCACCCCAGGTTATTGCAACGCAAACGTTTACGGTGCAAAATTCCGAAAGCCAAGATCTTGCCATTTTCTTTTTTAGGATATTTTCCATACAGATCCTCCTCTACGGTCTCGGTGCGGTCATCACGAGTATCCTCAATGCCGAGCGCGTATTCGTCGTGCCCTCCCTCGCCCCGGTGCTCAACAACATCATTGTCATCATCACCATGTTTGGCTATGTACCCCTCTCCCACTTCGACCCCTCATTCGCCCTGTGGTGGCTTGCAATCGGCACCTCAGTGGGCGTGCTTATACAGTTTGGGGCCCAAATTCCCGTGCTGATCAAACGCGGTTTTCACTATCGCCCCCACATCAACCTCCACGACCCCATGCTCAAAGAAGCGTTCAAAATCGCACTCCCCACCTTTGTCTATGTCATGGGCACCATGATCACCTTCAGCTGTCGCAACGCGTTTGGCTTACAGGCAAGCAGCAACGGCCCTTCTACCCTCAACTACGCCTGGACCTGGTATCAACTTCCTTACGGCGTGGTGGCGGTATCGCTTTCCACCGTCTTGCTCACCGAACTTTCCGAATGTGCAGCCAAAGAAAACTGGCAAGGGTTCAAACATCACGTGACCGACGGCCTGAGGAAAACATTCTTTCTCATCATCCCCTTAGCGGCCATGGTCGGCAGTCTTGCAACCCCCTTGATGCAACTGTTCCAAGCCGGAGCTTTCAATGCCGAAGACGTGACTTCGGTTGCGATCATCTTGGCACTGTGGACTTTAAGTCTGCCCTTTTACGCCGGCTACATGTACATGTACCGCGTGTTCGCCTCAATGCGAAAATTTATGATGTTTGCGCTTGTAGACTTAGGATTGCGCACTATTCAGATAGCGGGATATTGGTATTTATGCAGCCTTGATGCCATCGGGTTGATCGGCATTCCCCTTGCCGACCTCGCATTTTACGGTCTCATGATGGTGGCAACCACGATTATTGTACAAAAACAAATCGGTTCGTTTGGTATGTCGGGCATCTTGAGTCTCTTTATTCGCGTCAGCATTGCCTCAACGATTGGCGGCGCGGCAGCAATCGCGATCGGCATCGGGTTTGACACCGTGCTCGCACCAATACATTTTATTCCCACCATAGCGCGCGGGTTGCTCGACATCATCGTAGCGGGCGGAGTGGGGCTTATCCTTGCGTTTTTGCTTTGCAAGGTGCTTCGCGTACCGGAATTCGCCATCCTTTCCTCGATCCTCCGCAAAATTGGTGGTCTGATTTTCCGTAAGAAAGCTGCCAAGACAACGCAAACCGATGCAACACCATTGCCCGATAAGACAGCTTCGGAAACTGCGCCGCGAGCGACCCCCAACGAAATCCATCGCCAACACTCATCAAGACCGCAGATAAAAAGAGGTGCACGATCAGCCACCTCCGCACTCGAGAGCACCCCTCCTCCTCAACCGACGCTGCGGGGAAAACACGCCCGTGTTGCCCCGAACAACGAGGGGATAAACGCGGGTGCACAAACGCTGCAAGCGCAGGAAACGGGAGCGATCATAATACGGGCAAAACACGCCAGTACCGCTGCGCGATCCTCTTTAGCGGCAAGCGAAACCGCACCTTTACCTCCCTGCGCAAGCCCCGACGAGACCGGCGCCATCATGAAGCGCGCCCGGCATGCACGTTAAAATACGTGCCTCTGCCGAAGCGCTCAAAACGCTAGCAATCGAGCAAGCGGGCGCATCGTTGCTGTGCGTGTTTGTGATGCCATATGCCCCAGACAACACCAAAACAGCGCCCGTGGGCGCTGTTTTTTCTAACCTCTTTTATCCTTTAAACGCTATACGGGGCGCTTATGATCGGCTTCCGTCGTAAGGATCAAGGGACCATCTTCGGTGATAGCAACCGTTTTCTCGAAGTGAGCGGACGGCTTACCGTCAAACGTGCACACCAACCACCCATCAGACATCTGACGGGTCTTATACGTTCCCACATTGATCATCGGTTCGATAGCAAGCACCATACCAACCTCAAGCTTGAGACCGGTATGCTTGCGTCCGTAGTTGGGCACGTTGGGATCTTCGTGCATGTTGCGTCCGATACCGTGACCGACATACTCGCGGACAACACCGAAGCCCGCCTCTTCAGCAATCTCTTGCACGGCAGCGCCAATATCCCCCAAACGATTGCCGGGGCGAGCCGCATCAAGTCCTGCCCACATGCATTTTTCCGTCACATCGAGAAGACGTTGATTGATCGGCGAAATCTTACCTACCGCAAACGTCCAAGCGTTATCACCCACCCAGCCATTGACCGTAGCACCCGTATCAACTGAAAGGATATCGCCTTCCTGCAAAATCACGCCCTCAGAAGGGATACCGTGAACGATTTGCTCATTGATCGACGCACAAATGGAACCGGGGAACCCACCATAACCCTTAAATGCAGGAATGCCGCCTTCGAAGCGGATCATGGCTTCTGCAAAGCGATCGAGCTCGAGTGTGGATACCCCCGGCTGCACGCGTGCGCCCACTTCACGCAGAACCTTTGCGCTGATACGGCCCGCTTCCTTCATCGCTTCGATTTCTGCGGGAGATTTCTTGATAATCATAACTCATGCTTCTTTCATACGCCGTTTCTTTTTGCCGTTCAGTATATCACTCCCGAAATTCCAAAAAGGAACCGAATACCCTGAAGAACAAGCGGAAAACACCCCGTTACTCCGTTTGCCGGGAAATCCTTCCCGTTTTATTACAATGGGTGCCGCATCAGCGACACCCATCTTTTCACTTGCTCGAGATACTCCTTCAAGAAAACGGAACGCGCTTTATTTTTGAGCGGTTCGCCCACCATGATTGAATCCCGTGGTGAAGGTCTGATCGGTTTTGCCGGTAATAATATGGCTGTTATTGAGATTGATGATTTCTTTTTTCATATCGCCAACCAATTTGATGGCGAGTTGCATGGAAAGATCCTGACGAGCCACGATGCGCTGCACGATTACGTCCTGAAGATTTTCGGGCAATGGATACGCCGGCACAAGCCAGCCGCTCATGCGTAGACGGTCGGATAAATCATAAAGCGACCATTGCACGCTCGACTCGTCTTTGAGACCCCAGCATACGATAGGGATATTGGTGGCTGCCTCGTAAAGTTTAAACAGACCCATATCCTCAATCTCGGCCGCCAGATAGCGAGCGACGTCAAAGGTACGCTGATGGATTTCTTTAAATCCTTCAAAACCGTTACGCATAAATACGTAGTATTGACCAACGATTTGCGATGCCGAACGAGAGAAGTTGATTGCCATCGTGGCCTCTTCCCCGCCAAGATAGGAAACCCAGAAAATCAAGTCTTCCGGCAGCGCTTCCTTGTTGCGCCACAGCACCCATCCTATACCGGGATAGACCAGACCATACTTGTGACCCGACGTATTGATGGACCACACATTCTTCAGACGGAAGTCCCACTTTAGATCGGGATCGATAAAGGGAGCAACCATCGCTCCAGAAGCGCCATCGACGTGAATTTTAAGGGGAAAGTCGGGGTTTTTAGCGTTGTAATCCTCTACGAGTCCGTCGAGTTTTTCTACATCATCATATTTGCCGGTATAGGTGATACCCAAAATAGCCGTGATGCCGATGGTGTAGTGGTCAACGGAGTCCATGACCGTATCCATGTTAAGGGAAAGCAAATCCTCTTCAAGCGGGATCAGGCGCATTTCGATATCCCAATACCGACAAAACTTTTCCCAGCAAATTTGATAGCCCGACGAAATAACCAAATTCGGACGCGCGGCGCAGGTGTCAAGTCCCTGCGCTCTCGCAATGGCTTTCCAACGGAAAAGCATCCCCAAACCTCCCAGCATGCATGCTTCAGAGGAACCGACGGTCGACGTACCGAGCGGCTCATTGGTAGGATCAGCATTCCACAGGGTTCCCAGCATCGCTACACAGCGATTTTCGAGATCGGCCGTCATCGGATACTCATCTTTATCGATGGCGTTTTTATCCATGTTTTCAGCCATAAGCCTCGTAGCCGTTGGATCCATGTAGGTCTGGCAAAATGTTGTCAGATTCTGAGTGGCATTACCTTCGATCGAAAGATATTCCGTAATCATTTCGTAGGCAACCCGCGGATCGACCGGGGTTTCATTCATCGCGTCAAGCGGCATCGCGCTGTCGCTTGCTTCGGAACCGAAGATCGGAGTCAAGTATTTGGTCTTTTCGTCCATAGTCTCTAAAATCTTGCCAGACACCGTAGTGCTGTTCTTCTTCATAGCGTTCTCCCTACTCGTTTGACTTGTGGATATCAATTATCAGAGATAAAAAAATACTCAAGAAAACACGTCTTTAATACCGATGGAGCGCGGTTTGAAAAAATCAGGAATTCTTTGGTTTCTCATCGTTTATCATTCCCGCTTGAGCAGAGGAATCAGAAGAATTCGCCGCAGCTGCTGATTTTTCTTCCGCCCCTGCCGGTGATGATCCCAGCGGTGCTGCAGAGGGGGAAGATACCGTGGTCCAACGATGCCGTTGACTGTAGATGACAAAGGGCAAAGCAACCGAAATCACAAAACAGACAACGAGGGTTCCCTGATACACCATATTCGCCTGAGCATCGAGTTGCGACGAAGGAAAAAACGAGATAATCAGCGTTGCCAGCGTAACGACCATACCTGCACCCGCGACAATCGCCTTGAAGACAGTGCCACCGGGAAGCTGAAAGGCGCGCGGCACCTTTTGGTACTTGAATATCAGGACAAAATAACCAATGAAAAACAGGATGTAACCAACCAGGTAGATAACAACCGTCAAGCCAATGGCGGTCATATAACCAACAGAAGAACTCGATCCACCCGAAAGCGCAATGGACCCGCATAAAATCGCATCCCATATGGTTACGATAAGAGCCTGGATGACAACGGTCTTGACCGAGACACCATGCTTGTTGAGCTTTTTGAAGGAAGGAGGCAAAATTCCTTCGTGTGCCGTATCAAGCAGAGCACGTGATGGACCGACAATCCATGCTGAAATCTCCGCCAGAACACCGACGGCTAACAAAATAGCCACCAGATAAACAACCCAGGCAAATCCGCCACCGAAGTGCGTCGTAAAGATTGCCACAAAGGCCTCGATAACACCAAACGACAGGTTGCTGTCGAGTGTTTGAGCCGAAAGCGATGTCGCCACCGCCAAACCACCGATAGCATCGAGCACGATGGTTAAAATCACCAGGACGATCATAGCGATCGGATAGTTACGGGAGGGGTTTTCCAGCTCGTTGATATGGGAAGCAGAAGCCTCAACGCCCATGTATGCCAAGATGAAAGAAGCAAACACCACCAGGGTGTCAACCTTGGTAAAATCGGGAACAAACGTGGCAAAATCCATCGTAATCTGAGAGGTGCCGCCCGTCGCAAAATACCCTGCAAGGCCAGCAAACAAAATAGCAACCGGCACGAGAATACCACCGATAAAACCAACCTTTGAAATGCGAGCGGTGTATTTCGTACCGCCGAGCTGAGTCAACGTCAGCACCCACACGATGATGGCCACACCAAAAAACATCACCAAAGGATTGTTGTATAAGGCATCCCACTTGAATACATAGGCCAAAGCGGCCAGAACGAAAAACGCCATCGTAACGAATCCGACAGTGATCTGAAACCACTGGAAAAAGAGCGCGGCAAAACCCCAGCGCTTACCCAAGGTGTTACCCACCCAAGCAAAGATGCCGCCCGATTCCCAACCTTTAACCGTAGCCATTTCAGCCGCGCACATCGCCACGGGCAGAAACCACAAAAGACCACCGATGATCAAAAAGAATACGAGCTGAAAACCCGAAGAGGCAAAAGACGGATATTCGTAAACCGTCATCACCATCGAAGCGGTGATGGCAAAAAAGCCAAAGAACCCAAGCGTACGCCTAAAACTCGGACGGCTTGGCTGGCCTGAAGAAACTTGCTGCGAGTCAGGTACTGCTGAAGATTTACCCATGCTAATCAGACCCTTCTTTTACCGTGTCGCATCCAAAAAGATATCTTTTTGGATACCGCCAATAAAACACGCTCCACACCGCATTCATCTACCCCATAGCAACCCCCTCACGCAGATTTCAGACACCTGCGTCCAATAAGAAGTATACGGTGTATCACAAATCCAGCAGTTGTGCGAACATGTTGCCGGATCGTTGTGTAATAGAAATAAAACGGTAAGCAAAACAACGGATCGGCAAAGGGAAAGGGGCTTATTACAAAAAACACGCCTTTGAACTGATGTTTTCTTTCCTACCCCCGATTAGTATGACACAAAAAAAGGAGCCCTGAGGCTCCTTTTGATCATGCATATTATACGATAGGTAAGTTATTCAGCGATTGGCTGCGTGTAGTTGCGCACGACGGAGCTATCGACCACAACACCAGGACTCATGGTCGAGGTAAGGGTGATGTTCTTAACGTACTTGCCCTTGGCAGCAGCAGGACGCATACGAAGGATTTCGTCGTAGATTGCGCCGTAGTTTTCAACCAGCTGTTCAGCGGTAAAGCTGACTTTGCCCAAGATAACGTGAGCGATACCGAAACGATCGGCACGATACTCGACACGGCCGCCCTTGAGCTCTTTAATGGCTTTAGCGACATCGTTGGTCACCGTACCAAGCTTTGGATTCGGCATCAGACCACGGGTACCTAAAATCTTGCCCAAACGGCCAACTTTTGCCATCTGATCGGGAGTCGCAACCGTTGCGTCAAAATCGATATTGCCAGCCTGAATGTCGGCGATCAGGTCGTCGGATCCAACGATATCAGCACCGGCCTCAACAGCCGCACGAGCTGCATCGCCTTCAGCAAATACGGCGATACGGACAGTTTTACCGGAACCGTTCGGTAAGCTGACGGTACCACGGAGCTGCTGGTCAGCCTGGCGAGTGTCGATACCTAAACGGAAGTGAGCTTCCACGGTTTCATCGAACTTGGCAAAGGAGATATCCTTGACCAATGCCATCGCCTCAAGCGGGGCATACTGCTTTTCAGCTTCGACTTTTTCAAGAGCTGCTTTGTAGTTCTTCGTTAAACGAGCCATTTTTGTTTCCTTTCGTGGTGATGGCGAGCACGCATGCTCTTCCACTGACTATGATGCCACGAACGACGGATCAACCGCGTTCGTAAACGATACGCTTATACTTCGTCGTCCAAGCTAACGCCCGAAAGCTGAGCAGCGAGCTTCTTGGAAGGAGTATAAACCTTCTTCGGAGCGCGACCCTCAATGGTGACACCCATGGAACGAGCGGTGCCCGCAATGATCTCCATTGCTGCCTCGATGGTGTTCGCGTTCAAGTCAGGCATCTTGATCTCGGCGATTTCGCGCAGCTGAGCTTCGGTCAATTCGCCAACCTTTTGCAGCTGAGGAAGACCGGAGCCGCTCTTCAACGAAAGCTTTTCCTTGATCAGGATAGCCGCCGGAGGAGTCTTGCAAATGAAGGTAAAGGTCTTATCTTCATATACCGTGATTTCGACAGGAATGATGGTGC
>JAVVXN010000008.1:0-41555 GCA_036651575.1 Raoultibacter sp. | reverse complement strand
TGTTCCCAAAGAAAATCGCAATTGGCACGCGGGTTTCAATGATGCTGTTGCAAATGGTGCTATTAAGAAATGCGACACTCTCGATGAGCTTGAAGAGGCGCTTGGTCTTAATAAGGGTATTTTGGTGAACGAGGTTAAGAAATGGAATGACGCTTGCGCGGCGGGCGTTGATTACGCTGCGAACTATAAGCTTAACCCCGAGTGGCTCAAGCCCATTGCGAGCCCTCCGTATTATGGTGCCAAAATCGGTGGCAATATTTATGGCACGCGTGCCGGCTTGCGCGTCAACACGGGAATGCAAGTTATCAATACGAAAGGTGCGGTAATCCCCGGTTTATATGCCGGCTTCCATACCGCTGGTGGCGCGTCGGGCGAAAACAACATTTCAAGTCGTACGCACGGTGGTGTGTTCGGAGGTGTTGGAACTTCGTTCATTGGCGGCTACATGGCGGCATCAAGTATTTTGGGAGAACCGTTCTAAACTCTACGATCACTTTAGCTCTGCACCGGCGCTTACGAGCCGCTTAGCCCTATCCCTTTCCCCTTGCGGGCGGCTCGGCGCTGTGTGTTTATCCAGAGGAGTGCCCCATGAACCTTTAGTGCGCGCGTTGAGGAATTCTATAACGCGTGCGTGTCACTAGCGTGTTGGCGTGTGAGAAAAATTGGTGGGATACTGGATTTTGATCGGAAGGTACGAGTGGAGCGTTATACGCTAAACTGTAGCTGCCGATACAGGAAAGTGTGCCATGAATTACGAATTTCATTACATACAGGGTAAAGATGCTGTTCGCCTGGATATGATCCACAAGCTCGAACGGCCTCTTGATCAGGGAACCGTTGCCGAGATATGCGGCAGTTTGGACATATCTCGGCAAACTTTCTACAACTACTTCGCTTCAAAAACCCAGATGGTTCACTGGTACTTAACTTTTTTGTCCCAGTTTTATTTGGCCTCCATAGGGCGTAGCTATACGTGGCGGGAAGGCTTGCGAAAAACGCTACAACTTTGCCAGCACGAACAGGCATCCTTGACACGGTGCCTTCCGCGATCGAAAAGCGGTGCTTCTGCCATAAAAAGTTTGTACGATCTTCAGCTTTTCTGGATACGCTTGCGTGTGGATCAGATAAAGCAAGTATTGGGCGGCAGGGACGTTGCTGATGGCACTATCGCGCTTGTCCATTATGCCGAGGTATATGTAGCTGCGGAAGCATCCCTGTTGTATGGGTGGATTGCCGAGGATATGGCAGTATCCGGTGAAGAAGTTGCTGATTTTATAGCGGGATGTGTGCCGCCCATGCTTTATCAAGAACTTTCTCTACAGGTTTGTGTCCATGTCAAACGATAGGCGGGAATCCTCTGCTGCCGCCATGATGACGTCTTGGAGAACCGCGCGTGTATCGGCCAATATCTCGGCCATAAACGCGTTGTTTGCATCCGTTAAGGCTGTTGTTAGCGCCGTGTCGGAAAGTGATGTCGTATCGCGGTCGGTGGCGGCGACGAACGCATGAGCTTTTTGCCGGCAGGTTGTTAGATAGTCGTCAACCGTGCGCGCGGCCAGTTCATAACGGTTTTCTGTCAACATACTCAGCGTGCGCAGCAGCCAGTAGGTACTTTTAGGATCGGGACGATCCGCCGTGCTTTCCCAGGCGGGATGCGCCTGGGTGGCGTTCGCGAAAAACGGCACGAAGGGTGAAAATGCTGTGGTGGCAAGCGATACCCAGTGAATGCCTGCGCGATCGGGGGGCAAGTCGGCTCGCAGCTGCAGCACGTGGCCTTCCTGCGTGCGGGAAAGAGCGATACTGCGATAGCGGGTGCGGGTGTGTTTGTCGCCATCTGCGCCCAAAGGGTCGAATGCGGTTCCTTCGAAGTGTGACCCGAGCAGCTGCGTCACATCATCGACGCCCAGCAAACGGTCGGCGCGACGAATAAAGGGCAGGTTTAAGTCTTCGGGTTGTTGTGCGGCATCGGAGGAAAACAGGCGCTGGCCATACCAGACGCGCGGGGTGTTGTAGTGTGTGTCCTGCTGCGTGTACGTGCCGAATATGCGGCGGAAATCAAACGTTTTTGGGCGTGGATTGAGCTGGTGTTCATCTACGAATTCCCGAATACCCACCGATGAGCAGAAGTCGTCTGATTTGAAATTGACCTTTTGGATAGAGATGCGGTTTGAGCAGACGGCGTAGGAGTTGTCGGGAATGCGTTGAGCTACCCAATGATGTCCGGTAGCGAGTTCCATGTACCATACCTCACGGGCGTCAGCTAGCAAAATGCTGTTGCTTTCAGCTGATCCGTGTGTGGCTATAATATCGGCAATACGCGCGATACCCTCGCGAGCTGTAGTGATGAAGGGGAGCACCACCGAGACCAAGGAATCTTCGGCAAGTCCATTTTCGACTAAGGGGTCGTGGGCGAGTACGCGTTCGTTGGCGTAGGTGCTTTCGGTGGCGCTCATGGCTACACCGGCTGCGTTGATGCCGGCTTCTTCGTACATGCCCGCACTGCTGTCGATTTCGGGGGTGGCCGTGTAGGACAGGCCCTCTCCGTTAAGTTCGCAGGTAAAGCCATTGTTTGCGGACGTGAAGCGCTCCTTGTGATACGTGTGCGCGGGTGTTACCACGAAACGTTTGGGCATGCAGGCGTGCGTGTTGTCTTCTGTGCGTGCAATCATGGTTGAGCCATCCAGTGATGCTTTCTTGCCTACGAGGATAGACGTGCACGCGCAGTGCGTTGATCGGGTCATGGGCGCTCCTCTCGCTTGCGGAATCTTCATAGCACAATAATATCACCAGATGGCACATATATGGTTTTACGGGGTGTTATCCCTTAATGTATTTCGCGGCATTGATGGCAGCATAACGACCCGAATTGATGTTGTTGGCGTTGCAGGTACCTGGGATGTTGATCGTGTAAACGCAGCGCCACAGTTCCGTACCGTCAACGCCAGCTGCGTAAAGGCCAGGAATGGGCATGTTCTTTTCATCACATGCTTCAAATTTTCTGTTGGTGTGAATACCGCCAATTGCCACTTGGATCCAAGGATCCATGCGAAGGATGTAATAGGGTGCCGTAAACGGAATCATCATTTCTGATGGTTTGGCAAAATCTTCATCGAGGGATTCGCTGCAAAGTTTTTGGTATCGATCGAACGTTGCGTTAAGCGCTTCCGGATCGAGATTAACGCTTTTTGCGAGATCATTAACGGTGTCTTTTTTGTAAATATTATCGAGTGGACACGCTTTAACAAGCTCTGCCAACTGGGTTTTTGCTGTATCGTCAAAGCCATCGGCGATATTTTGTCCAAAAATAAAATATGTATATTTTTGCTGTAAAGAGGGGACCCCTGCAGAAAGAATAGTTTTTCCGCAAGGAGCTTCTCCTACGAAACGCTCGCAGTTTTCGTTAACCCACAAGAAGGGGCCTCCAAATCCAATAGCTAGGGGGAGTCCCTGCAATAATTCTGGGCCCGACAGACCACCTCTTCCGTGGTTGATGGTGAGACCGTCGAGATAACATGCATCCGCTAAAACGTCTTTTGCTCCTGCCGTCATTGCCATTCTGTAACCGTCGCCATCATGACCCGGCGCTCCGATAGGGATTATGTTGTCCATAACGGTGTACCCTCGTCTTTGTAAGAGCTCCTGGTTTGAGGCGAATCCGCCAGTTGCTAAAATGACGGCAGCCGCATTGATTTGCATGTATTTCCCTTGTGCGTCGAGGGCATAAGCGCCTTTGATGACCCCGTTTTCTTGAATAAGGTCGACAACTTTTGTGCTGAGCATGGTATCAACACCGAGTTTTGCTGCTCTGTCGGTCATGAAAGGGACGTAGCCAACCTGTCCATTGCCACCGAAGCGACCGTCTGCTCCACCCGAGAACCAGTGAAACGTGCTCAGCTCCGCACCGTCGGTATAGCCATCCACTATGCCAGAAAATTGTGCTCCTTGCGTTACGAGCCAATCGTAATTATCGGCAGAGTTTTTAATCATGTCCATCCATAGCAGGCCGTTGGGACGCCACTGTGCCCACTCGAGTTCCGAAAAAAGAACTTGCCCGGGGTTGATGTGTATTCCTAATTTTTGCTGAGGTTTCGAGTTGACGGCAAAGAGACCCTCAACTCCGGCTCCGTTTCCTCCCGTTTTTGCTGCCGATTCGGTAAGAATAACCTTGTTGCCATTTTCCCCGGCTTGAACGGCGGCTGCAAGACCGGACATGCCAGCACCTACTATTAGGATGTCACAATCGCGTGTCGAAGTAATATCATATGATGCAGATGCTTTCGTTGTGTCCGTGTTCTTTGCGTTCTGTTTTGTGTTGCAACCTGTAAGCCCAGCTAAAGCTGTTGCCCCACCTATCACGGCTGCTCCTTGAATAAACTTTCTTCTGCTCAGTTCCATTTTATTCCCCTTCCAACTTTCGAAATGATTGCGAGATGCATTTTGCATCTCACCAAACAGCGTCTTTTACCTGTTTGACAACGCCATTTGGCTCAACCATAATACGGGCAGGGATTCATCGACTACATCCGCCATACTAGGTTGTCTCTCGAATTATTGGCGTGGTCGTATCGTACATTTTGGGTGAATAAGGCCTTATTACAGGGGATTCAGTGGAAACCAACAGGGAATCAGAAATGCCGAGAATGGCACTTTGTTTGCTTGGTTTGAGCCTTTATTGGTCATGGATTCACTCGACTCTTTTTGGGCCGTCAATTTGGCAAAACGCTGCCGCTTCTTCTCCGTATATCTGGATCACGAGTCTTACGGCTCATTCCTTGGGCCTTCTAATAATCGTGCTTCTTGCAAATAAAAATACTCCCTTTATTGAGCGTCGAGTTTGGGTGATTGGCACCCCCGTTCTTATTGTTGTCGGGGTGGTTTCGATGATGTACGGTTTTGCTTCTGTGGGTGGAATGGCTTTTGTCTATGGGGGCGCTGTGCTTTCGGGTTTGGGTAATGCTGGGTTTATGGCTTTTTTGGGTGAAACCTATTCCACGATTGAACCGGGCAATAACCAAAGACTACTCACTGCGGCTTCTATGATGGTGAGTCTCCTGGTTTACCTGGCGATAGTCGCGTTACCCCAGTGGATTTCCCTCTTGTCGGTAATTGCACTTCCTGTGCTTGTAATTATCTGTCTCAGACGCGCCCATGCGTTCTTCGTAGATCAGCCGAGGCGTCCTCCTTTACCTCAAAGCGGTCGTTTTCCTATTTCTATAAAGCTGCTTCTTTATTGTTTCGTGCTTGCTATTCCTGCGAATTTACTGCGAAGTCGATTGAGCATCGTTGAACCACTTTATTCGAGCGCAAGTTGGTCGATTGTTTTTTCTTGTGTTTTGCTTATTGTTGTTATTGCAACTACGTTGAACATTCCGGTACCCAAAAAGTTTTCTTCGTCTTTTTTGCCGGGAATCACCGTTTTGCTATTGTCGGCTGGTTTGCTGCTGTTTCCGTTTCTTCCTTCAGATAAAGAAACAGTGGCGTGCGCCTTGGTTTTTGCTGGACATTTTCTTCTTCAGGTTTATGCGTTTGTCGAATTCGGTGCGTTCTCTTTTCGGAATCAGGATCAATCAGCAAAAATATTCGTTTTCGGAAATTTAATTCTTAATTGCGGGCTATTATTAGGCGCAATTTTAGGAATTGTTCTTGAATCCGTTTCTACCATATGGACGGTAGGAATTACCTTAGGCATTGTGTATCTTGTTTTTATAGTCGGGTCGGTCTTTTTTTCAAAAAAGGTTGGTGGTGTAGAGGAGCCAATTGAAGAGAGCTCGATCGAAAACCTGCAAGATTCACTCCATACCTCCTGTGTAAATTTGACTGACACGATTCATAATCAGTGCGAACGAATAGCCGTTAGGTATGCGTTGTCTTCTCGGGAGGCTGAAATTCTTGAATTCCTCGCTAAGGGGAGAACACTGAATTCGGTTGGCGAAGAGCTGCATTTAGCACGCAACACCGTTAAGACTCACGTGACTCATATCTATCAAAAATGTGATGTCCATTCGCGAGAAGAGCTTTTAAAGCTTTATGAAACAATTGATGCTCAGAAAAATCATTCTGTAGATAATGAAAAATAACGTTTCTGGGTCTTTTTGCGGGCGACAAAGTACGTTGTGTTCGCTGTTGTGTCGCTTCCTTGAGTCCAAGCCCCCCGTTACGCCGTAGAGTTCAGCAGATTGAAGAGCAAGAAGGCTGTTTGTGCAAGGTTTGCACTCTCGATTATCCATAATATAGAATAGTTAAAAGCATTGATTGTTCTATACTACTATAATAATATAATTGTAGAACAGAATCAGTAAGCTAGTCGGCTATCGTGCTGATGCTGTTATCTGGCGCATTCTGCAACGGGGCCCAGAACAGATTACGCCACATGAGTTTGATAATACAAATCATATCTTTTGGAGGGGGTAATTATGACCAAGTACGGCATGGCAATCGATCTGACACGTTGTGCGGGATGTCAAACCTGCGTCGTTACGTGTCAATTACACAACAATCAAAGACCTGGTATTGCATGGGGACACGTTGATGCGCTCGAATCAGGAAAATGGCCGGACTCAAAGCGGGTTTATCTTTCCCATGCCTGCATGCACTGCGAAGACGCTCCCTGTGTATCTGCTTGTCCGACGGGCGCAAGTGTAAAGCGCGATGATGGCATCGTGACTATTGACTATGAAGCCTGTATAGGTTGCGGCAATTGCATAGCGGCCTGCCCCTACGGTGCGCGAACCCTTAGCATGGACGACGTGTGGTTCTTTGATGCGAAAACTCCCTCACCGTATGAGGCTGAAGGAGTGCAAAGGATTAAGGTTGCGGAAAAATGCATCTTCTGTTGTGATCGCATTAAGGATGGTAACAATCCCTATTGCGTTGACGCATGTCCTACATCGGCTCGTATCTTCGGTGATCTCGATGATTCGAATAGTCAAATCAATGCTTATATCAAAGATAATAACGCTGAAAACCTTCCCAATACTTCGATGTATTACGTGAAAGGTGATTACGATATTGATTTGCCGGGAGCTTTGATGGTCGCTTCGGCACATGCGCCTGAGACGAAGAAAGTAAAAGAAAAGAAGAAAGAAGAAAACAACCCGACTGTTCCCATTGCAATTGGTGCTGGCGTTGTGGTTGCGGCGGGCGCTGCGGCTGGAATAGGCTATAGCGTGAATAAAAAGAATAAAAATAAAAGTGCAGCATCCGCTCATGAAGGAAAGGACGATGAGTAGCATGAAAAGAGCATACGATAGCAACTTATCGAACGGAATTACGCGCCGTTCTTTCATTGGGGCTGCCGCGCTTGGTGCCGCCGCGTGCATGTCTGGCGGGCTGGAGTTCGCAAGCCCCCAACAGTGCCTTGCGGCTGAGACGGCATCGGAAACTATCGGGTATACCACCTGTAATATGTGCAATCAAGTTCCTAAATGTGGTCTGAAAGCGCATGTCAAAGAGGGTAAGATTGTGCGCGTTGAAGGTGTTCCCGATCATCCGCGACCGACACCATGTGCAAAAGGGTATTCGAGCATTCAGGCTCTCTACGACCCGAATCGTCTGCTTTACCCCATCAAGCGTACCAATCCCGAAAAAAGTCCCGACAACGACCCTGGTTGGGAGCGTATTACTTGGGATGAAGCCCTCGATACTATTGCTGCACAGCTTACTAAAGCAAAAGAAACCTACGGCCCTGATGCAGTGCTTTTTAATGTCGGTGACCCCAAGGAAAACCTTGGTGCTCTCAACCGAGTTGCGAATCTGTTTGGTACGGCAAACATTGCGTACGGCGGAGCTCAATGTCAGTACGGTATTATTATTGCCGGCATCACTACTTACGGAACCTTCCTGAATTCGTTGGCTACCCCTGAAACTAAAGTGCATCTTAACTGGGGCGCAAACAATGCATGGTCAGATCCTATTGCCTATAAGGCGCAGCTTGATTGTAAGAAATCGGGCACGAAATACATTGTGGTGGATACGCGTCTTACTCCCACTGCTGTTCAGCTGGCTGATGTATTTCTTCAGCTTCGAACGGGAACCGATGGTGCTCTGGCTCTAGCTATTGCAAACGTCATGATCGAAGAGGGACTCTACGATAAAGAGTTTGTCGATAAATGGTGTGAAGGATTCGATAAGTTTAAGGCATACGCCTCGGAGTTTACACCCGAAAAAGCGGAGGAAATTACCTGGGTACCCGCAGCTAAAATTCGCGAAGCAGCACGTTTGTGGGGAAGTGGCGGGCCGGGAACGCTCTTGTCAAGTTCTCATTCGACGACGCATCATACCAATGGTGTGCAAAACCACCGCGCGATCAATGCGCTTATCGCACTTGCGGGCAATATTGACATTGAGGGCGGAATGAAGATTACGTTGCCCACGATTCCCTACGACACATACGGTTCGACTCCGGCATTCAGCCGTTTTGATCTTGCCGACGAAAAGAAAAACCGTCGTGCAGGGGTTGATCGTTGGCCCGTATGGTCCATGCTTATGCGCCATACTCAAAACAACGGTCTTGTTGAGTACATTAACGACGGCCTTATCCATGCGGCATTATTCCTCGGATCCAATACGATGGTTTTTCCTCAGACGCATTTGTATCAAGAGGCGATAGCGACCTTGGATTTCGCGGTGGGAATCGATTTCTATCTGAAGCCCATGACGCATAACGTACTGGATATAGTTTTACCTTCTGCTATGTGCTACGAACGAATGGCACCGTTTGCTTCTCTTAACGATAGAATGTTCATGAATGAGGTGCTTGTTGAGCCTCAAGGAGAGGCGCGGGAGGATTGGGATATTCTTCTGAATCTTGGTTGTAAGCTCGGGTTCCAAGAGGAATGCTTCGGTGGGGATGTCGAGACGGCGGTTGCGGCGTTGCTTGAAACGGGTAACCCCGGAATGACTTTGCAAAATCTGCGCGATGCGCTTCCGGGTTGCTATGTAGTTCCCGGGCCAGAGTGGAAACCGAAAAAATATGAAACAGGGGGGTTGCGCAAGGATGGTAAGCCGGGGTTTGAAACTCCTTCCGGTAAGGTTGAGCTGGTTTCTGGCATGCTTGTAGGTGCCGGTTTCGATGGCTTACCTATCTATAAAGAGCCTAATGCGAGCCCTTTGAGCACGCCCGATCTGTATAAGCAGTATCCTCTCATATTGGGCACCGGCTCTCGTGTGCCGCAGTATGTGCACAGTAAGTGGCGTCAAATTCCGTGGCTCAATCAATTTATGCCTGGTCCTGTGGTGGTCATGAGCCCTGAAGATGCCGAGAAGCGTAACCTCCATGACGGAGATGACGTGAAGCTCTTCAATCAGCTGGGCGAAGTTAAAGTTAAAGTCTCTATTTCGAACGTACAACGTCCCGGTATTGTGGAGTTCCATCATGGCTGGGAAAAGGCGAACTCATGTGAGCTTATTGCTCGCGATTTCGATCCGATTTCCGGATTCCCGCCTTACAAAGACGGTCTTTGCCAGGTCGAAAAAGTGTAAAGTTAAAATATAAAGTACTTATTAAAGAGTGTGAGCCCCTCTTGGCGTCGGTGTTACATTTGCGGCGCAAGAGGGGCACCGCTTACCTTGGGCGAGGGTGGTGGTCCAGAAACAACCGACCTGAACCGAGAGGGAGATGATGAGATATGAAAATAGCGGAATCGGAGTTTAGAAATATTTTCGAAGATCGTGCAGCCACATATGGCTTGCTTGCCCGGTTGTATAACAGGGAAGTAGATCAACACTTGCTTGAGGAATTGCACAAACTTCCCTTGCCGGTAAATACCGGCGTTGCCGCAATTGATGAAGGTAATGCTTTGATGGGAAGATATTTGAGGGGAAAAGAGGTGGCAAGTTGTAGAGAGCTTGCCGTTGATTTCGCCCGCCTTTTTATCATAAGAGAGGCCTCAACCCGCGATGCTGCATATCCCTTCGAGTCGGTTTATACTTCTCGCTTGCATATCATGATGGACGAGGCTCGTGATGACATTATTTCGGTGTATCGAGCCGCAGGGTTGGTTAAAAGTAAGGTTTGGAAAGAAGGGGAAGATCACATCTCTCTTGCTCTTGAATTTATGCAGATACTGACCAATCGTATCGTTGAAGGACTGGAGGAAAACAATGAAGCGGTAGTCGATAATTTGCTAGAAAAACAGCAGGAATTTTTACAGAATCATCTCTTGAACTGGGTTCCTTTATTCGTTGTCTCCATGGAGGCAAACTCCCATACTGATTTTTATCGAGGACTTGCTCTGTTTACGAAAGGTTTTCTCGAGGATGACTATAATTTTCTTGAAACCTTTTCTGCCAAGCAGGTTACAGGATAGGGTTTGGTGTCATTGATCTGGGGTGAGGTGGTGGTTCGTGGCTGGAGGTGTGCGTTGATAATATCCAAAAATCTTGTTAGCATGAGTTTTGGTGGCACTTACGAAACCTGATATGACGTAATCAAAAGAGGGGAAGTCATGGTGAGATATGGCATGGCGATAGACGCGCAGCATTGCCTGGGATGTCAGACCTGTGTCGTGGCCTGCCAGCTCCATAATGGCTTGAGGCCAAACATCGCCTGGATGACGGTCGAGGCGATCGAGTGGGGTCGTTGGCCGGATGCTGACAGGCTTTATTTTCCTCATCTTTGTTTGCATTGTGATGCGCCGTATTGTGTTAAGGTGTGCCCAACGGGAGCGAGCTATATTTCTGACGGAGGAATCGTTGCGATAGACTACGAAAAGTGTATTGGGTGTGGCGTGTGTATCTCTGCTTGTCCATATGGCGCTCGTCGTATCAACACTCAGGATACCTGGTTTTTCGATGCCCGTGTTCCTGCTCCTTACGAAACCGGTGAAAAGAATCGTATCAATGTTGCTGAAAAATGCACGTTTTGCGCGGGGCGGGTACAAAAGGGCTTGAATCCGATTTGCGTGGATAGCTGCCCGGCGGATATTCGTATTTTTGGCGATCTGGATAATCCTGGCAGTAAAATCAATTCCTTCATAGAAGAAAGTGCTGCGGTGTGCGTGCCGGGTACGGCAGTATATTATGCGCAGGGTAATCGTGATTTCAATCTTGCTTCTACGATTACCTCTTCATACTATGCGCCCTTAACCTCGGTACGTGACGATGCGGCGATGAGGGTGTCTGAGGGCAATCCTGTTGTCGTTGGGGTTTCTGGTATCGGGGTGGCTGCCGTTGCGGTGTCATTGGCGTGTGTTGCGAAACGAAGGATGGGTAAACAGCGAGCCAACGAACCAGGAACGGATAAGTGAGTCGTGTTCGATAATCTGATCATAGGGTATCTCTTTCTTGGTGGTGCGGGTGCCGGCATGATTTTGATATTATCTCTGCTAGATTTTGTTGCAAACTTCTCGTGGAAGTGTCCTTCTCAACGACGGAATGCTTGGAAGAGCGAACTCTATCGAGCGTTTTTTGCTCGAGGATATGTTTTCGCTGTTTTGCTTATTTCTTTTGGTGCTCTCTGTCTACTTATTGACACGGGCCATCCGGAGCGTTTTTTCTATGTATTGCTGTATCCGACAATGTCCGTTTTGACGTTTGGCTCGTATGTGCTCGTTGGCGCTCTGGTGTGCGCCGCTGTTTTGGGGGCAATCTCTTGGCTTAATTTGGTATGGGTACCCCGTCGAGTTATCAAGGTTGTTGAGATTGCGAGTGTTGTTTTTGGGCTTGCGACAATGCTTTACACCGGGGTATTTCTGATGGAAATCGATTTTATACCTCTGTGGAATAATGCCTTCCTGCCGATGCTTTTTGTTTTGTCCGCTCTGTCGGTTGCCGTCGGTTGCTTGCTGTGCTGTTTGGTGTTTTTCGTGAACGATTATCGGTGCGATAGTTTATTACGGATGATGTCACGGCTCGATATGATTTTTATTGTGGCGGAAGGTGTTTGCCTGGTTGCATATTTAATTTTTGCGTGTGTGATGCTGAATGCAACTGATCTTGTTTTTGAGCTCGTTTTTGGCGTTAATGCATTAGTTTTTTGGGTTGGATTCGTTGTTTGCGGTTTAGTGCTGCCGTTCATTCTGGGAGTTGCCTATACTAAAATGAACGATATTCGTCTTCTCGAGGCTGCGATACCACTCGTGCTTATTGGTGGGTTTGCTTTGCGTTACTGCGTCGTGAATGTACCTTGTATGTAAGTTAATTATTCACAATCTGCACAGTGGTTATTTTTTGAGCGATTTTAAGGGGTGTGCAACGTGGCGCTTTTTCAAGTAGACGAGCATAGTGGCATACCTCTCTGGGTGCAGCTCCGTAATCGATTTATCTATCTCATCGATTCGGGTTATTACAAAAATGGAGACAAGTTACCAACGGTGCGTGCGATTGCTGCTGATTTAAACATTAATTACCATACGGTCAATAAAGTATATCTTTCTTTAGAACACGATCATTACGTCAGCACCAAGAGAGGGAAGGGCGCCTTCGTTACGCGCCTCGAAGGAGAGCCTGACGAAAACCTGCCTGGTGATGTTATCTTGGCGGAAGGTATTCGGCATTGCATTGAACTAGGTATGACAACGCGGGACATCGAGCAACGCTTTGGTCGGGTGCTTAAGGGGTACAAGGCACTTGCCGATGATAAGCCGGATGAGTAGGTGTTGAGCGCGTTGTAGGGTGATGCCTTATTGGAGGAGGTCTTAATGAAAAATTCTCAACGGAATGTCGAACAAGCTCACTGTCGACAGTCGAGGGGAACTGCGCTGCTTGAATCGACTGATAGTGCTTTCGTTCCCTTAAAGCCTACGCGTAATGGCGCTTCTTTGTTTAGTGCCGTATTGGCCGTTTTGACGTTTGTGATGGTTGTGCTGGTGTCGTGTTTCGGATTGGGTATCTTGAGCTTTTGGACGCTTCTTGTTGCCTTGTGCGTAAGCGCATTCGTCACTGCAATGATCCACGTCTCCATGGAATGGGAGCGGTTGGTAATTTTTCGGTTCGGTGCCTTTAGTCGAGTTGCGGGTCCGGGGCTTATCTTTATGATTCCTGTGGTGGAGCAGGTTGCTTGTCGCGTTGACATGCGAACAATCGCAACCCCTTTTGATGCCGAAATGACCCTTACTTCAGACCTTGTACCCCTCAATATTGACGCAGTTTTGTTCTGGATGGTTTGGGACGCAAAAAAGGCTTGCATAGAGGTTGAAAACTATTTTTCAGCTGTGCGCTGCATCGCTCAAACTGCCATGCGAGATGCCATTGGGCGTGCGAGTGTAGCCGAAGTGGCTTTAAGTCGCGATCAGCTTGATAAGGAATTGAAAAAGGTTATTGAAGATGAAACAGCTCCCTGGGGCATTGCGGTGATTTCGGTTAAGATTCGCGACATCGTGCTTCCTGAGGAATTGCAGGAAGCTATGTCTCTCGAGGCTCAAGCGGAGCGAGAAAAGAATGCACGTCTGGTTTTGGCCGGTGCCGAGCAGGATATTTCTGAGATGATTGCGTCTGCGGGGAAGGTATATGAGAGCAAAGATGCCGCTTTGAAAATACGAACCATGCACCTACTCTACGAAAGTGTCAAGAAATCAAATGGTACTATCGTTACCGTTCCTTCAGCGCTCAGTGATGGTCTTGGGGGTAACGCTGAGATTTCGCATGATGCATAAGGTGCCCAAAAAGCTTCGAGAAATATTTTATGTACGAAGCGTTGCCGTCGTTTGGTTGTCATGGGGGCAATGGGTTCAATGGCGCATGTTTTTGCAGGGCGTGGAGGGTTTGGTGGGCGCATCTATTACCTATCGAACCTGCAAGATCACGTAGCTGTTCAGGTTTCCGGTTCTGCCATCGGCGGCAAAGCGCGCCACGATCGTCGCTGTCTCGGCAACCGAAGTAACCAGCTGATCGATTTCTGCTTCGGAAAAGCTGTGACAGTAGCGCCACGCTCCGGGAATGTTTTTCCAGCCGAGCAGATAATCGTTATCGTCCAACGCGGGAATGCCCAATTCTTTAAGAGCACACGCGTGTGTGACCTGTGCTTTTTCAGCCATTGATGCGCTGTTGAGAAACTGCCACAGCGATACGATTACGTATCCTCCGCGGCGTGTTTGCGCGATAAGGCTTGATAGGATTTTTTGGCGGTATGCCTGCGTGGGAATGTGGTGCATAAATCCGAACGCGACAGACAAGTCGCAACGTGGTGCAGCTATTTGCTCATTGAGGGAAACGTTGTCTTGCAACGCGCCCAAAACATCGAAGTTTTGATAGTGGACCGAAGCGGTGGGGGGTATGAGTCCATCGCAGTTGTCGGTGGCATAGACCGAAATATCTGCCTGCGCAAGCTTGAAGGCAAGAAAAGCTTCGAAGCGTAAATTACCACAAGCGAGGTCAAATACGGAAAAATTGTGCCAAGTATCGGGGTCTTCCTTCATCACGATATCGAGACATTTTTCCCAGCCGAACCAGGGGGATTTGCGCGTTTCGGAAAACGAATCGCACTGATTACGATAGAAGTCATTGTTGATTGTGCGGAGTGCTTCAACTGTTTCAGCGTTCATAAGGGGTAATACCGCATTCTTTAGGGATTAGTGCCGTTGTATATTATACAATTCACCATACCATGGAAACTATTCTGTTAGAAATACTCACCAAGCTCAGACGTGCGGATACCGTAGACGGTAAGTGTCTCGAAAGCATTATTCGCAGACATAATAAAAATATTGCCAAAAACGAGAACCATCACTCGAAGAAAAAGCTCATGTTCTATTACTTGAGGACGAAGGAAGACGATCCCGAACGGTGGGCTCGGTGGGATATTGACCAAGCACTCGAGCGGCAGCTGCTGCAAATATTGCAAATAAAACCTCGGCGTACCGCTTCCGGTGTTGCAACAATTACCGTTTTGACGAAGCCGTGGAAATGCTCAAGCAATTGCCTGTATTGTCCCAACGATCTCAAGATGCCCAAAAGCTATTTAAGCGATGAACCCGCGTGTCAAAGGGCTGAACGAAATTACTTTGATCCCTATCTGCAGATTGCTTCGCGGCTGCACGCGTTGGTGCAGATGGGGCATACGACTGACAAGATCGAAGTGATTATTTTGGGTGGAACGTGGAGCGATTATCCGGAAGCCTATCAACTTTGGTTTATTTCAGAGTTGTTCCGCGCGCTCAACGAAGGCGACGATTCGGCGCATAGCGTTTTGGAGCGGCGCGCGTTTTATCACGAAAAGGGACTCACCAATTGCAAAGAGGACTTGAAAAAAATTGTCCAAGAAAAGCAATGTGAGGTCAACAATGGATCTCTTACCTATAATCAGGCCTGGTCATACCTGTATGAAAACAACGAAATCCATCGGAGTATCGCCGCTGTGCAGGTGTCTGATTTCAACGCCTTGGATGCGCAACACACCGCCAACGAAAACGCTCATCATCGCGTTGTCGGTCTGGTTATTGAAACGCGTCCCGATACCATTTCGTGTGAGAGCCTGAAATTGCTCCGGCGTCTTGGTTGCACCAAGCTTCAAATGGGTATTCAAAGCTTGGATCCTCACCTCCTTGCCTTAAATGATCGTACGGTAAGTCCTGATAAAATTCGTGATGCGTTTGCGTTGGCAAGAATTTTTGGCTTTAAAATACACGCTCATTTTATGGTGAACCTGTACGGCGCAACGTGCGAAGCGGACAAGCAGGATTACCGAAGGTTTGTCACCGAGGCGTCATATCTGCCCGACGAAGTGAAGTTGTACCCCTGCGCTCTTGTCGATGGTACGAAGCTGTGTAGCCATTACGCAGATCATACCTGGGCTCCCTACACCGAAGAAGAACTGATCGATGTTTTGTCGGCGGACATGCTTGTCACGCCGCCCTTTACGAGGGTTTCGCGTATGATCAGGGACATTTCCGCTCAAGATATCGTGGTTGGCAATAAAAAGGTCAATCTCCGACAGTTGGTAGAAAAACGGATCGAAAAAACGGGTGGAGAGGTGTCTGAGATTCGATACCGAGAAATCAGTACGGGCGATACCGATGTCGACAACCTTATCCTTGACACGATCCCGTACGAAACGACCGTATCTGATGAGTATTTCTTGCAATGGGTGACGCCCGAAAACAAAATCGCAGGATTTTTGCGGTTGTCTTTGCCGAAGGCGGATTATGTACTTAAGCATCGCAGCGAGCTTCCCGTTGGCCCTTACGAAGCGATGATCAGGGAAATTCACGTCTATGGCAAAGTTGCGGGATTGCACAAAACCGGCCAGGGAGCCCAGCACCTCGGACTCGGAAAGCAGCTTTTTCAGGCGGCTGGTGATATTGCAAAGGCTCAGGGTTATCAGAAGATGAATGTCATAAGCTCTGTGGGCACCCGTGAGTATTATCGCGCCTTAGGTTTTAGCGATAACGGGCTCTATCAGCAGATAGCGATTCCGCGATCGTTGGGGAGGCGGTAGTGATGGATACATTGCGCAGAGATCGAAAACCTTCTTCAATCCGCTTTACGGCAATCAGCTGGGTTCTTGTTGCTGCGTGGGCGGGGTTTATCTTTTTTATGTCATCGAATACCGGAGGTGGGCTCAACCAGGGACTTGGATTATTTTCTGCACTCTATCAGTGGATGCAGTCTGTGCAGGTTAGCATTGTCGGGCCGGGTGTGGATGTGCTTTCGCCGGCCGCTCACTTTTGCGAATATGCGGTGTTCGGCATTTTGTGGGTTAACGCCCTGAGCTGCCATATGTCGCTTGCGCGGGCGTGCGTGGTGGCTATCGTTTGCGCCAGTCTTTATGGGATGACCGACGAATTCCACCAGCTGTTCGTTGTCGATCGCATGGCTGATCCGCTTGATTGGGTTGTTGATACCCTGGGGGCAAGCCTGGGCTCGTTTCTGTCGTTTTGTATTTGCGCCAAGCGTAATACTCGGGTATAGAAGGTGCTCTTTGTGGCGATACGCTCCTTTAGCGGCTTGTTATGTTGCTTTGTCCGTGAAATTTAGAACCTCTTCTCATGATGGGGCGCGCTTCTTATATAATGCTCTCATGCCTCACTAGCTTTGGATTCAATCACATTCGGGCTCGGTCGCTTAACGGCGACGGTGTTCGTAACGATATCGTTTGAACTTGACAATTGGTGATTTTGTCCGGGTGGGGCTCGTTCCTTGAATTTAACTTATGAAGGGGTGTGAGTTCATGCCAAGACTGCAAATCATGGATACTACTATCCGCGACGGCCAACAGAGCCTGTGGGCCACGCGCATGCAGATCGGCGACATGCTGCCCATTTTGCCGAAGATGGATCGCGTGGGTTACTGGGCCATCGAGGCGTGGGGCGGTGCAACGTTCGATACCTGCTTGCGCTTCTTAGATGAAAATCCGTGGGAACGTCTTCGTTCCATCAAGGCGAAAACGCCCAACACGCCGCTTGCCATGCTGTCGCGTGGCCAAAATCTGGTGGGCTACAAGCATTATTCTCGCGATATCTGCAATCATTTCATTCATGCGGCAAAGCGCAACGGCGTTCATGTCTTTCGCGTGTTTGATGCCTTAAACGACATCCGCAACGTTGTCGATAACGCCGAGGCCATCAAAGAATGCGGCGGTTGGTTTGAGGGTGCTATTTCCTACACCATGTCTCCGGTGCACACGCTTGATAGCTACCTTGAATATGCTCAGGGACTCAAAGATCTCGGTGCCGACTCCATTGCAATCAAGGATATGGCTGGCATGTTGACGCCGTATCGTACCGAACGCATGGTCAAGGCGCTCAACGCTGAAATCGGTTTGCCGGTTCATGTGCATTGCCATTATGTTGGTGGTATGGCTCCGGCCAACATAATCAAATCTGCCGAAGCCGGTGCGGCAATCGCCGATACCGCCAGCGCTCCGCTTGCGTTTGGCAATAGTCACCCCGCGGTTGAGATGATCGTGGCGGCGCTGCAGGAATCCCGTTACGACACGGGACTTGATCTCGATCTTTTGTTTGAAATCGCCGAGTACTGGGAAGAAGTGCGCAAACGCGGTCATTACAAGCGCGGCGTGTCTTCGCTCGTGCACATGAAGGTGTATTCGCATCAAATTCCCGGTGGTATGATGTCGAACTTGGTTTCTCAGCTTGAAATTCAAAACGCAGGCGATCGTTTGCCTGAAGTTATGGCCGAAATCCCCAAGGTCCGTGCCGAGGTGGGCTATCCGCCACTCGTGACGCCGATGTCTCAAATTGTGGGCACGCAGGCGGTTTTCAACGTTTTGACGGGCAAGCGCTGGAGTGTCGTTTCCAAGGAAATGAAAGATTATATCTGCGGGTATTACGGTAAAGCACCGGGTCCCATGAATAAGGATATCGTCGCGAAGGTCGTGGGCGATTCCGAGCGTCTCGATCCCGATGTCGCACCGGGTTCGCTTGTTACGACAACGTACGAGCAGATGCGCGACGAAATCGGCGATTTAGCCAAAACCGAAGAAGACGTGCTTATGTATGCCATGTTCCCCAACGAGGCACGCACGTATCTCAGCAAGCACCGTACATCAGAGAAAGTCGATTTTTTGCTCGAGCAAGAATCGAGTGCAACCAAGGAGGACGATTACGTGGATATCAATCAGATTCGTGAACTGGTTCGCGTCGCCGAAGAAAGCGGCGTAGGCGAAATCGTGGTTGAAGAAGAGGGCATGCGCATCGCTGTCCGCATGCCGGGTTCCGTGGCCTCCGATGCCGTTGCGGCACCGGTTGCTGCCGTTGCGGCGGCTCCTGCTACTCCTGCAGAAACTGCTGCTGTTGCTGCTGCGGTTGATGCGGCTGAGCGCCCCGCAAATTGGTATGCGGTTATCGCACCTATGGTGGGCACGTTTTATTCTGCGCCTTCCCCGGGTGAACCGCCGTTTGTTAAGGTGGGCGATGAAGTTGCCGCCAACCAAACGCTGTGCATCGTCGAAGCGATGAAGCTTATGAACGAAATCACCGCTGAGGAAATGGGTACCGTTCGCGAAGTCTGCATCGAAGATTCCTCGCCGGTTGAATTCGGTACGGTTCTCTTCTATGTTGAGCCTCATGCAACCCATGATGCTGTCGGTCCGGAGAATGCATAATGTTTGATAAAGTCCTTATCGCCAATCGCGGGGAAGTTGCGCTGCGCATCATGCGTGCCTGCAAAGAATTGGGCGTGAAAACCGTCGCGGTCTACTCGACCGAAGATGCTGATACTTATCCGGTTCATTATGCCGACGAAGCGGTGTGTATAGGTCCTGCTCCGTCAAACCAAAGCTATCTTGTGGTGCCCTCCATTATCCAAGCGGCACTCAATACCGGTGCTCAGGCGATTCATCCTGGCTATGGCTTTTTGGCTGAAAACGCCGATTTTGCTCGCATGTGTGCCGATAACGATTTGATTTTTATCGGCCCCTCTCCTGATTGCATCGAGCGTATGGGCGATAAAAGCCGCGCGCGCGACACGATGAAGATGTGCGGCGTTCCGACGGTGCCAGGTTCTGATGGCATCGTGGAAACCGTCGAAGAGGCGCGTGCTTTCGCCGATAAGGTTGGATACCCCGTGCTGATCAAGGCAACGGCAGGTGGCGGTGGTAAGGGTATGCGCGAAGTGCATGATTCCGCTGATCTTGCCGGCGAATATGCAGCTGCCCAAAACGAGGCACAGGCTGCGTTTGGCAACGGCGATGTCTACCTGGAAAAACTCGTGCTCCGTCCGCGCCATATTGAAATTCAGGTGCTCGCTGACAATTTCGGTACGCGTATCGCTTTATGCGAGCGCGATTGCTCTATCCAGCGCCGTCACCAAAAACTGCTTGAAGAAGCTCCCAGTCCTGCGCTGACCGAAGAGATCCGTCGTGCCATGGGCGTTGCGGCTATCAAGGCCGTGCGTGCTGTCGATTATCGCAATGCGGGTACTATCGAGTTTTTGCTCGATCAAAGCGGTAATTTCTACTTTATGGAAATGAACACCCGCGTACAGGTTGAACATCCGGTAACCGAGCAAATTACCGGTACCGACATCGTGAAAGAGCAGCTTCGTATTGCCGCTAATGAGCCGATGAGCTGCGGGGAACGTGCTCCTTTCGTGCCTCATGGCCACGCGATCGAATTTCGCATCAACGCGGAAGACCCCGAGCATAAGTTTCGTCCTTGCCCGGGAACCATCACGCGTTTTGAGCCGCCTGCGGGCCCTGGTGTGCGGATTGAAAGCTATGTTCATACCGGTTCTAAAATTTCGCCTTACTACGATTCGCTCGTGGCGAAGTTGATTGTTTCGGGTCAGGATCGCGCTGAAGCGATTGCGCGTGGTCGTCGTGCGTTGGAAGAATTTAAAATCGAAGGTATCAAAACCACCATTTCTTTCCATCAGCAAGTGTTGGAAATTCCTGCGTTCCAGCAGGGAGATGCGTGTACTGATTTCATCGAAGCTCAGATGGGAGAGCTCTTATGACAGATCTTAATCTCGATGGAATGGCTATCGCCCCCGGCGTTGTCGAAACTATCGTCTCTATTGCTATCAGGGAAGTCGAAGGTGTTGCCAGCGTTGGCGCACCGGGCGTCGGCGGATTGCGTGCGGTGTTTAGCAGCAAGCCGATGGGACAGGGGATTGACATTGTTGCCAATGATGACGATACTCTGACCGTTTCCGTGCGCATCGATGTCTATTACGGCACGGTGCTTCCCAAGGTTGCCGAGGCGGTTCGCGCTGCGGTTGCCGATGCTGTTACTGCTCAAATTGGACTGACTGTTTCCTGTGTTGATGTCTACATCGATGGAATCCAGTTTGCCGATTAACCCGCCTATAGAAAGACCAGAGAACCCAATTATTATGCCTGAATCAATCGTTAAGCCAGTTCGACGACATGAACGCAGCGACGCTCGTCGTTTGGCCCTGCAACTTCTCTATCAGAGTGAAATGCTGGGACAATCGGCTGGAGTGATCGTTCAAGAACAGCGCTACATCGCCGAAGAGGGTGTGCTGTCCCCCTACGCGCTCGGCCTGCTTACCGGTGTCGAAAAAAATCAGGAAGTTATCGATGAGTACTTGAAGGTTTCTTCTGAAAACTGGACACTTACGCGCATGCCTGCGGTCGATCGTTCGCTGCTGCGTCTTGCCGTGTATGAAATGCTCTACGTCAAAGATGTTCCTCTTTCGGTTTCCATTAACGAAGCGGTTGAACTGGCGAAAGATTTCGGCGGGGAAGATGAGTCACCCCGTTTTGTCAACGGTATCCTGGGTCGTATTGCGAAGTCGATCGAAGCGGTTGATCCTGCTCGGGCAACCGTGCCTGGTAATACCTCTGAGGTGCCCGAACTTCCCCCTGAGGACGTGGCCCCAGAGAAAGCGGTTGAGTACGCGCCGCCTATCGATGCGTCGATGGCTGTGCCGATAGTGTTACCCGAAACACCCGTACCATCTTTGTCGGCGCAGGCGCCCGAGCTTGACAAGGAATACTAGTATGGAAGATGGACGAATCGAAGAAAGTGAACCGTTCGACGAGCAATCCGTGTCGAGCGGGGATCGTTTCGATTCTGGCACGGGAAGTGAATCGTGTGACGATCCCGAATCTTTTGCGGCGGTGAAAAGCCGTCTCGAGGAAATCGTTGAGGTGGTCACCGATGAATCCACCTCGCTTGATGATGCATTGGAACTTTACGAAGAAGCGGTCAAGTTGAGCATGAAGGCCTCCCAGGTGCTTGAAGAGCAGCTTTCTTAAAGAGACAGAGGTTATTCATTTTATGACGAAACGTATTCTCGACATAGTACAATCCCCGCAGGATCTTCAGCTTCTCACCAACGAGGAGCTGACATTTCTTGCTGCTGAAATTCGCGAAGAAATTGTTACCGTTACCGCCGATACCGGTGGTCATGTCGCGTCTTCCTTGGGTACTGTTGAGATAATTTTGGCGGCGCATTCGCTCATGAACTGTCCCGACGATAAATTGTTGTTCGATGTTGGCCATCAATCGTATGCGCATAAACTTTTGACCGGTCGTTTAGAGCGCTTCGCTACTTTGCGGCAGCACGGGGGTATGTCCGGGTTTCCGAAGCCGAGCGAAAGCCCCTACGATGTATATCCTTCCGGGCACGCTTCCGATTCGCTTTCCGTGGCGCTCGGTTTGGCGATAGCTCGTGATTTGCGGGGAACCGATGAGAAGATCGTCGCGTTGATTGGCGATGCCGCTATTTCCGGAGGTATGGCTTTTGAGGCTCTCAACCATATTGGACAAGCGCAAACGCCTATGGTTATCATTCTCAATGATAACGAAATGTCTATTTCGCGCAATGTCGGTGCGCTGGTTAAGCATCTGGGCTTCATGCGCGCCACGAAGGAATATCGTCAAACACGCGATTATGTGCAAGATGTTTTGGAACAACACGGTCGTTTCGGTCATTCCCTTGTCGACTGGGGTCGCAATATTAAAGAATCCCTCAAGCAGTTCGTGCTCCCCAACACGATGATTTTTGAGCAGCTGGGCATTATGTGTACGGCACCGGTTGACGGGCACGATATCACTGCTCTTCGTGACACGCTGAAAAATGTGTTGCAGGCTGATGGCCCCGTGTTGATGCACGTGGTGACGAAGAAGGGTATCGGCTATGAGCCGGCACGCACTTCACCGGAGATTTTTCACGGTGTTGGTCCTTACGATATCGAAACAGGCGTAGTAAAAAAGAAGCCGGGTAATCCTGCCTACACGAAAGTGTTTGGACAGGCGCTTTTGCGTGAAGCTGCCGCCAATGAAGATATTGTGGCCATTACGGCCGCTATGAAAGACGGCACGGGGTTGGCGCCTTTTGCCGAAGCCTATCCTCAACGCTTTATTGATGTGGGTATTGCTGAAGGGCACGGTCTTGGATTTGCGAGTGGCCTCGCGTTGGGCGGTAAAAAACCCGTCGTGGCCATCTATTCCACATTTATGCAGCGTGCTATCGATCAAATGATCGTTAACAATGCGCTTTCTGATCTCGATGTCGTGTTTTGTCTCGATCGTGCCGGTCTGGTTGGCGACGACGGTCCGACACACCATGGTGTTTTTGACCTGGTGTATACGCGCATGATTCCCTACTTTAAAGTGCTCACTCCCTCAAACGAAGCCGAATTGGTCAACGCGCTCCATACGGCTCTCGCATTGGGCGGTCCGTTTGCTATTCGCTACCCCCGCGGTGCCGGCGAGGGTGTGCCTCTGCCTGAGCAGGCTCAGGTGTTCGAGCTTGGAAAGAGTACAACGGTGCGTCCGGGCAAAGATGTGGCGATTCTTGCCTTTGGGCGTATGGTGAACAACGCCCTTAAGGCTGCAGATATTTTGGCTGAGGCGGGTATTGAAGCGCGGGTGGTCGACATGCGCTGGGCGAAACCGCTCGATCAAAATGCAATCAAGAAAGCAGCAAAGACCAATCTCGTTGTTACGATCGAAGAGGGGGTGATCACGGGGGGTGTCGGCGAAGCGGTATTGGAAGTGATGGCTCGCAATCAGATCCGTGCATCCTCCTTGACGCTTGGAATTCCCGATCGTTTTATCGATCAGGGCAAGGTGGAACTCTTGCTCCATGATATTGGACTTGATGCTGAAGGTATTGCCGCTTCTATCCAAGAGGCGCTTGGTTAAAAAATCTGTTTTTCCATAATAAAGTCATCCATGATAAACCCGTGGCCAATGTCGGTTTGAACCGAGTCGATCGTGGCGAACCCTCGTCCCGTATAGGCTCGACAGCCAAGTTCATTGTGCTTGTTAACGGTGAGATACATCGAGGATAAGCCTTCTTCTTGGCAGAGGCTTTCGTAAAAGCACAGAACTTGCGTGGCGTAATGCTTACCCCGATCTTCTTTATAGAGATAAATCTTTGAAATAAAGAGCCGGTTTGTGCTTTGGTCGAGGCGTGCTGCGGTGTATCCTACCCGTTTTTTTTCTTCGTCAAGAATAAACCAGTAACGGTATCCCTCCGTTTCGATGGCATGCTTGATGGGTTCAAAGCTTTGCATGGTGTCCACCATGTAATCAATTTGCTCCTCGGTCAGAAGCGCTGGCCAGTATTCATGCCAAATGGATGTGGCCATAGCGGCAACATCGCGCAATTCCTGATCTGTGGTTGCGTGAAGGAGGGTAACGGTCATTTCAAACTCCTTGGTCAATTCTACTTCAGTCAAGAATGACACGTTTTTACTTCTTCGACAAGACGCATTTCTCGGGGTTCTCTTTTGTGATAGAGGGGATGGCGGGTGAGGTTCGCCGATTTTTTCTCGTAAGATGGCGCTTCTGTGAAGTGAAGATGCGTTACGGAGATCCTCGCTCCTGGTAGCTTGCGCCACGGGGACCCACATGATATGGTAATTAATGATAAACAATCCCAATAGGGAAACTAGTCCTGTTAAGAATAATCATGCAGGAGGGTAGGTACACCATGGAAATTACCAGCAATCAGATAAAGGTTCCCACTTCGACGCGCAACACGGTGCAACGTGCGTTGGTGCTCGGCGCGGTACAGTCTTTGCACCACCACCCAACTTCGGCAGACGTCTACGAGGTTGTACGGGCGCAATACCCCAATATTTCCCGTGCAACGGTTTATCGAAACCTGGGCGTTTTGGCCAAGAAGGGCGAAGTGTTTCGCGTTGAGGTTCCCAATGGGGCCGATCGCTACGATTTTCACAATGAGCCTCATTACCACCTGAAGTGCCGGGTGTGTGGTCGCGTTTTTGACGCCGATATGCCGCATATGCCCAATCTTGCTGATGCAATTACCGACACGCATGGTTTTCATATTGAGGCACATCAAATTATCTTTGAGGGAGTGTGTTTTGACTGCCAAAGCTAGGTGATTTGTGCGGATGCTCAGATTGAGACACCGTGGCGTTGGTGAGGGGGCGTCGCTGGGTAAAGGGGTGTCTCTTCATTGATTTTTAGAATTTTGGTGGGTGAGGAGGTTGTGTGGGAATTCTCGATATCGGTCTCTATTATCTGCAATTACCTATGGTATACTAATCAAACTTGTCATCAATAAGGATGCAAGAGAAATGTGTTGGCCCCCGAGACATGTTTGGTGCACTGCCAAATAGGCAAGCTTTTTTGCAAAGCGAACATGGTAAATGTAGCAAGCAATCATGACGAAGGGTCCCCGAATTTTTTGAAAGGGGTCCGTTTTGACCGAAATTAAAAACACGTCCGTTATTGAATTTGAAGACTTCTCTGATGAGCAGATGAATCAAATGATTGACGGCACCTTGACCGAGTTTGACGAAGGCGATCTGGTTGGCGGTATCGTCGTTAAAATCGAGCATGATGAAGTGTTGGTGGACATTGGGTTCAAAAGCGAAGGCGTTATTCCTTCCCGTGAACTCTCAATCCGCAAAGATGCTGATCCTGCAGACATCGTCAGCCTGGGCGAGCAAATCGAAGCCCTGGTTCTTCAGAAGGAAGACAAAGACGGTCGTCTCATTCTCTCCAAAAAACGCGCCGAGTACGAGCGTGCCTGGATTCAAGTCGAAGACAAATTCAAAGCTGGCGAAGTTGTTACCGGCGAAGTTATCGAAGTCGTCAAGGGCGGCCTGATTCTCGATATCGGCTTGCGTGGCTTCTTGCCCGCTTCTTTGGTCGATCTTCGTCGCGTCAAAGATCTCGACATGTATATGGGTACCGAAATCGAAGCTCGCGTTATCGAAATGGATCGCAATCGCAACAACGTTGTGCTTTCCCGTCGTGTGCTGCTCGAAGAAGGCCGCAAGAACGAGCGTGCTGAAATCCTCGAGAAGCTTACCAAGGGCATGCGCTTGAAGGGTATCGTTTCCTCCATTGTTGACTTTGGTGCATTCGTTGATCTGGGCGGCATCGACGGTCTTGTCCACATCTCTGAGCTTTCCTGGAGCCATGTTAACCATCCTTCCGAGGTTGTTAAAGTTGGCGACGAAGTCGAAGTCGAAGTACTTGATGTTGATTTGCAGCGTGAGCGCATCTCCCTCGGCCTCAAGCAGACTACGGAAGATCCGTGGATCAAGCTTGTTGAGAACTACCCGATCGGCACCATCGTTGATGGTAAGGTCACCAAGATCGTTCCCTTTGGTGCGTTCATCGAACTTGGCGACAACGTCGAAGGTTTGGTGCACATTTCCGAAATGTCTTTGAAGCACATCGATTCGCCGGCACAGGTTGTGCATGTGGGCGATGAAGTGAAGGTCAAGGTCATGGAAATCAACCCTGAGCGTCGTCGTATTTCCTTGTCCATGAAGGCTGCTGCCGAAGAGCTCGGCTTCGAAATTCCGATCGATGAATCGGTAATCGTTGAAGAGCGTCCGGCGAAGAAGAAGGCTGAAAAGCCCGCTGAATCTGCCGCGACCGAAGAAGCACCGGCTGCTGAAGCGGCTGCTGTAACGGAAGAAGCGCCGGTCGCTGAAGCTGTTGCGGTTGAAGAAGTCGTTGAGGCTCCTGCTGCTGAATAGTTCGGTTTTGAGCTATCGATAGAATGGTTTGAGAAAGGCTCCCCTTGGGGAGCCTTTCGTTTGAGCGGGCGAGTTAGCCTTCGCCACCCAGGCTGGCGACGATCTCTGGTGGCCGGCCTAAGCCTTGAGTCTATGCGCCCGAGTTTTTCTCGGCGGTGCTTGAATTGTCTGTCTGGAATAAATGAGCCTCTGACATACCGCGAGGTGTGTCAGAGGCTCATGTGGTAGTCGTGCTATCAAGCGCTCGGTTGGTGCGGTGTTAGCTGTTTTTGTTTTCTTCTACGTAGACGCCTTCTTGCTTAAATACGGTTGAAAAAGTTTTGAAGAAAATTTTGACATCAAACACGAAACTGACGTGATGTACGTAATAAACATCCAGAGCAAGACGTTCGTGCCAGGGAAGAGAATTGCGAGCATAGGCGGCGGCATAGCCGGTAATCCCCGGTTTCACCAAAAGCTTTTGGCCCTCATCGCCCTCGTACAGGTCGGTTTCCCGCTGGAGATCGGGTCGGGGTCCCACCACGCTCATGGTACCGATGAGCACATTGAGAAATTGGGGCATTTCGTCGAGGCTTGTCTTGCGCAAGAAAGCACCGGTTTTTGTCATGCGAGGGTCATCGGCTCCGTTGTAGGTCGATCCGTCAGCCATGGTTAAATCGGGCGCGTTCACTTTCATCGATCGAAATTTGTACATAATAAACGGCTTCCCATCTTTTCCAATACGGGGGGCATTGTAGAAGATGGGTCCTTTGTCGTCATGGTAGATAAAGGGAGCTGCCGCAATGATGAGCAGCAGTACAAACGGCAGGGCTACCAGGCCGATAATGATGTCGCAGAGGCGTTTACCGAACCGTGCATACATCAGCGTATGCCTTTGGTCTCCAGGTCGCTGTACGCCTGGTGGAAGATATCGATAACGTAGTCGAGGTCATCGTCGGTCAACAGGGTGTGCAGCGGCAAGGTGATCTCATTTTCGTATTGAGCGCGTGCCTGAGGGAAGTCGGCGATATCGAATCCAAGGTTTTTATAAGCAGTCAAAAGGGGCAGTGGTTTGTAGTGCACGTTTGTTGCCACGTCGTCGTGCGCCATAGCTTCAATTAAGGCATTGCGGAATGCCTGACTTTTGCCATCGAGGCGCACCAGCATAAGGTGACCGCTCGAGCAAGCATCTGGTTCGTAATGGGAAAGCAGCGTGACGGCTATATCTTTTAAGCCTTCTTCGTAGCGCTGTACGAGTTCGCGGCGCCGCAGGAGTAAGTGCGGATAGCGTTTGAGTTGCACCAGGCCAAGCGCGGCCTGAATGTCGGTCATATTGCATTTCCATCCGGGAAACATAACGTCGTATTCCCAGGATCCGACCTTGCTTTTAGAAAGGGCATCCTTTGTTTGGCCATGTAAGGACAGCAACATGAGTTCATGGTAAAACGCATCGGAGTCAAAGCCGTGGTCACGCCATGCAAGTGCACCACCTTCTGCCGTCGTGAAGTTTTTCACGGCATGGAAGGAGAAGCTGGTAAAATCAGCGACCGATCCGGAGGGTTGATCATGATAGGTTGCACCGAGTGAATGCGCGCCATCGGCAACGACGATAACGCGATCGAAGCAGCGCTGCATATCCGTTGTGGGGTGATAGAGCGCCCGTTTTTCTGCAAGAATGGTGAACAGGCGATCGTAATCGCACATTTTACCGCCAAGATCGACCGGAATAATGGCCTTGGTGCGCTCGGTGATAAGGTCGCCCAGTTTGCTATAGTCCATTTCAAACGAATTGGGCGCAACGTCGCACAGTATAGGGATTGCGCCGACGTGGCAAATCACCGAAGCGGACGCGGTGTAGGTGTATGCGCTGGTGATGACTTCATCCCCTGGCCCGATTCCGAGTGCTCTTAAGGCACATTCCGATGCGGCGGTTGCGGAATTCAAGCAGGCGACACCGCGGGCGTGTGTGTATGTGGCCAGCTCTTGCTCGAGTTGTTTTGTTTTTGGGCCGGTGGTTATCCATCCGCTTCTTAAGGCATCACCAACGGCATCGATTTCAGCTTCGGTTATGTCAGGTGGGGAAAATTGTATGCGTCGTTTACTATCCACGTCGAGTTTCTCATCCCTTCATGCAAATTCTTCGAAATTTTAATTCTGACGTATTATGTGCACTCTGTGGTCGGTTTCTCGCAAATTGCGTACCAAATTCATGAAATACCCTGTTGACATCGGTTTTTGTGGATATGGCGGGCGCAGCCCAAGAAGCTGAAGGGCAAAACACGTCGCTGTGGTGCAACGCGATGGGGCGGGCACGGTCTCTTTGTTTTGAGGAGTTACGCGGTGTTACTCAAAACAACCTTGACAAGTTGCCCGTATGATTTATGATAAACTGCTATGAGTTTCGATTCCGTACATACCATGATGATGCGCATGCCCAAGCCTGGGCTTGTTGGCGTGTGCGCCGACACTCAGGCATAGCTATCAGGTGGCTTCATGCCGCCGCATTGTCCATGTTGGCTTCGTGCGAGGTAATCGAGAATTATGATCCAGATACAACATCTGTCTAAAACATATGGTTCAAAAACAGGGCATACCCATGCGGCGCTGCGCGATGTCGACCTCACCATTGAGGATGGCGATATCTTCGGTATTATCGGCCAATCCGGTGCAGGAAAGTCGACGTTGGTTCGCTGTATCAACTTGCTGGAACGTCCGACGGAGGGTGCGATCCTTATCGATGGGCAGGACATCACTGATTATTCGGGTAAAAAACTCCTTGATTTGCGCAGCGGTATTGGAATGATCTTTCAAAATTTCAGTCTCTTTCAGCAGCGCACCGTCTTGCGCAATGTTATGTTTCCCCTGGAGTTGCACCACGAAAAAAGTGACGTTGCGCAAAAGCGTGCCCACGAGCTTTTGGAGCTGGTCGGCTTAAGCGAAAAGGCATCGAATTACCCCAGTCAGCTTTCGGGGGGTCAGCAGCAGCGTGTTGCTATTGCACGTGCCTTGGCGAATAGGCCTAAAATCATGCTTTGCGATGAAGCGACCAGTGCGCTCGACACGCGAACGACCGCTTCGATTTTGGAGTTGCTCAAAGATATCAACCTCGAACTCGGCGTTACGATGGTTGTTATTACCCACTCATTGGCCGTCGCGGAAAAAATCTGCAACAAGGTGGCAGTTATCGATGAGGGTCGCATCGCTGAGTGCGGGGAAGTGGCGCAGGTTTTGGGCAATCCCCAAAGCTTAGTGACGCGTGAGTTGATCGGTGAACATTACACGCCGTTTTCGATTCCTGCTCAAGCGGGTGCTCTCTCTGTCAAAGACGAGCTTCACCCCGTTGATTCCGACGCTGTTTCGGGACCGTCTTTATCAGGGGAGGTGCGCTAATGGAAGCCTTGCAGGTATTTTTCGACCAATACGGCATGCTGCTTGCCCGCGGGGTGTGGGATACCGTTGTCATGACGGGTGTATCCACGCTGTTTGCCTATCTTTTGGGTATTCCGTTGGGCGTGCTCGTATCCGTTTCGGCTCCCGGGGGTCTGAGGCCTCGTCGGGCGTTCAATGCGGTACTCGGTTGGATCATCAACATCGGCCGATCGATTCCCTTCATCATCTTGTTGGTGGCGCTTATTCCGTTTACGCGCCTGATTGTCGGCAGCTCGTTGGGTGTGCCGGGGGCTATTGTGCCGCTGGTGATTGCGTCGGCCCCCTTTGTGGGTCGCATGGTCGAGCAGAGTCTGGCAGAAGTTGATGGGGGGCTTATCGAAGCGGCGCAAAGCTTTGGCGCTTCGACGTGGCAGATCGTGCGTAAGGTGCTGTTGAAAGAAAGCCTTCCCTCGCTCGTTCGCGGTGTTTCCATCACGTTCATCACGCTGTTCGGTTATTCTGCTATCGCGGGCACTGTTGGTGCCGGAGGTTTGGGTGATATCGCCATTCGCTATGGTTATCAGCGTTTCAACATGGAAGTCATGATAGCGGCGGTTATTCTCTGCATTGTTCTCGTGCAGGTTATCCAGAGCGTAGGTGACCTGATCGCCCGCAAAGTTGACAAGCGTTAAACGTAAAGAAAGCCCTATCGGGCGGGAGCGTCCTGCACGATAGGGCTACATTCAAATTTTTTAGAATGGTATTGAGATGATCAAGGGAGAAGACTATGAAGATTAAAAACGTATTGAAGATAGTGGTGTCGTTGGTTTCGGCTGCTGTAATCCTTGGAGCTTTGGCCGGTTGCGGTGCCTCGTCAGGGGGTGGAGATAAGACGATAAAGGTTGGCGCGTCTCCGTCTCCGCATGCTGAAATTCTTGCTCAGGTTAAAAGCGATTTATCGGCACAGGGCTATACGCTCGAAATTGTGGAGTACTCCGACTACATCCAACCCAACGTTGCGCTCAATGACGGCGAGCTCGATGCCAATTATTTCCAAACCGCTTCCTATCTTGAAGAATACAACGCGGAAAATAAAACTGATCTGGTCGTTGCGAGTAACGTGCATTTCGAACCAATGCGTCTGTATGCGGGCAAAACTGCCAGCGTAGCCGACCTGAAAGATGGTGCCCAGATTGCGGTACCCTCCGACACGAACAATGAAGCGCGCGCTTTGCTTCTTTTGCAGGATCAGGGCATTATCAAACTCAAGAGCGGCGTGGGCTTGAAGGCTGCGGCAAACGACATTATTGAAAATCCCAAGAATGTTAAAATTGTCGAAGCGGAAGCCGCCGCGTTGCCGCGTACGCTCGAAGATGTTGATCTTGCTGTCATCAATGGCAACTATGCGCTTTCGGCGGGACTTGATTCCAAGCTTGCGATTGCGGGCGAGTCTGAAACATCGGAAGTTGCGAATATATACCCGAATGTTATCGCCGTTCGTGCGGCGGATGCCGATTCTGAAAAAACAAAGGCCCTTGTTGCTGCCGTGCAATCAGCTACGGTGAAAGACTATATCACCAAGACCTTTGGCGATGCGGTGGTGGCTCTGTTCTAGCCTTGCTTCGTTGTGTGCTTTTTCGTTTGCCGATCCGGTTGCCCTTTTAGACAGCCGGATCTTTTTATGCAGCGGCTTGTTCTTTCTCTTGCGCCGCTTGATCTGCCACTGCGTAAGCTTCCTGTCGAGCTGCTTCGGCTTTGGCTTTGTTGTCGAGTACCACTTTCATATCCTCAGCTGTTGCTTGCTGGATCATGGCGGTATAGATCTGGGCGGCTTCTTCCGTGAGATGAGTGCCGTCGCCATCGAAGTACTCATCATGGTTAGCGCTGAGCGAAAACCAGTCAATAAGGGTGACATTGCCGTGGCGTTGTGTCGCACGTGCGATCGTCGCGTTGTTTGCTTCTTCCCAGGAATCGGGACAGCGGGTGTTGACCAGGTAGATAGACTTGTCTGCCCCGACGGTGTTGAGCAGCTCATCGAGGTCTTCGTCGGTAACCGGCCCGTTGGTGCCCAGTGCAAATACGACGATAGTTCCGACAACCCCGGCATCTTTGTAGTGGTTGTATATCTGCGTTCCGGCAACCAGCTGGCGATTGATAGCAGAATCAATCGCTCCACCCGGGAAGGTTTCTTCAAAATAAGGAATGGTACGGACGGAAACGGAATCACCAATCAGCAAAATGTCGTAGGCGTTTGTCACCTCCGGTGGAGGTGGGGGAGGTGTTGCTTGGGTGTTGCTGTTTGCCTTAAGCTCGTCGAGACCGCCAATGGCTGCGGTGGGAGGTACGAAGATGAGACCTCCGATGGCTATCACCGTTAACAGGGTTGCTGCAAAAACAGGCACGCTGTGTTGGCGCAGATAGATGGGCAGAGCAATCGAGCCCGCGCGAACCGCTTTGATAAATTTCCCAATTGCTCCATGGCGTACTGGGTTTTCGATGAAGCGATACGAAAAGGCAGCACAGGCAACGATGATGGCGAATTGTGCCAGGTACATGAGCGGGCTCGTTTCCCCGGTGTAGTTGCGAGGATTCATCAAAAGCAAGAGCGGGTAATGCCACAGGTATAAACCGTAGGATCGTTTACCTACCCAGACGAGAGGGCGTGCCGCGAAACCCTTCGATAAAAGACTTTGCGGATGAACGGCTACGGCAATCATTACCGCAGTGCACAGCGAAGCGAGAAGGATACCCCCTCGATACAGAAAAGGCGAAAATCCGTTGGTGAAAGCGACAAGGCAGATCAGCCCGATGCCTGCTCCAATGCCGCAGCCGTTGAGCGCGAAAAAGGTTTTTCGAGGCAACTTTGCACTCTGTTGGGCAAATTGCGTGCTGGGCCAGACGAAGGCCAGCCATGCTCCGATAAGAAGTGAAAAGGCGCGGGTGTCGGTGCCGTAATAGACGCGACTGGGGTCGGCGGCAGGGTCGAAGAGCAGCGCCATAGCGAGGGCGGATATCGCAGCGAGTACGATGATGATGCGGCAGAATGCTTTCTTTGTTGTTCGAGCTTTGAAGAGAGCGAGCAGGATTAATGGCCATACGAGATAAAACTGCTCTTCGATGGCAAGCGACCAGAAATGCGTCAGGGGAGAGGGGGCGCCAAGGGCGTCGAAATAAGAAAGGTTACTGAAAATATAGTGCCAATTGCTGTAGAAAAAAAGCGAGGGAATAATATCGGGCCGCATTTTCGTGAGCAGTTCGTGATTGAAGAGTGTGGTAAGAACCAGGATGCACAGGAGTAAAAAGACAATTGCTGGCACTAGACGGCGGGCGCGCCGAAGCCAAAAATTCTTCAAGTCTATCGTTTTTGTAGACTTCCATTCCTCTATCAACAAGCCGGTAATCAGATATCCCGAAAGGACAAAAAAAACCGTAACGCCCAAAAGCCCGCCCGGTGCCCAGTTTGCGTTGAGATGATAAAGAATAACCGCTAAGACAGCGAAAGCTCGTAAACCATCCAATGAAGGGATGTAGCGTGATCGGGAGCGTGGCATTCGTGCTGTTCCTCATGTTTCTAGTGCGTGAAGATGGGTTCAATATGCATATTGTATGATAGCAGGTGTCGGTGTTGGATTGTAGATAAAGAATACCAATTGAACGTAAATCTCATGTCGCTTTTCTGAAGGATTATAAGGTCCGGCAGGAGCCAGGGTATACTGGCGCAATGAAGGGAATACAACGTATAGCATTAGGGATGAGCGGCGGAGTTGACAGCGCGACGTCGGCGGCTCTTCTGTTGCGCGCTGGTTATCAGGTGCTGGGGGTAACCTGCTTGTTTCTGCCGACCGAAGAAGCGTTGGGTTCTGCCCGTGATGCGGAAGCGGTCTGCAGGCTTTTGGGTATTCCCCATATCACTCGAGATTGCACGGAGGAATTTTCTGCTCACGTCATCGATCCTTTTGTTGCACACTATGCTGCGGGATTAACGCCAAGCCCCTGCGTGCTCTGCAACAAGCACTGTAAGATTCCCGCCTTGATTGAAGTGGCGGAAAAAGAGGGGTGCCACGCCATTGCGACGGGGCACTATGCGCGCATCGCGCGCCTGCAGGCAAGCGATCGTTTCGTGGTGAAATATGCTCTCGACGAAAGTAAAGATCAAAGCTATATGTTGTCGATGCTGAGCCAGCAGCAGCTTTCTCGGTTGGTGCTTCCCCTGGGCGCAATCACGAAAGCTGAAGTTCGCGTTATAGCAGATGACCTCAACCTTCCTGTTGCAAAAAAACCGGAAAGCCAAGATATTTGCTTTGTTCAGGGCGACTATACCGATTTCCTCAACGAGCGAGGAGTGTCTTCTGTGCCGGGCGCTTTGGTGTCGTCGAGTGGCGTTGTGCTGGGAGAGCACCGAGGGCTTGTTCATTACACGGTGGGACAGCGAAAGGGTATTGGCCTTGCGGCTCCCGAACCTTACTACGTGCTTGAAAAGCGGCCGGATTCCAATGAGCTGGTGGTGGGATTTCAGCGGGAGGCATATATTGATTCGGTTGTGGTAACGCACGTCAACTGGCAGGCATTCGAAGGTCTGGAAGGTGAGCTTGAGTGCATGTGCAAGCTGCGCTATCGTAGCCGTGCGATTGCGTGCGTGATCGAATCGATAGGTTCTGAGAGCGTTCATGTTCGTTTTCGCAGCGCTCAACCGACGACGGCGCCAGGTCAGTTTGCTGTTTTTTATCAGGGATCAACCGTTGTCGGTGGCGGAGAAATAGAAAGCGTCGGGCAGTCCCTGTAGGCGGCGGGATGCCTTTGTTCCCTCGTTTTCTTTCACGCTTAAGCTTTCTTTGATTTTCGAAAGCCCCATAGTGCTACTTTCTTCGGTGGCTTGTCTTAAATGGAGGGGTTTGCTGAGCGTAATCGAGGTCGAAACAAGGTATGATATGAGTGTCAGAGTGCTGCCTTGTGCGGCGGTTGTATCAAGGAGGTCGAGTGGACATGAAGAAGATTTTTGTTATCGGTGGTATGGGTTGCGGCAAGTCGACGGCTGTGGGGGCTTTAGCTGATCAGGGTTTGCCCGTCATCGATTTGGACAAAGTCGGACACGACGTGCTTTCGCGCGAAAACGTGAAGGAAGAACTCGTCGAAGCGTTTGGGCCTGAGATTTTAGATGAGCACGGTGAAATTGTCCGGGTCGTTTTGGCTCAGAAGGCGTTTGTCAACGAAACTGCAACCCGTCGTCTCAACAGTATTTCGATGCCCCGTATTGAAGAATCTTTTGCCGACCAACTCGATGCCCTTGCGGTTGATCACGATGCTGCTGTCATCGAATTTTCGGCATTTCGTGGCAAGGAAGACTCCCTGGCTCATTCGGCTGATTGTATTGTTGCAATCCTCACTCCGCTCGACTTGCGTGTTTCGCGTGCCGTTGCCGCTGGATGGGATGAGGCCGATGTGCGCAATCGCATTGCCCGGCAAATCACTGACGCCGAACGTATCGAAGCGGCTGATGTGACGTTTAGCAACGGGGGGACGCAAGAAGATCTTCGCAAAAAAGTTATCGCTTGGTGGAAAGAGTATTCCGCTTAAGCGTTTGTGCGCGATTGCAAGAGGCCGCCGTTGTGCGGTCTCTTGTTGTTGGGGGCTGATGAGGTGCTGCGTATGTTTTGCGTGGTGGATGCTCGGGTTGCTCTGGATGTCACGCGAACATCTGTTCATGTAGTGTATTATATGATAGGCTAATACATCGAGAAAATTGTTCGTTTGGTGGATGGAGGATTGCTTTGGCTCATCTCAGTAATCTGGAAGGGGTGTCGATGGAGGGCAAGTTGCCCGAAGTCAGGCTTGCCGCAACGCCGTTTACGGTGGTGTCTCCCTACGAACCGGCGGGCGATCAACCTCAAGCTATCGACGAATTGACGCGTGGTGTGCAAGAAAACCTCCGCTATCAAACGTTGCTGGGTGTGACGGGTTCGGGGAAAACGTTCACCATCGCGAAAACGATTGAGGCTGTGCAAAAACCCACGCTTGTCATGGCGCCCAATAAAACACTCGCGGCCCAACTTGCCTCCGAACTCAAAGATTTCTTTCCGCACAATTCGGTCGTCTATTTCGTATCGTATTACGATTATTATCAGCCCGAAGCTTACGTGCCCACGACGGACACCTTCATCGAAAAAGATGCTTCCATCAACGAAGAGGTTGAAAAGTTGCGCCATGCGGCGACGGCTTCGCTCTTGTCCCGCCGTGACTGCATCGTGGTTGCCAGCGTTTCGTGTATCTACGGCATTGGCTCACCGATGGATTATGCGGGTATGGCTGTTTTTATCGACAAGGAAAAAGCGGCTGATCGCGATGATGTCATCCATCAGTTGATCGACATCCAATACGACCGCAACGATTACGAACTCAAACGTGGTACGTTTCGCGTGCGCGGCGATGCGCTTGATGTGTTTCCGCCCTATTCTGACAATCCTATTCGGATTGAGTTTTTCGGGGACGAAGTCGAAAACATCACCGAAATCGACAACGTTACCGGTGAAGTGCTCAACGTGTTTGAAGCGCTGCCCATTTGGCCGGCTTCGCATTATGTTACGGCACGACCGAAGCTCGATCATGCGCTTAAAACTATCCGGGAAGAATTGCTCGAACGTTTGCAACAATTTAAGTCGGAGGGGAAGCTGCTCGAAGCTCAGCGTCTCGAAATGCGGGTTAATTACGATCTGGAAATGATGGAGACCATGGGTTTTTGTTCCGGCATCGAAAACTATTCACGCCATCTCGATGGGCGCGAACCGGGGCAGCCAGCCTATACGCTGCTTGATTACTTTCCGAAAGATTTTTTATGCATCATCGACGAAAGCCACGTGACGGTGCCGCAGATTCGTGGTATGCACGAAGGCGATCGTAGCCGTAAGATCACCCTGACCGAGCACGGGTTTCGTCTGCCGTCGTGTCTCGACAACCGTCCCCTGCGATTCGATGAATTTGAGGAAAGGGTGCCGCAGTTTATCTACGTGTCGGCGACACCGGGCGATTACGAAGAACGGGTCAGCCAGCGCAACGTGCAGCAAATCATTCGTCCGACCGGGCTGCTCGACCCCGAAATCGTGGTGCGTCCCACGGCCAGTCAGATCGACGATATCATCGACGAGGTTCGCGTGCGCGCGGCGCGTGATGAGCGCGTATTGGTTACGACGCTGACGAAGAAGATGGCGGAAGATTTGACCGACCATCTACTCGACCAGGGCATCCGTGCTCGGTATATGCATTCTGACATCGTGACGCTTGAGCGCGTCGAAATTCTGCGAGAATTGCGGCAGGGTAAGTTCGATGTCCTGGTCGGTATCAACCTCTTGCGCGAAGGGTTGGACCTGCCGGAAGTTTCGCTGGTTGCCATCCTCGATGCCGACAAGGAAGGCTTCTTGCGCAACCACCGTTCGCTCATCCAGACCATCGGCCGCGCCGCGCGCAATGTTTCGGGTGAGGTCATCATGTATGCTGACAAGATCACCCGCTCGATGGATCTGGCAATCGGGGAAACCCGTCGTCGCCGCAAGGTGCAGCAAGCCTACAACACCGAACACGGCATCGAACCGCAAACCATCCGCAAGGCCATCAACGATATCATGGATTACATGCAGGATGAAATTGGCAACACCACTGCTGAACAGGTCAATAAAGAACTGGCAGCTCTTTCGCGTGAAGAAGTGTTACGCATCATAGCCTCCATGGAAGAAGACATGGCTGAAGCCTCCCGCGGTATGGATTTCGAGGAAGCCGCGCGTCTCCGTGATCAAGTGGTGAAGCTGCGCTCCCAGTTTGAAGGCACCTCCGAAGACGAAGCGCTTAAGGGACTCAAAAAAAGCTCACGCAAGGGCAGCGGGTTTGGCGTTCGCAAGAAGCGTTAACAATCTGCCCGCCCGCCCTGGTTCATGAGCTCTTATCCAGGTTGCGAACGGCGGGGATGAAGTAGGGGACCAGCGAGATGACGGTCATGATGGTGCCGCCGATGACAAACCATAGTGCCACGCCGGTGTATTCGGCGCATATGCCGCTGATGGCAAGCCCAAGGGGGGTCGCCAGGCCCATGGCGGCGGTAAAAATTCCCAGGACGCGTCCCATTTTTTCTACGGGTGTGCGCCTTTGCAGCAGCGCCATGAGTGGGCCGTTGAAGAAGGCTCCGGCGATTGACATAAGGAACGAGAGTGCAACGAAGGCGGGAAACATATCGGAAGGCAACAGCCCGCAGGCCACGATGGTAATGCCACAGCCAAGCGCCGAAAGAAGGACGAGCAGCGCAAGTCGTTTTCCGCCACCCCATACCATGATAATGGCCGAACCGACCAACATGCCAATTCCGAAAGCTGCCTCTGTGATCGATGCCATATAGCCATCCCCCGCGAAATGCTCGAAGGTCATGAGGGGAAACAACGCGCTCAGGGGAGCGAACACCATGAGCCCGATGATACAGAAGGAAAGCAGCCACAGTATTCCGCGGTCATGCTTTATGACCAACCAGCCATCGTGCATGTTGGCAAAGACGTGCTGATTGTCCATGGTGACATCGTGCACGAGGGGGATGGTGGCGGCAGCAAGACCGAGACAGGCGATGATGGCACCACCGAAATCCAGGAATAAAACGGTTTGGAATCCGAAGGTGGTATAGAGAAAGATACCGAGCGCCGGTCCTCCAATGGCAGCAATGCTCATAAGTGCCTGATCGAGAGAGTTGATGCGCACCAGGTGCTTTTCGGGCACAAGCAGGGGCATAGCGGCTGTCATCGCGGGTGTGTGGAAGGCTTGTCCGACGCTGCGAGCAGCAATCATGACCATGATCAGCGCGACGGAAGCCTGTCCCATCAAGATGATAATGCCCAACGCCAGCGACACAATCCCGACGCTCATATCGGCAAGGATCATCACGTGCTTGCGATTGAATTTGTCGGCGATGACGCCGCCAAAGGGGCTCAGTATTCCTTGTGGCAAAAAAGCCATGATAGAGGCGATAGCCAAAATCAGCGCCGACCCGGTGGTTTCGGTTAAATACCATATGGCGGCGTATCCCGCCGCATAACTGGTTAAGATGGATGCCGCTTGCCCTGCCCAGATAAAGGTGATGATCGATTTCCAGCTGGGGGGAAGTGCGCGCCCCGCAGCGCTTAGTTGCGTGCTTGCTTCAGTCATTTCTTGAAACTCCTTGGTAAGGGAATGTCATGGTAACTTCTTTCTTTTGTGGTGTCCAATGTAATCTTATCGTGGGGTTGCGCCCCCGGTTGCGCAAGCGTCTTTTGTTGTCATTTTGCTTTCTGGTGAGAGTAATTTTTAAGTTGTGTTGTCGGTGCATAAAAAAACGACCACAGCAGATCGCGGTCGTTTTTTCAGAAAGAGGGAGAAGTTTTTAAACGGTGGCCTCGTGATGGTGGTCTTCGTGGTCGCAGTTCTCTTCGCAACCGGGGGTGCATTCGTGTTCGTTAATATCGGCTTTGGGTTTTTTCAGGCCGGCGATTTCGATGTCGTTTTTTTCGGCATAGTCCCAGAGTGCTGCGTGAATTGCTTCTTCGGCCAACAGCGAACAATGCACTTTTACGGGGGGTAGACCATCGAGAGCATCCATGACCGCCTTGTTGGTGACTTCGAGTGCCTCTTGGATGCTTTTACCTTTGACCAGTTCGGTAGCCATCGAGGAAGTGGCGATAGCGGCACCGCATCCGAAAGTCTTGAATTTCACGTCATGGATGATTTGGTGTTCGTCGACGTCGAGATAGATGCGCATGATATCGCCGCAGACGGCGTTGCCGACGGTTCCGCAGCCGCTTGCGTCTTCGATCTCTCCCACATTGCGGGGGTTGGTAAAGTGATCCATCACCTTATCTGAGTAGTTCATTGCCATAGTTGAGTCCTTTCGGGGCGGGTGTCTATGCGATTGCTTTTTGTGCGTGCACAAAGTCTTCGTAGAGAGGACTCATGGCGCGCAGGTTTTCAAGGGAAGTTTTCAGGGAATCAATGGTGAAATCGATATCGTTGGCAGTTGTTTCATGACCGAGTGTCAGGCGCAGGGATCCGTGGGCAATTTCGTGGGGAAGGCCGATGGCGAGCAGCACGTGGCTGGGATCGAGAGATCCTGACGTACAGGCCGAACCGCTCGAAGCGCAGATGCCCTTGGCGGCCAGTTGCAGCAACATACCTTCGCCTTCGATGAAGCGGAAACTGAAGTTGATGTTATTGGCAAGTCGCTGCGTAGCACTGCCATTGAGCTGGCAGTAAGGAACTTCGGCTGCAATGCGCGCGATAGCATGATCGCGCAAAGCGCTTTGCCGTGCGCGTTCGGTTTTCTGCTCAAAGGCGGCAAGCTCTACGGCTTGGCCGAACCCGACGATGCCGGGAACATTTTCGGTGGTGGCTCGACGTCCGCGTTCTTGGGCACCCCCTAAGATCAAATTGTCGATCTTGATGCCCTTACGCACGTAGAGAAAACCGACACCTTTGGGTCCGTAGAGTTTATGGGCGCTCGCTGAAAGCAGGTCGATGTTTTCAGCGAGCGCATCAATTACTTCGTGGCCGAATGCTTGCACGGCATCGGTGTGAAAAATCACCCCGTGCGCACGGGCGATGCGTCCCAGTTCCGCAATGGGTTGCATGGTGCCGATTTCGTTATTTGCATACATGATGGAAGCCAAGATCGTGTCGGGTCTGATGGCGGCTTCAAAGTCGTCGGTAGAAACCAAACCTTCACTATCGACGGGCAGGTAGGTGACTTCAAATCCTTCCGTCTCCAGCGCCTGGCAGGGGTGCAGCACCGCGTGGTGTTCGATGGCGCTCGTGATGATGTGGCGCCCTCGCTTTGCGTTGGCTCGCGCAACACCGATAAGCGCCCAGTTATCTGATTCCGATCCGCCGCTGGTGAAGTAGATTTCTTTGGGGTCAACATTAATGACCTGCGCGATCGATGCGCGTGCCGCCGAAACGGCGTTTGCCGCGTCCTGTCCCAAAAAATAGATCGACGAGGGGTTGCCGTATTGCTCGGTGAAGTAGGGAAGCATGGTTTCGATAACTTCCGGGCGAACTTTTGTGGTCGCTGCATTGTCGAGATACCGCGTCTTCATAGCTGGTTCCTTTCGGGCTTACATGAGGGGTCGCAGGATACAAGAGGGCGATGTCGATTGCGTTGTGTCCGTTTAGTTGCTGCTGATGCTCTCTCATCTTATATCCTAGTTATTTACTAGGATATAAGATAGGGTATTGTGCTGAGTTGTCAAGAGTTGGTAACAAAACAGTTCTCATTTTGCATTGTTTTGTTATGATGGGAAAATCGACTCAGCACGATAACCGTACTGGGGGGATGAAAGGTGACTCGTGTGATGATTTCAACGAAAGGCCGTTATGCGTTGCGTATGGTGATTGACTTCGCCCGTCAGGGGGAAGAAGCCTGCGTGCCGTTGCGTGAGGTTGCCGAACGTCAGGGCATCTCCGTGAAGTATCTTGAGCAGTTGGCCAGCCTTTTGATTCAGGCTGACATTTTGAGGAGCGTTCGTGGTCCGCATGGCGGGTACGTACTCATTCGTCCGCCCGAGGAAACCAACGTGGGCGATATCCTGCGTGCAGCTGAGGGCAGTTGTGCTCCGGTTGCTTGTCTGGAAGCCGATTTTGGCATCTGCCCTCGTCGTAGTGAATGCGAAACGTTTTCTTTTTGGGAGGGGCTCGATAAGGTTATCGAAGCGTATGTCGATGGCGTTACCGTGGCTGATTTGGTTCCCGCGCGCTAACGCCATCGAAAGCGTATTTTACACTTCGCGTTTGGCGTAAAGCTTCGTCGCAAGGGCACAGGAAATTGCATAGATGACCAAGGCCACGGCCAGAGCGATTGCGCTTGCAGCAAGGGCTCCCG
>JAVVXN010000007.1:13555-42050 GCA_036651575.1 Raoultibacter sp. | reverse complement strand
CGCCCGTTTGCCAGTGCTCGGTGATGGAATACGTCGTGACCGCAATCGGATACTGCGCGCGATCGCCCCGCTTGACCGAAGGATATTCGGTAAAGCGAATGCAGGGAGAATTCTGCGAACCGTTGAGTGCATTGTCCGTCGGCGATTCAAAGGGTTCGTAGTGTTCCGGCAACGGCCCGTCGGCCATGCCATAGCTGATCAGGCGCGCATCTTGTTCCCAAAGCATGAAAAACGCCTTGTTGTCGGGGGGCACGGGAATGTTATCGGCCGTCTTTGCCACAAAATCGGCAACATCGACCTGGTCCCACTCGGTCCCGGTCCATTCGACAAGTTTTTTGTCGGGGTTCCACGGCTTTCCCTGCATGTCGGCCGAAGCGCGATTGTACAGGATACGACGGTTCGCAGGCCAGCAAAACGCCCAATCGGAATAGAGGCCGAGCTTTGATTTGTCCTGGGTACCGCGACGTCCGATCGCCTGCTCAAAAGGATCGAGCGGCGACTCATTGTTGCACCAAAAACCGGTGTAGATCCACATGGCACACGCGGTACTTCCGTCGGCCGCCAGCTTCGCGTAGCCCGGAAGCAGTTTGTTGTCGGCAATGCTATACCCATTCAGGGCGTGGGCGACCCGGCGCGGATCCATCACGCCATCGACGTAGTAATCCCATTTCGTCTTGATGATAGGATCGGGATTGGCTCCCCCTTCTGCTTGGTATAAATCGACAACGGCGCGCCACAGTAAATCGCAAATTTCGTAGTCAGCCTTCGCTTCATCCCAGGGTTCAACGGCCTGATTGCGCCACTGCAACCAGCGGCCCGAATTGAGAATGGTCCCCGATTTTTCATACACCAGCGCCGCGGGCAAAAAATACACCGTCGTGTCGACCTCGGCGGGATTCATATCCGGACCCTTCCAAAACGTAGCGGATTCCGTTTCCACGATATCGGCCACAACCAACCAGTCGAGATTGGCCATCGCGCGGCGCACGTTGCCGGCGTTGGGCGCCGAATGGCACGGGTTCATACCCCAGTTGAAATAGCCCTTGATAACACCTTCAGACATGCGCTCAAACGTCGACATGATCGTGAAGTCGGGCGATTTCGGCACCTTGGGCCACCAATCGTAACCGTAATCATTTTCAGCAGTCGCGTATTCGCCAAACCATTCCTTCAAACTGGAAATGAGGAATTTTGGCTTGTTGGTGTAATACCCATCGGCATACGTTTCGTGTTCCAACCACGCCCGCAGCGAAGGGGTCGTAGAGGAGGTGGGCCACTTGAGATAGGCCGGATGCTCATGCACCATCATGCCCATGTCGGTTGCTCCCTGCACGTTTGGTTCGCCGCGCATCGCGTTCACGCCGCCGCCCGCCACCCCGGCATTGCCGAGCAACAGCTGTATCAGACACATGGCGCGACAATTTTGAGCACCGTAATGATGCTGAGTTTGTCCGAGAGCATACAGGATGGTTCCTGATTTTTCGGGAGCGCCCGTTGCCGCATAAAGGGCATACACGTTTTCGAGCAGGTCTTTATCCATACCGCATACAGCGGAAACCGTTTCGATATCATAGCGAGCATAGTGCTGTTTGAACTGCTGAAACACGCATAAAGGATCCTGCAGCGTCACGTCTTTTTTCGGCACTTCCAACGTTGGTGGCGTAAAGGGTGGCACACCCGGCTTTGCCGCCCAGGCATACGCTCCCGTCGCTGAGGTATCCCACGTCTTTTCAGCTTCGGTCTGATAGTGCCAACTTTTATTGCTGTAGACCGCATCCTTTTCCCCGAAACCGGAAAAAATACCCGACTCGATATCGAAGGCATAGGCGGGGTCAAGCAGATAGGAAGCGTTCGTGTAGTTCGCAACGTATTCGTGCTGCCACAAATCGTGCTCGATGATGTAATTGCACAGACCGCCGTAAAACGCGATGTCGGTGCCTGAACGAATGGGACAATAGATATCAGCGAGCTCTGCAGAACGAGTGTAGCGAGGATCGACAACGATCCAGGTGGCTCCCCTGTCGAGTGCTTTTTGAATCCACTTCGTAGAAATGGGATGATTTTCAACGTTGTTGGAACCGATGGTCAAAATAACATCGGCATTTTGATAGTCGCACCAATGGCCCGTCATCGAACCGCGACCGAATGAAGCTGCCAGACCGGCAACGGTGGGCGAGTGTCAAACGCGCGCCTGATTATCAATTGCCACGACCCCAAGCGAACGCATCATCTTAACGATGAGATACTCTTCTTCGGAATTTTGCTGGGATCCGCCCAAACTGGCGATACCCGTGCAGCGATTGACCGTCAGGTTGCCCTCAAACTGGGTAAAGGTCGCATCGCGCGTATCTTTTACCTTGCGGGCGATCTCGGCGATGGCATCTTTCCAGGAAATATTTTCCCACACGGAAGACCCGGGACGACGCACCATCGGGCGCGTCTTACGGTTTTTATTTTTGACGATTTCACGCGTTTCGGGATCGACGACGTTGCGCAACTGCAACATCGTGGCACCCTTCGGACATAAGCTTCCCTGGTTGATCGGATGATCGGGGTCACCTTCGATATTGATAATCTCGTTATCGCGCGTTGAACAAATCACCCCGCAACCGCCGGAACAATAGCAGCAAATGTTGGTGTATTCTTCGGTGTTAACCAGTTTCCACTCAGGATTGACCTCCACGGCAAACGCCGTGGACTGAGAAGAGAGCGAAAACGCAAGACTGGTCGTCATGGCGGCACCGGTTGCTTTGAAAAACCCCCTGCGGGACAGATTCATATTCCCATCTCCTTTAACACCCCAGGGCAAAGCGTGCCCACGAAATGCCCTGTGACCAGCGCACCGTAAACCGCTCCTGCCACTTTGCTTCATCGAACCTTCGACGATGAAAGTACGTACACCAATGGTAGCATCAAGCTGCCATTATTGATGCGCGCAACGCAAGCGGCTCCGCTGAAAGGTGATTATCCCCCTTCAATTCCCTGCAAAAAGGGAGCGCCTGAGCGCTCCCTTGGTCATTATATGAGGGGTAAACCTGATCGCGCTCTGCGTTATTCCTCTTCAGCAGCAGAAGACTCGTTGGCCGCTTCGAGGCCTTCACCTTCACTGCCCTCGCCGTCTTCATCGAAATCTTCGTCGAGCAAGGCAAGCGAGGAGTCGTCGATTTCTCCTTCAGCTTCTATTTCGCCGCTTGACTTCGAACGACGCACTTTCGTACCCTCCGAAGTGATCGCAACTGCGGTGACCTTATCTTTGTCCGCCACGTTCATGACCCGCACACCTTGTGTCGAGCGACCCAATTGGGAAATACCCGAAGCGGCGGTGCGAACCACAACGCCTTCTTCGGAGATAATCATCACTTCAGCGGTTTCTTTCACAATTTTCATGGCGGCGAGCAAACCCTTTTTATCGGTCATCGTAATGGTGAAGACACCTTGGCCACCACGATGATGTTCGGGATACTCGCTGATTGCTGTCCGTTTACCGTAGCCCTTTTCGGTGATAACGAAGAGGGAAGCATCGGGTTTGGCAATTTCCATACCCAAAACGCGTATACCCGCAGGCACGGTCATACCGCGCACACCCATCGTATCGCGGCCCATAGCGCGCGCTTCTGCTTCATCCCACATGATCGCTTTGCCCGCTGAAGACACCATAATGACGCGTTCTCCCTGAGCAACCCGTTTCACGTTGATCAGCTTGTCATCCTCTTTTAAGTTGATGGCGATCAAACCATCACGACGGGTCCGGTCATACAGGCTCATGGAAGTCTTTTTCACCATACCGTGTTCCGTTGCGAACATGAGATATTCATTTTCAGGGAAGTCCTTCGTCGCGATGACGGCTGAAATCGTTTCGCCTTTTTCAAGCGGCAAAAGATTGACGATGGCCGTACCGCGTGCGTGTCGCGACGCTTCGGGGAGTTCGTATACCTTCAAGCGATAGACCTTGCCCGCCGTGCTGAAGAACAGCATATAGGCATGAGTCGAAGCGATAAAGAGGTGCTCGACGAAGTCGTTGTCTTTTAGATTGACCCCTTGCATCCCTTTGCCACCACGCTTTTGTTGACGATACGTGGCCACGGGCAAACGTTTGATATAACCCGCCTTCGTAACGGTTACCACCATTTCTTCTTCGGCAATCAAATCTTCGACGTTGAGGTCTTTGGCTTCATTGGCAAGACGGGTGCGTCGCGGCGTATTGTACTTACGCCTGATTTCAAGCATTTCCTCTTTGATGATCTGGTGCACCAGATGTGCATCGGCAAGTACCTGTTTGAAATACGCGATGCGTTCGAGCAAATCAGCGATTTCCGCTTTGATCTTTCCGCGTTCCAAACCGGTCAAACGACGCAATTTCATTTCAAGGATAGCGTCGGTTTGTTTTTTAGAAAGTGAAAATTTATCCATCAAGCGCTGGGACGCTTCAGAATCGGTTTGCGAATCACGAATAATATGAATAACTTCATCGATATTATCGAGCGCGATAATCAAACCTTCGAGAATATGAGCGCGTGCCTCAGCTTTTGCCAAATCATAACGCGTGCGGCGAGCGATAATTTCTTCTTGATGCTTGATGTAGTAGTGCAGCATTTCCTTCAGCGATAAAACGCGTGGTACGCCGTCGACCAAAGCCAGCATAATGACGCCGAAACCAACCTGCAACTGGGTGTGTTTGTAAAGTTTATTGAGCACAACCTGTGGAATCGCGTTTTGTTTGAGCTCGATGATGATATCGATACCCGTACGGTCAGCACCGTCGTGAATATTCGAAATTTCAGGCATTTTCTTCTCGCGCACCAATTCTGCGAGTTTTTCGAGCAAGCGAGTACGGTTGACCTGGTACGGAATTTCACTGACCACAATGGTGCTCTTGCCGTTTTTGCCCTCTTCGATCGAGCACTTCGCACGCACGCTCAGGCTGCCGCGCCCGGTTTCATATGCGTCGACGATTCCCTTATGACCCATGATGATGCCACCGGTCGGAAAGTCGGGACCGGGGATAACCTTCATCAATTCTTCGGTGGTCACGTCAGGATTATCGAGCATCATACAGGTTGCATCGATAGCCTCGCCCATATTATGCGGCGGGATATTCGTTGCCATACCAACGGCGATACCCGAAGAACCGTTGACGATCAGGTTGGGATAACGAGCCGGCAAAACGAGGGGCTCTTCGAGACTCTCGTCGTAGTTGGGCTGGAAATCAACCGTTTCTTTTTCTAGGTCGCGCAAAATTTCCATCGCCACTTTACCGAGACGCGCTTCGGTGTAACGCATAGCTGCCGCGCTATCACCGTCGATCGAACCGAAGTTGCCGTGACCGTCTACTAACGGAACACGCATGGAAAACGGCTGAGCCAAACGAACCATCGCATCATAAACGGCCGAGTCACCGTGGGGGTGATATTTACCGATAACATCACCGACGGTACGGGCAGATTTCATATGCTGGCGATTGGGGGTAAAACCGCTTTCGTTCATGGCATATAAAATACGACGATGAACCGGCTTTAAACCGTCACGCACGTCAGGCAGTGCGCGCGCAACGATGACGCTCATGGAATATTCCAAGAACGAGGTTTTCATTTCTTTACTCAGTTCAGCAGAGATAATCCTGCTTCCCTGAGGGTCAAGTTCTGTGTTATCTGTCACGTTCAAGCTCCTTTGGTAGCTTTATTCCATCACGGTATCGAGTGTTTAAAAATCGAGGAATCGCACGTCTTTTGCGTGTTTTTGAATAAATTCCTTACGAGGTTCCACTTGATCGCCCATGAGTTCGCTGACAACACGTTCCGCTTCAACGGCGTCTTCGATACCAACCTGCAAAAGCGCACGGGTGTCGGGTTCCATCGTGGTTTCCCAGAGTTGCTGGGGATCCATTTCACCAAGACCTTTGTAGCGCTGAAGATCGAACTTGTCAGGATCGGGAAGAGAGGCCAAAACATCTTTGAGCGCTTCTTCATTGAAGATATACTGCTCGATTTTGGTTGACTTCGTATTTTTCTTTTTCAAGCCGAACAAGGGAGGTTGAGCGATATAGATATATCCGCGTTCAATCAATTCGGGCATATAGCGATAGAAAAACGTCAAGAGGAGACAGCGGATATGGGCGCCATCGACGTCGGCGTCGGTCATGATGATGATGCGATGGTAGCGTGCGGCATCCGCATCGAAGTCATCGCCAATATTGGTACCGATCGCCGTGATGAGCGACGAGATCGTATCCGATGAAATCGAACGATGCAATCCCGCACGTTCCACATTTAAAATCTTACCGCGAAGGGGCAAAATCGCCTGGATTTTCCGGTCGCGAGCCTGCTTCGCAGAACCGCCAGCGGAATCACCTTCTACGATGAAAATTTCGGAATCGGCGGCGACCTTAGAAGAGCAGTCGGCTAATTTTCCCGGCAGTGCAAAAGAATCAAGCACTCCTTTGCGGCGCGTCATTTCGCGGGCCTTGCGAGCAGCTTCACGCGCTTTAAGTGCTTGGGTTGCCTTTGAAATAATTTTTTTCGCAGGGGTGGGATTTTCTTCCAGGTATTCTGCTAAACCTTGCGTGACCGCATTTTGCACTAACGGTCTGATTTCGCTGTTGCCCAGTTTTGTTTTCGTTTGACCTTCGAATTGCGGATCGTGCAACTTAACCGAAATGACGGCAGCCAAGCCTTCACGGGTATCATCGCCGGAAAGGTTGGTATCTTTTTCTTTTAAAATACCCTTACTGCGTGCATATTCGTTGATGGTTCTCGTAACCGCCTGTTTAAAACCATCAAGGTGTGTGCCACCTTCGTGCGTGTTGATATTATTTGCAAATGCGAGCACCGAATTGGTCGAATATGACATCGTCCATTGCATGGCAACTTCAACGGTACCGTCATCGCTTTCAGCTTCAAAATAAATCGGCTTGTGAAGCGTTTCTTTTCCCGTATTGAGAAATTTAACAAAGTCCTGAATACCGCCATCATAGTGAAATATTTCACTTTTGATAACACCTTCAGCATCGACTTCGCGCTCATCGTGTAAGGCGATGTAGAGTCCTTTGTTCAAAAATGCCATTTCGCGGAAACGACCTGCTAAGGTTGCGTAATCAAAAACCAAGGTTTCCGTAAAAATTTCAGGATCAGGCCAAAACGTTACTTCGGTACCCGTGTGGGTCGATTGACCAACCTGATGCAATTTTTCTACCGTTTTACCCCGCTCAAAATCAATTTCGTACACACCATCATTGCGTGATACTTTGACTTCCATGCGCGATGAAAGGGCATTTACTACCGAAACGCCGACACCATGAAGACCACCTGATACCTTATAGCCTTCGCCGCCAAATTTACCACCGGCGTGCAAAATGGTTAACACCACTTCAACGGTGGGAATTTTTTCTTTCGGATGTTTATCGATAGGAATACCGCGTCCATTATCAATAATCGTAATGGAATTATCGGTATGAATATTCACTTCAATTTTAGTACAATACCCGGCCAATGCTTCGTCGACGCCGTTATCAACCACTTCGTATACCAGATGGTGTAAACCACGAGGGCCAGTGGAACCAATATACATACCGGGACGCTTCCGAACGGCTTCAAGTCCTTCGAGAACTTGAATGTCGGAGCCATCATAATGATCAGGTTTGTTTTGAGCCACTCCATACTCCTTTTTTAACTGCGTAAGAGAACGAGCACGATATAATTACAACCTTGCTATTTTACCACAAAGTATAGTGCCATAAATGTAGTTTTTAAGACGTTTAAGGGGTTTAAGAGCTGTTTTAAGGGTTGTTCGTGATGCTATTTGTTATTTTTTTCCTTAATTCCCTTTTTCCACTCTAAATCGCTCACAACAGCTTGTTTTAACGCTGACCGAAGATTTTCATCTTGAATCTGATTGAGTTTATTCTCAAAAGGTTGCTTTTCATCATCAGTCAAGGGTAAAGGACGGGCATGTTCTATATAACAGGGATCTTCCTCTTTTTGAAAAGGATGATTTTTTTTATAATCACCCCGAGAAATATATATTTTAAATTCGTCAAGCTCTTCACCGAAGCGCTGCAAAAACTGTAATTTTATCAATTCACGACGGGCATTTAATTCAGCAGAAAAAATACTTTCATCAACATAGACGATGAGGGTTTTTTTATTATCCTTTTTGATGATATAAACGGCATTCGTATGTTCAAGGAAAATTTCATCAACGGTTTTTGCCCACATCGCGCGAACCTGTGCCGCCCGTTCTTTATAGCGTACCTCATCACCATAACCTTTCATCATGGAAAGGCACTGCGTTAAATTTGATTGAATCTTTTTCATCGGAGCCCTCATCTTTATTATTCCGTTACGCCATAAAGAGAAGATTTTTCAAGATAAACAATACGGGCGCGCGCAAGCAGTTCCTCAGTAAAATAATCCAAATGAGTTGTCGTAATAAAGGTTTGTATATCCCCTGAAATAAATTGAATCAATGCGGTGCGCCGAACCATATCGAGCTCACTCATCACATCATCTAAAAGAAGGAGAGGTTTTTCGCCAAGAATATCTTGTAATAAAGAAACTTCAGCAAGTTTAAAACTTAAAACTAAAGAACGTTGCTGACCCTGGCTTCCATAAATTCCCGCATTTTTACCTTCGATAAAAAATTCAATCGCGTCGCTATGAGGGCCAAAAAGAGCTCGTTTTCTTTCAATTTCATAGGTTTGATTGGCTGAAATGACCCGGTAAAGAGCATCGCGCGCCTCGTCGGTCGTAAAGGGATTATCTAAAAATACTTCTTGATCACGATTTTGCCAAGAAGGAAAGTAAGCCCCTCGTACCTGTTCGGTTTGTCCGGTAATCACGTGATAATATTCTTGGATATAAGGTCTCATCTTAGAAAAAATCTCAGCACGCTTAAAACTCAACTGAGCCCCAATGCTGATAAAAACTTCGTTAATGCTTGCAAGATATTCCGGCCCAACCCCTTCTTTTAACACCCGATTTTTTTGTTGCAGAATTTTTTCATAATCTTTTCGAACCGCATAATAGTTTGCGGAAAGCTGAGACCCGACGGCATCAAGAGCACTCCTTTTAATACTTTGAGCACCTTTGATCAAAGTGAGGTCGTCAGGAGAAAAGCAAACAGCCGGTAAAATACCCTTTAAATCATGAATGCGCTTTGTTTTTCCGTTGAGTTGATACGATTTTTTATCATCTTTAATCTGAAGTTCCACTGCAAGCTTGCGCGAACCATCACCGAGTTGCGCCTGTAGCCGAGAAGATTCAAAACCCCAGGTTACCAATTGGTGTGTTTTTGGATGACGAAATGACGTGATTGCCGTTAAAAGATCGATACCTTCAATAATATTTGTTTTACCCGCAGCATTAGGACCGACAAAAATCGTCAACGACCCGATCTCCTGTAAAAGAAAATCCTGATAATTGCGAAAATTACGAAATGAAAGTTGTTGAAGGCAAAGGCCCATTATGGCGTCATTTCACGATAGTAAATATTATTACGCAATCCGAACCGGCATGATGAGATAGAGAAAATCCTCCGCCGAATCAGATCTGAAAATGCCGGGCTTTAATGAACTTTGTGTTTCTAAAAATACTTTATCGGTACCTACCACGCCAAGGCCGTCAAGAACATATGAGAAATTAAAAGCAATTTCAACATCTTCTCCCTCAACTGCCGCTGATAACACTTCTTGGGCGGCGCCGACATCTTGCGTCACCGTTGAAAGCTGTGCCGTTTGAGACGCCTGATTGATATCTATCCGAATCGGCGAGGTGGTATTGCTTAACAAAGACATGCGTTTGACCGCATTACTTAACTGACGGGTATCAAATTCAATCCGCGTCACAAAATTATCAGGCAATAATTGCTTATAGTTAGGATAATTTCCCTCGATGCGGCGGTTGATGAAAATCGTATCTTGATACGTAATCATAACTTGATTTTCTGCCAAACCGATATGCACATTTTCTTCGCTTTTTGAAAGTGCCGTTATATCCTGTAAAAATGATCCTGCTATCACCGCTTCAAAATCATCGGTTCCAATTTCGGGCACATCGGCTTCAGTGATCGCGAGACGATAGGAATCGGTTGCAACGAGTTTAAAATGACCACCCTCATTCGTCATGAGCACTCCGGTTAAAACCATACGACTCTCGTCACGCGAAACAACGCGAGCCACCCGTTTGACCATGGAGGAAAATTGAGGAAAAGGAATCGCAATTTGTTTTTGTATAGCAACTTCAGGAAATGCAGGAAAATCCTGTGCCTGTAATGTTTTTAAAGAAAACGATGCCGCTTCGCACATAAGAGAAACACTGTCATCGTTGGTTTCTAAATGGACAGCTGCATCGGGTAAGCTTTTAATAATCTCAGAAAGTAATTTTGCAGGGATAACGGTTTCGCCCTCAATCTCAATCAGGGCAGCAACCCGATATTGAACCGAAAGCTTTAAATCAGTTGTTTGCAAAATAAGCGCTTCGCCATATGCCTTGAAGTAGACACCTGAAAGAATAGGTAATGTTGAGCGTGACGCTACTCCCTTAAGCACAACAGAAAGAGCGTTTTGAAGTTCTGATTGGTTAATACTAATTTTCACGCGCATTCCTTTCTTTTCGTTTCAATATACTACGACCTTCAGGCAGGAGAGAGAACATGCTCTGAAGTCGACGACATCACTACGAATCGTCGTTTTCCCCTCTTTTGAAATTTCCTCTTATTTTTTCATGTTCCCCTTTTTATATAAAGGTTTTTATAATAGTAATAATAAGCTCGGTGGAAAAGAGGAAAACTGCCATTTACGCTGTTCAGATAAGGTAAATAACCATTCATTGTTGACTTAAAACCTGTTTCGAGCTTACACACCCATTATTGCTTTAATTATCTTTACGCTTTTGCAGTACTGTTTTCAGCCAGATATGAGTCATTTTTAACCACTTCTCTTTTAGTTTTCCTGCACAATCTGGCGAATAGTTTCTACCTCTTCGCGATAGTCATAGTTTTCTTTCATTCGTTCTTCAACGCAATTAATGGAATACATTACGGTTGAATGATCGCGGTTGAATTGTTTTCCGATATCGTTATAGGGAAGATCGAGTAATTGGCGGCAGAGGTAAATCCCTACCTGTCGGGCATACATAATATTACGGTTACGTTTTTTACCGACGAGATCAGCGTGGCTGATTTTATAAAAGCCTTCGACTTCTTTTTGAATATCTCCGACCGTCAGTCGTTTTGATAATCCACCTGAAAAATGGTTTTCAAGAAGATGGCGAACATCTTCGAGTTCGATATGGGGTTGTTTGAAATAGGTCATTTGGTAGATTATTTTTGTAACCGCACTTTTAAGCTCACGAATATTTGAACTTGAATTTTCAGCAATATACATTTGTATTTCTGGGGAAATCGTAAAATTGGGATGCTGTTCACTCATGCGATACTCTTCGATGAAACTTTTGATAACCCCTAATTTCGTTTCAACTTCAGGAGGTTGAATATCGAAAGTCCCTCCGGAATTAAAGCGGCTTTTATATCGTTCGTCGATATCGATGTTTTTAGGAGCACGATCAGCCGCTAAAACAACTTGTTTTCCCATACTGGTGAGTTTATTAAATATTTGAAAGACGATATCGAGTGTTTGTTTTTTCCCTTGCAAATGTTGTACGTCGTCAATCAATAACACGTCAACGTTTTCATAGCGTATTTTAAAGTTTTTAAAGCTTGATTTTTCTTTATCGTGAGCAGCGCTGGCTTCCATGTAATCGCTTAAAAGTTCAGCTGAATCGACATAACAGGTTTTCATGATAGGGAGCGAAGTGTGGATGTAATTTTGTATTGCTCGGAGAAGATGCGTTTTCCCGAGCCCACTTTTTCCATAGATAAAAAGAGGATTAAGTTGGGCTTTTCCGGGGGATTCTGCAACGGCGACAGCCATGGAATATGCCATACGATTAGAATCGCCAATAACGAAATTTTCAAAAGTTAAATTTGAAGTGGGATTGGTTGTTGGTTCATCTTGAGAAACCGGTTTCTGTTTATCGTTTAAAGGTGCGTCAAGAGATTTATCAAACGCTTCTGTATCCGCGGAAAGCTTCTTGTTTTTTTCGGGCGTTGGTAATTCGGATGAGGGTGTGTGTACGGGTGTGGGGGACAAAAGCGGTGCTTGCGCTACGGTAGCTTCACTGTTTTGATCCACTTCGATTAAAACAGTGAAAGCGATGTCGTAGATATCTTGCAAAGCTTGTTTTATATACGCTATATAATGAAGTTCGATCCAGGTTTTAATAAAATCATTGTCAGCGGTCAACATTAAGAACCCCTCGCTTAATGCCTGGGGGTGGAGCCGCGAAAAAAACGCGTTAATCTGAGTTTGGTCGATGCTTTCGTAACTTTTCACTTGGTTGCAGGTAGTTTCCCATGCCCTTGCAAGCTTTTCACTTTCCATATTGTTATCCTCAAAGAACGATCCTTATGTAAAGGAAATGGTTACGGTATGAATGGCTGCGTTTTATTTTCCTCTAAAAAGCGCTCTGTCTTAAAGCCATTATATATGCTCTGTCGAATAGTGATGAATAAAGATAGGTATCAACCGTTATAAAGAGTGAACGGTTTGATATCCCAAATCAGTTAAAATTCGTTTTTGACCTGTTGTTTTTTCAATCAAACCGGCTTCTTCCAGCTTTGTTAATTCAACATAGGTGCTTGATTGCGGAAGACTGGTGAGGTTGACAATATCGGTGACACCCAAGGCCCCATTGGTGGCGAAGAGGGTGAGTACTTTTTTCTGGCGTGCGCTTAAAGGCGGGATTTGGGCGATCGTTGCTGGTGAGGAGTCTGGTGAGACTTGAGGCAGCAAACTTAAGGTAACGACTGCGCCTTCCCCTATATTGTCTTCGATCGTGATGGTGCCATGGGAAAAATCAAGATAATCTTTTACGATTGGTAATCCTGATCCCACCCCTCGAATAAATTCTTTCATAGGTTCTACGGCAGAGGTAAAACCGGGCAAGGGCGCCTTGTCTTTCTGGGCAATACCGGGCCCTTGGTCGGAAAAACGAATCGTATTTCCGTGATCTAAGATCGAAACGACGATTTCGGTAAAGCGCGCGTGAATAAAATTCTCTGAAACTTCTCTAATTGCCGTATAGGGGATTGTTCCTCCCGCGCGTTGTGAGTTTTCGTATGTTTGAGAAGCAAGGGCTTCTATGTATTCTGCTGTTGTTGCGGGTTCTATCTCGATGACGCGAGGCGCACTTTTTAAATCGTCGTATATGGCGATTCGTGCGGTTGTATACACAAATGAGTAATCGAAAAAACTTTCTGGTTCGATTTCTGAAGAATCAGTATCGGTAGGGTGTATTTCCTGCTGCTTCAAGCTATTTCCTTTGGTGATTGGTGGTTTCACTCATTTTCATTCATTCTAGAAAAAATCAGTGCCTTTTTGTGGAAACCGTTTCATTCTAAGGGCTAATTCAGCCAATATCCAGTATTCACGGAGTATTCATGCAAAGTTTTCTTGCAGTTTCATTCGTGTTTTCAAAGTTTTCAACTTTTTATTCATAAATTGTTGAAAACTTTGAAAGTGAAAAAAATACGGCAGTGGAAAAACGGAAAACATGCTTTTTATTGTTGAAATATTTCCAAAATACGCATTGACTTTTGCGTTTTATGTATATGCCCAGTTCGTTTCAGTAAGAACATATTATTTGTTTGTTTGATCGAAAAAATAGTGAAGTGATGTGCGAAAAATAAAGGAGTATTTTTTATAAAATAGCAGGTCAAAGATAGTATTTTTGTTTTATTATCCTGAAATATCAGATTGTTTGAGTGAAAATATTTTTTTAAAAAACACCCTTGACTTCTTCAGGTACCACGATATTTCCACCGTGCTTTTCGAGTAAAAGAAAAGTTTTCAACGTTTTCCACAATCGAAAGATAACGCTCTTTGAAAATGGAGTGATGAAGGAGCATTTAAAAGTAATTCTTGACAGTTATACTCCCCGCTCATATAATTTCAAGGCTACTCTAAAACCACGAAAGGGAATACCGATGAAACGCACCTATCAACCGAACACGCGTAAGCGTGCAAAATGCCATGGTTTTCGTTCTCGCATGTCTTCTAAAGGCGGACGTGCTGTACTGTCAGCGCGTCGCGCAAAAGGTCGCAAGCGTCTCTGTGTGTAGAGTGAACTTCTAGTGTTGGAAACTATTAAATCCAGCATTGAGATTTCTTATCTATTTAATCACGGAACACGTTTGAATTCTTCCTCTATTACGTTACTCATGTCAGAAGATACCGCGCAACACGACCGCCCTGGTCGTGTTGCTTTTGTAGCAGGGAAAAAAAACGGTAATGCAGTCTGGCGTAATAAAGCAAAACGTCGCATGAGAGCTCTTTGTCAGGACCTTGGTGGTCCTTGGCAAGGCTATGATGTGATATTTATTGCGAAGAAACAAACAACGCAAGCTTCTTATAGTAAAGTGCTGGAAGCATGTAATGTTGTCTTGTCACGCAAAGGCTTACGATAGGGTTTTTATGGGATCGGTGGCATCTTTTTTTAAGAGCTTACCAACAAAGTTGGCGGTTTTAGCCATTACGTTTTATCAGATGGCTCTTTCACCGCTGTTTCCCTCTTGCTGTCGTTTTACGCCTACGTGTTCACAGTATGGCATTATAGCTTTTAAACGGTATGGCTTTTTCAAAGGACTTTGGCTTACCGTAAAACGAATACTACGTTGTCGACCAGGTGGTCCCTACGGTTATGATCCTGTTCCTTAAAATGGGCTTTGACCTGGGATTTTATATGTTCGGGAGGAAATGATATATGTGGGATGCATTTAAGGATATTATATTCCAAATCATCCAGGCGTTTTATAACTTCTGCGGTGACTGGGGTTTAGCAATCGTGCTTGTCACGATTATTTTCCGTATTCTCATCAGTCCCTTAATGCACAAGCAGATTAAATCTTCTTTCCATATGCAGAAGATGCAGCCTTTGATGACGGAAATCCAAACGAAATATCAGGATAATCCGCAGCGTCAACAGGAAGAAATGCAAAAGCTTTATGCGGAATCGAAATTCAATCCTCTTGCCGGTTGTTTACCCATGCTGCTTCAGATGCCTATCTTTATGGCTCTTTTTCAAGTATTGCAAGAAATGGGTGGCCGTACGCAGGGTTCTACCTATGAATTCTATAATTTAATTCCCAGTCTTATTACGAAACCCTCCGAAGCTTTTTCGCAGGGTATTGGTGCTTTTATTCCTTATTTGATCTTGATGCTGGTCTTTGCAGGCGCAACCTTTTTGCCCATGTTGTTACAACAGCGCAATAATAAAGGTCCTCAGCAGAAACAGACTTTGATCATGGCTGCCGTGATGTCGGTCTTTATGCTGTGGATCGGCTGGGGTGCTCCCGCGGGCGTACTGTTGTTCTGGGGTATGTCTGGTTTAGTGGGTGTTACGCAGCAGCAATTGACGACCTTTGTTTTGAAAAAGGAAGATGCTAAGGTTGCAGCTGAAACGATTGATATTGAACCAGTCCATGTTGATGTTACCCGTAAAGCGAAAAAACCGCGTCCGGCGAAAAAAGGTTAATTTTATACATCCGCAGCAATTGCTGTTGGTATATAGGCACGTACCCGCGTTCTAAGGAGCTATCATGGCCGAAGAAATTATGGATGAGGTCACGGAAGAAGAATGTTCTGACGATACGACGGAACCTGAAGAAAAGGTCGTCGAAGAAGAACTTTCTGAAGAAGAAATTGATGCCGTTGCTGATACTGCGATCAATGCTTTGCAGGATATTTTGAAGTATTTCAATATCGGGGAAATTACCATTGATGAATACGATGGTGATGAAGGTGAATTAATCCTTGATATCACGGGTGATGATCTTGCGGTGCTGATCGGTCGTCATGGTAAGACACTTGATGCTTTACAGTTTTTAATCTCTTCTATTACCGCCCGAACCATTGGTTTTCGCTACCCGATTATCGTTGATGTTGAAGGTTATAAAAGTCGCCAGCGCGAAAAGCTTGAAAATCTTGCTCGTTCAGCAGCGCATCGTGCTTTCTCGCAAAACCGTAGCATCAAGCTTCGTCCTATGACCCCTTACGAACGAAGGATTGTTCATATTACGCTGCGTGATGATGAACGGGTAAGAACTGCTTCCGAAGGTGAAGGCAGCGCTCGTCATGTTGTGGTTCTTCCTGAATAACTGTTTCACGTGAAACGACCAAGGGTAACTGCTTCATCTTCTTTTTTAAATCACTGCGAAGGGCGCTCATTAAGAGCGTCCTTTTTTGGTATTTCACGTCGCCTACTCCGTATCTGAATTTTCCAAGGTATACTCTTTTAACCTCAGTGTTGCTCGTTGAGCGATTCTCCGTTTTAGGAGTATGAGGCATCGTCGTGTTTTTCTCAGAAGAAGGTTGTTGTGCATATACAAAGCGAGAACGTTGTTTTGACTGCTACCCAAAATGAATTGCTGGAAGCACATTTATTGGGGATCCTTGAAGCAAACAAGATTCATAATCTTACGAGAATCACTTCTCTTGAAGAAGGAGTCATTCTTCATATTGAAGATTCATTAAGTGGGCTGCCTGAATTTAATGATGCTCCTGAAGGGTCCTACGCTGATCTTGGCACCGGTGGTGGCTTTCCCGGTATTCCTTTGGCCATTATGTCAGGAAGAAAGACGCTGCTGGTTGATTCTGTCAAAAAAAAAGTGGCGGTTCTTGCCTCTCTTGTTGATACCTTAGGATTGTCTGATCAGATCGATACCTATGGTGGACGTATCGAAGATTTAGCGCTTGATCACCGTTCTGCTTTTGCCGTTGTGACGGCGCGTGCTTTAAGTTCTCTCCCCTCTCTGATGGAATTATCTGCTCCTCTTTTGAAACAGGGTGGCTTTCTCATTTGTTATAAAGCACGTATTACGGATGAGGAAATTGAAAACGCACAGCGTCTTGAAAAGAAATTGGGTATGCATTTTCATTCTCGAAGAAATTTCATCTTAAGCGATGGAGTGACGGAACGCTGCATTTTAGTTTTTATCAAAAAAGGAAAACCCAAGGTTTCCCTTCCTCGTCGGTGCGGTATGGCTCAAAAAACTCCTTACACTGCATAAGCAGAGGAAATCGATTTTTTGTTTTGGGTGTTCTTCTTTGCGGCCATCAATTTGATGGGGAGGTTTTTGACCAGTAATAGAAGGTCATCACAAGAACAGAGGAGTTATACACGGTGCGTCTGCACCTTTTTACCGAGCAAGAAAAAGGGTAATATACCTCACGCCCTTTCTTTTTCGGGTCTTAGAATCGATCTGGTGGCTTCAAATTTTGTTGGCTTCCGAACATAATCGTGAGAGGCACAAGCTTACCTTTGTTTCACGTGAAACAAAGGTAAGCTTGTGTTTGATATTTTTTCTGGTTCACCGCGATGATTTATACTCGCTGTTTCACGTGAAACATCTATTGTCATGTATAATTCAAAACAACCGAAGGAAAGGGGGCCTCTGTGGGACTCTTTGATGGTCTAAAACGAGACAAAAAAGTAGCAGAGACTATCACGACAGACGAACCAATAAGACAACAATCTGAAGGTATTGATGAAGAAATTCCCGATATTGAAAACGTAGAAGTTGTTGAACGCGAAGTCTCTCATGAAGTGCGGGAAATCACCGCAAAGCCTATTAAAACAATTGCAGAAAAAAATCCCGTGCACCATGTCATTGGACAAACGAAGATACTTGCCATTTTGAATCAAAAAGGCGGGGTTGGAAAATCAACAACGGCAGTAAATTTAGCTGCTGCGATTGGTTCTATGGGTAAACAGGTTCTTTTAGTCGATCTTGATCCTCAGGGCAACGCTTCAAGTGGTTTAGGTATTGAAAAAAGCCAGGTTCATGCCTGTATTTATGACGTTTTGCTCAATGACATCCCCGCTGAAGAAGCTATTATCCCCGATGTGTGCGAGGGTCTCGACTTAATTCCCGCCACCATTAATCTTGCGGGCGCTGAAGTTGAACTTGTTTCTGAAATGGCTCGTGAAAACCGCTTCAAGGATGCTATCGGATGTCTTCGCGGTAAATATGATTACATTTTTGTTGATTGTCCTCCCTCTCTCGGTTTATTGACGGTGAATGCTCTTGTTGCAGCTGACAAACTGTTGATTCCTATCCAATGTGAGTTTTATGCCCTGGAAGGTGTGACAAAACTCCTTGATTCAATGAAACGTGTCAAAACTCGCCTTAATCCCAGCATTGATATTTTTGGCGTGCTTTTGACGATGTACGACGGGCGCACAACGCTTTCCAAGCAAGTTGCGCAAGAAGTGCGCAGTTATTTTGGTCGGACGGTTTTCGAAACGGTGATTCCTCGTACCGTTAAGCTGTCTGAAGCTCCCAGTTATGGGCAACCGATAACTGAGTATGATCCTACGGGCAAAGGTGCCCTTTCATATACCGCTCTTGCAAATGAGGTGATTGGTCGTGGCTAAACAGGTAAAAAGCGGCTTAGGACGTGGTTTAAGCTCTCTTCTTGGTGAAAGCGCCGAAGAAGCAGGTCCTGTTCCCGTTCCCCCACGGACACGGGAACGTACTATTATTAAAGAAGAAGATGTCGAAGCGGCGGAAGTGGTTGAGCGCACGGTTGCTCCCGCTTCACCTCAACCAACTCCTGCCCCATCAAGCCAAAAAACTCCCGCGTCAGTGCGAGAGTCGCTCGTATCTTCGCTTAAAAATGGGTATAGCCATGAACATAAGGAGCCAGCCCTTTCCTCTTCTCGATCGTCGATACAGCAAGAATTGGATCGCGAACCAACGCATCCGCAACCTTATCTTGAAGATAATGATCACGTGACGATTAAAAGCGTGGTAGAACGACAGCCAGACGAAGTCCCTCTCGAAGCGATCAAGCCCAATCCTGATCAGCCGCGAACAAACTTCAAGAAGGAAGATTTGGAAGAATTGGCTGCTTCGATTGAAAAAGAAGGCTTGCTGCAGCCAATTTTGGTGCGCGCCATCGGTAACCAATACCAAATTATTGCTGGCGAACGTCGCTATCAAGCGTGTTGCGCGCTTCATATGAAGATGGTTCCCGTGCGCATCAAGGAAGCGACCGACGATAAGGCGCTTGAGCTTGCTTTGATTGAAAATATACAGCGTTCGGATTTAAATCCCATTGAAGAGGCGTATGGCTACCGCCGTTTGATGGAACGTCAGCATATGACGCAATCTGAGGTCGCTCAGGCCGTTTCTAAGGGGCGATCGACCATTGCCAATGCCTTGAGACTCCTTGATCTTCCTGAGGACGCACAGCAGCTTCTGTTCGAAGAAAAGATCACCGCGGGTCATGCGCGTGCTATCTTATCCATCCCGCTTAAGGAGGGTCGCCAAAAATTAACGGAAAAACTTATTGCTGAAAATCTTTCCGTCAGAGAAGCGGAAGCTTTGGCCCGTCTTATCGCGGGTCGCCAAGCGCAGGGTGAGGCGATGGCAAAGAGGGAACCGGCACCGAAATCGTTTAAAACTGCGGCTCGGGGGCTTCGTGAAGTACTGGGTACGAATGTCCGCGTTAAAACGGTGCAGGGTAAGAATAAGATAGAAATTGAGTTTAAGGACGAAGAGGATCTTGAGCGTTTATTTCAACAGCTGACAAAGGACTAATGGGTCGCATTTTTCAGCTGCCCGCACGCTCCGTCGATATCGGAGCCGCGAGAATTACGCACGGTTGTTTCAATGCCGACAGATTGCAGGGAATCAGTCCATTGACGCATTACATTCGGGGAGGCCGGTTGATACGGGCTCCCCGAAACTGCGTTAATAGGCAATAAATTAACGTGGCACAGCAGCCCCTTGCAAAACCGTTTGAGTGCATCGAGATCTCGTTTTCCATCGTTAACATCTTTGATGAGGAGATATTCAAAGGTGACGCGCCGGTTGGACTCTTCGGTGTAATCGATAATTGCTGCACGCAGCTGGGTGAGAGGTGATGAAGCGACTTTGGGCATCAGGGCATCGCGCGTGCTTTGGAGGGCGGAGTGTAAAGAAATTGCGAGGGTGAACTGTTCGGGTTCGGTAGCAAAACGACGAATTCCCGCGATGATGCCACAGGTTGAAACCGTAATGTGGCGCGCGCCCACCTCAAGTCCGTCGGCGGAGTTGAGAAAGTGCAGCGCCGCTCGGGTGTTGTCGTAATTTAAGAACGGCTCCCCCTGGCCCATGGCTACCAGATTGGTTACCCGGCAACCCATATCACGTCCTGCGAAAATGATTTGATCCACCATTTCGCCCGGCGTTAAGTTGCGGCCGAACCCTTCTTTCCCGGTTGCGCAAAAGGCACAGGCCATGGGGCATCCCACCTGTGTTGAAAAGCAAATTGTCAGCCGTTTAGGCATTTTATCAGGTGAAATATCGCGTGATGGGATTGCTACCGTTTCGACGCGTGCCCCATCGGAAAATTCCCAAAGGTATTTCCGCGTACCATCATGAGATGTTTGCTTGTCGACGAGTTTTGGTATGGTCAAAGGAGCAACGTGCGCCAATTGCGCGCGCAGCGCGGCGGGAAGATTGGTCATTTCGTCGTAGCTGCTCACTCCGTGCTGGTAGAGCCACTGCACCACCTGTTTGCTCCGAAAGCGGGGCTGACCCAGAGAAGCAAGCAGCTCTTCGATTCCCTGGCGTGAGTATGATTTGATGTTGTTTTCCATACGGACAGTATACGTGATTTGCCGCGCTGTGTTTTCATCTTGAATCGATGCCACATAAATTTGCTTTTGTTATACTGCTTTTCGGTAAAACAATGGTGCATAGGCACCCTATGAATTGATAAAGGGGCTCCATGGATTCCTTCAAACCTCAGAACACACGCGTGGCGCTGCTTTCAGGCGGCATCAGTGGAGAACGGGTCATTTCACTCGCTTCAGGCAAGGGCGCACAAGAAGCGCTCGTCGCGGCGGGATTTCCGGTCACGATGCTGGATCCGGCGAACAAAGAAGATCTCAAGACGCTGATCGACGGAAATTTCGACGTCGCCTTCCTCTGTTTGCACGGTAAATACGGAGAAGACGGTACGATACAAGGTATGCTCGAGATTTTGGGGATGCCCTATATCGGATCAAACGTCTGGTCGAGTGCTCTTGCAATCGATAAGACGAAGTCGAAAATATTCTACGAACGCGCCGGCATTAAAACTCCTCGTTCGGTGACGCTGCGTTCTTCTTCCGATATGCCGATTGAAGATATTGTGGCGTATGTCGGACAGCCTTGCGTGGTCAAGCCCTCTACCGAGGGCAGCGCACTGGGTGTTTATATCGTTGAAGGGCTCGCTGAAGTGAGCGCAGCGATTGAAAAAGCGCTTGAAATCGACGTGGAAGTACTGGTGGAAACGTTTGTTTCGGGTACCGAACTGACGGTTGCCGTTTTAGGCAACGAAGAGGTCGAGCCCTTGCCCATCATTGAGATTGTGCCGATCAATGAATTCTACGATTACGAATCAAAGTATGCTCCTGGTGGCTCGCAGCATATTTGCCCGGCGCGGATCAGCGATGAAGCGACGAAAAAGGTGCAGGATCTTGCCATTTTGGCGCATAAAGCTCTCGGGTGTTCCGGTGTTTCTCGCAGCGATGTCATCATGGACGATGCGGGGGAGTGTTGGGTTTTAGAAACGAATACGATTCCCGGCATGACCGGCACCTCGCTTCTGCCCGATGCTGGCCGTGCGGTCGGCATCGAATTTCCCGAGCTGTGTACCCGTTTGGTCAAGCTTGCCTTGGAGCGCGTGCGATAAAGCGTGGGGCAGCGATGTCGTTTCAGAAAATCGTGTGGGGCTCCTAGAACACCCCGCACGATTTTAAGCCGAAAATAACGAGGGCGATGGCCGCCAAAAGAAAGACCCAACTTCCAACATAGCAACCAAAGTGTCCACGTCTTCCCTGTTCAATAACGCGTTCACTCATTTTCTTTCGGCTTTTTAACACGACCGTTCCCGGCTGACGTGCCGGCATTTCGACGCGGCGAGAAGGAAGCCAGGTGGTGGGGGCCGCTACGAGTTGCTCGAGTGATTTTTGGTGTATCGCCACGTCCACCCGGACACCATCAGCCATTTTTTCCGCAATCCGCTCAATAAAGCTCAGAAAGACATCCGTATACTGCGCGTCGTAGGCGATGAGAGCCGCTTCCCCCCAATAATGGCCCGGTTCGGGGTTTTCCGTAAAAGCGACGAAGGAGAGCACGGCGACGATGTTTAAATCTTTTGCCTCGCACAAACTGAGCTGGTGGCTTATTTCCGCGTCAAAATAACCAACGCGCGCTCCAAAGCGGTTTTTTATCCAAGCGGTACGCGTACCGCTTTCCAGAACAAATTCGATTTCGAAAAGATCGCCAACGATGCTGTCGGCCCCCAGTAAAACGGCGGCATCGCGCTTGTTGGCGGTATCGTAGCGGGCATAGGAACCAAAATAAGCTATTTCTGACATGTTTTCTCCTTGAGACACGCCGCGATCATGGTTTTCGCAGCGCTTTTCATGATAGGCTGAAACCTATGAAAAAAGAAACCGTTAAACCCATATATACGATACAAAACTTTATCAGTGATGCGACGCCGGTGGCCATTCGCGCTCGCTATGAACAGCTGGCGGCCAACGCGCGCGTGGCCGATTACGGTACGCTCGATGCTGACGTTGTGGTTATCGATACCGAAACAACGGGCTTTTCATTCAATCACGATGAATTGACGCAGATTGCCGCGGCTCGCATGTCTCAGGGTCGGATCGTCGAGTGGTTTGTGACGTTCGTCAATCCGGGCAAGCCCATCCCTGAAGAAGTCGTTCACCTCACCGATATTCATGACTGCGATGTTGCCGATGCCCCTTCACCGGTTGAAGCGTGCGCAAAATTGGCCGCGTTTGTGGGAGATTCTGATCTTGTGGCTCACAATGCCGCGTTCGATCGCACGTTTGTCACGAAAAACGACGGGGGTGCGGCTCTTGCAAACAACGTGTGGATTGATTCACTCGATTTGGCACGCATTGCGTTGCCGCGCTTGAAATCACATCGACTGATCGATTTGGTGCGTACGTTTGACGCTCCCGTATCGACCCACCGCGCCGATGCCGACGTTGAAGCGACCTGTACCATCTACCGTATTTTGCTGGCTGCTGTAGCCGCAATGCCGACTGCCCTGGTTTCCTATATTGCCGATCTTGCATCTCTTGAACAGTGGCCAACCGTTAAGGTTTTTCAATATTTTGCATCGCCCGAAGCACAAAAAGCAACAAACTCCCTGCTCACAAGCGATGTTGCACGTGAAACAATTGCAGATGTTGCGAGTGATATCCCGACGAATTTGTTTCCGGACGCTTTTTTCGACCTGCGCAAGCTGCGTCAAAAAAGCTTGAGCGGCAACGAGTTGAAACCGAAGCCCGACGCCGACGAGCTTGCAAAAGATCCCCTGCTGGGTCTGCAGTTTCCAACGGCCGCCGAAGTTGCCGATGCGTTTGAAGCAACGGGTTTGGTGGGAAGCCTCTATCCGACGTATGAGGTGCGCACCGAGCAAACCGCTATGGCGGAGTGCGTGCGTGCGGCGTTTGCAACGGCAACTAATCTGGTGGTTGAAGCGGGTACCGGGGTTGGCAAATCGATGGCCTATCTGCTGCCCGCGGCACTGGTGGCTCAGCGCAACAATATTACGGTGGGTATTGCGACGAAAACGAACGCGTTGCTCGACCAGGTTGTTCACAAGGAGCTGCCGCTGTTATCGCAAGCCTTGGAAAAGGTGACGGGTGCACCTTTGACGTATGCTCCCCTCAAAGGATTTTCTCACTATCCATGCCTGCGTATGGTGAATCGTTTGGTGACCGAGGGCGCAAGTATGAAATTTGTCGCGGGGAAAGAGGTTTCTCAGGCACCTGCGCTCGCCGGTCTGCTTTCCTTTATCGAGCAGAGCGAATACGACGACATCGATGGTTTGAAGATCGATTATCGCACCATCCCGCGCTGGGCCATTACGACGAACAGCCACGAATGTCTTCGTCGGAAGTGCCCCTTCTTCGGCCACTTGTGTTTCGTGCACGGCGCTCGCCGTAAAGCGGAGGCATCAAACATCGTGGTGACCAATCACAGCTTGCTGTTTTGCGACATCGCTGCCGATGGAGGTCTGCTTCCGCCGATTCGCTATTGGGTGGTTGACGAAGCACACGGAGCGGAAGCCGAAGCGCGGCGCGCGTTTTCACCGGAGCTTTCCGCAGAAGCGCTTCTGCGTTTGGCCCGCCGTATTTCAGGCGATGAGGGGTCGCGCAATATCTTTATGCGCGCTGAAGGAGCCGCCGCGAAAGCGGGGGAAGCCTCGCCTCTTATCGAGGGACTTTCTTCGAAAGCGCGCGCTGCCGGTCAGGCATTTAACCAGGCTGCCACCGAGTTGAGCGCTCGCATGAAAGATTTGCTGTACTTCGATACGAACAAACGCTCTAAAGGCTACGAGTACGTCGAACTGTGGATCAATGATCAGATCCGCACGAGCGACACCTTCTCAAACCTTGTTTCGCACGGTCGCCTGTTTGCCGATTCCACCGAAAAATTGATCACGACGTGCCAGGAGCTTGTCGCGGCACTTGAGAGCGTTGAAGGCGCCGCGGTCGTGCAGCGAGAAATCGCGTCCGTTGTGCTTGAAGCCAAAGACATGCTGTTTGCTGCGGAAATCATCCTCTTCAAAGCGCCTCCCACGTATGCCTATGCAGCCACGCTTTCCAAAAAGAGCGATCATGCGGTCGAAAAGCTGCAGGCGCTTTTGGTCAATGTGGGTGACAAAATGAATGAAACCCTGTTCACCAACACTCACAGCGTGGTGTTTGCTTCGGCGACGCTTGCCATTGCGGAAAGCTTTACCGCGTTCGAAACCGCAATCGGTCTCAATACCACCGAGCATTCACGCACCACGACGTGTCAATTGGCGTCAAGCTATGATTTTGACGAAAACATGACGGTCTATGTTGTGGAAGACATGCCCGAACCCAACGATCCCGCCTATGTGAGCGTTTTGCAGAAGCTGCTGATCGGGGTGCATCGTGCGCAACACGGATCCATGCTTTCGCTGTTTACCAACCGCAAGGAAATGGAAGCATGCTTTAACACCGTGCAGCCCGCCTTGAAAGGCGATGATCTTCGAGTCGTGTGCCAAAAGTGGGGCGTTTCGGTCAAGGGGCTGCGTGATGACTTTCTTGCCGACGAACACCTTTCCCTTTTTGCCTTGAAAAGTTTTTGGGAAGGTTTTGATGCCCCCGGCTCCACGTTGCGGGGGGTTGTCATCCCGAAGTTGCCGTTCGGAAAGCCGACCGATCCTCTGTCATGCGTGCGAACCGAACGCGATCCGCAGGCTTGGAGCCATTACGTGCTTCCGGCCGCCGTACTGGAAACCAAGCAGGCTGCCGGTCGTCTCATCCGCAATGCCGACGACACCGGATGTTTGATTCTGGCCGATAGACGATTGCTTACCAAGGGCTATGGTAAGGTTTTCTTGCGATCGCTGCCCAGCAAGACGATCAAAGTGCTTCCGATGGATGCTTTGGTGGCAGAATTGGCGCAAAAGAATGCGTCGTCTGGGGCGTAAGCGTGCAGTATGGCTTTTAAAAAGGATAAAAACGCGCACTTTTTGCATATCAAGCGCTATACCGAGGGAACGTCGAATGAAATTTCGCTCAGCGTGCTTGATTCGCGCAACAAAGCGGCTGACTCCGAAGAAATAAAGGAAGGCAAACCGGTTCGCGCCCGCTTTGCCGGCGTTGTTTCGCTTTTCCCGGTTTTTAAAGGGGGGCGCACGCCGGCACCTGAGGGATCAGAGGCGGCAAGCGATTCGGCTCCGGTGCCTGAAGTATCGGTTAACCCCGCGGGATCGGTTATCGATTCGGATCGAGAAATCGCGCATCGGAAAAGGCAGCGACGCACCCATCGAATTCTTTCAGGGATCGCGGCCTTTGTTTTGGTTGCGGTCGTCGCCGGCACCGCGACCTATTTTTTGGCAGCCGAGTATCAAAACCAGCATGATCACCAAGCGCTGCTCAGCGAATCGCTGGTTGATATCACTGCCGCCGACGCGACTATTGTGGCGATGGATGAAGCAATCAACGCTCCTGTTAATGAAGAAACTGTGATGAAAATGCAAGAAATACAAGGGGGTTTACCTTCGGCGGTGGCCTCACTTGATCGGGCGGGCGCCACGGCGCAGAAAGCCTTTGAGGGTATGCGCGATTCTGTCGATAAAGAAGCGGCGGGTCAGACCGTGGCGGCTGTCGCGGCTCGCACGTCTTTGGTTGAAGCTGGAACAGCTCTTATGCAGGCAACGATCAATACCCACCAGGCTATCGGTTTAGTCGGTGCGGCATGGTCTGAGATCCTTTCTGCAGATGCTTTGGCACATCGTGCCGCGGCCCTTGTCTCCCATACGACAACCGAAAACGCGCGGTTGTCAAAAGATGAGAATAATCAAGCATTATCCCAGTTCACTGATGCAAAATTGAAACTTGAAACCGCCGGAATTTCCGCTGCCAGTGCCGATTTGCACCTTTTGATTGCCTACGTTGATAAGCGGATTGAAGCGATGAATTATGCGATTGCTTCAGATGATGCGATCATGGTGCAAGACAAAAAAACTGCCGAAGTAAATAACGAACGCTCCAACCAGGCAGACATCCAAGCGGCTCAAATCGCCGAGCAATTTCCCACCGATCCACTGCAACCTCTCTACGACGCGTATGATGCCGATACTGCTTCCTCGTTTTCAACCTATCAGGAAGCTCGCCGCGCTGCTGGGGCGGCAGATTCCTTCCTGCGGGGTTATTTGGGGACAGCGGATAAATAGCGTATACTTTAGAACTATATGGACTAAGGAGCACCCGCTTTAAACGAAAGGCAAACCTATGCCGGAAATCCTTGATGATGTCACGTATCTTTCGCGCGATATAGGCCCTCGCCCGGCCGGTACGGAAGAAGAACAGCAGGCTGCTCTCTACATTACTGAGCAATTCCAGAAAGGCGCTGGCCTTTCTGCCACAATTGAAGATTTTAAATGCGCGGGCAACAGCGAAATCGTTCCCGTGATTTGTTTTGGGGTTACGTTTATCGCCACCATACTGTCTCTTTTCATCGCGGCCTTCGCCCTTCCCGCCGTGGTTTTGACGGTGGTTGTCGCGGTGCTCTATGCCCTCGAGCTGTTTGATAAGCCGGTGTTGTCGCGCATTTTGATGCGGGGTGTCAGCCAGAACGTGGTTGCAAAATATGAACCGGGATCGTCGGAAGAAGAAAAAAGCATTCGCCGTCGTAAAATCGTCGTGCTCGCACACTACGATAGCGGCAAGGCATCGCCCGAACTTATTGACCCGGTGATAGCGGCTCTGCCCCTCATCAATCGGGCAACGCCTCTCGCCTTGTTTGTCATTCCTCTTATTTTAATCGTTCGATATTTCTTCTTTCTTTACGCCGTTGGTAGCACGGCGATTCTTTTTAACGTGATAACGGTGGTGGCTCTGATTATCGTAGCGCTTCCCCTGGTGGTGGCCCTGCTGCACAAAATTGCTGCGTACAACGAAGCGGCAAACTGCAACGCTTCCGGCGTCGCCGTCATGTTGGAAGTCGCCCGCCGGGTGGGCAATGGGCGCATCAGCGCTGCTGAACTGGCCTATCGCGAAGAAGCGGCAGCGCAAATCCATGGCGAAGAGCAGGCACGCGCCGCAGGACTTATTCCTGAGGGCGCTCAATTGGTTTATGCCGCATCCCAGGTAAAAGCACCCGAACCGCCCCCTCAAACGGAAGCCGATCGACTGGCGGCCGCCAAGGCTGCGATTGCGGCACTGACCGGACAATCGGTTAGGGACCAGCCAACCGACATTTACAATCACCTGGTTCAGACGAAAGAGCAGCCGCTAGCAGCACCGACGCAAGAGGCTTGGCATGACCAGATCGGCGCGACCCGCGAAGTATTTACGGGTGCGAATTTCGCCGGGGCACCAAAGGGTGCCGTTTCCGAAAATCAGGAGGAGGAAGCGTCTGCAGCACCCCTTGAAGAAGCCGCGCCCTCCCAACCGGTCGCTGCGCCCCCGCAAACCTTTTCTCCGACACCCCGCGCAGCGGATGGCGTTCCGGAGTGGTACAAAAAAGCCAAGGCCAGCGTGAAAAAAGACAAAGCCGCTCCCAAGGTGCAGCGTTCGCACTATGCGGATGCCTTAAATGCCATCTCCGCCGAAAGCCCCTCTCGCGTTGAGCCGGAACCGCGCACCGTTGACGGAGATACCGAAGAACGGTTGCGCGCCTTACAAAATGGCATTCGGGAAGCAGCTCCAGCCCCGAGCACATCGGTGCCGGCACCGATCGAAGAAGCGCGACCCGTATCTGCGCCGATTTTCTCGCCTGAACCCGGAAGAGATCTGTCTCCGGAAACAACTACCGCGATGGAGCCGATCGACAGCGATGCACTGCGTCGACAGGCAACGCCCGCACCTGAACCCGAGGTAGCACCTGC
>JAVVXN010000007.1:0-13455 GCA_036651575.1 Raoultibacter sp. | reverse complement strand
CCACACCCGAACCTGTGCGTATGCCTGCGGTAAAACAGCAGGTTGCAGCCTGGCAAGCTGCGCGTTCCGCAAGGTCGGATTCGACTACGGCCATGCAGCCGATCGACGTGGAAGCGCTGCGTCAGCAAGCATCTGCAGCTTCCGAACCCGAATGCGCGCCTGCCCCCGAGTCAGCACCCGCATCGATGCCGCAATCCGAGCTGCAACCGGAGCCAGCCCCTCGGACGCGCGCCCGTCGTTCGATCCGCTTCGGCGACGAAATAGCGGATCTGGTATCCGCCCCTTTGCCGCAGCCAAGAATTCCCCTGATGGACGAACCGTCGTCGTCTGGCTTTGAGCATGTGCCGGCTCCTGAAAAACGCTTTGACGAGCCCGTTGATGCCGCTACTCAATTTATCGACTCCCAGCTGATGGCCGAGCAACAGGTTGCCGCTTCGCCGAAATCAGCGCGTAAGCTGCCGATCGTATTGCCCGACGTGAGTCCCACGGCTGCACCTCTGCCTTCCATCGCCGAAGTCTCCAAGCAGCGCGCTCCGCTTGCGGAGGCTGAAACGTGTGGCAAAACCGCAGCTAAAAGCCTTCTTTCTACCATGATTCCCGAAGTTTCGCTCGAGGCGGAACCGGCTTCGCTCCCGGACGCACCCCGGAGTGTCAAAATCAACCCCGTCGACATTCCCTCGCTTTCGGGCGTTTTGAAGGCCCAGGCCATGCAGGAAAATGCCGTCGAGCCAGAGCCTGCTGCAGTCAGTGCAACGGGTTCGTTTGTGCCCATTGGCGCAACGGGTTCGTTTGCCCCGGTCGGCGATGCCCTTCTTGCCGATGTTGCTTTTGAAGATCGCTATATCGATGATGCCGACGATTCCGCTTATGCGGGCAACGTCACGGAAACGGGTGCTTTTGCCGGCCCGGGATATGTGGATATGCCAAAATCACGCGCACGCAAGTTCTTGGACAAGTTTGCTTTCCGCAAAAAGAGCAAGGATGAAGAGTCAACGCCGCAAGAATGGCTTGAAGTCGATGATGATTTCGATGCTCGAAGTGCGGGTGCGGCGCGAGGTGGTTGGGATAGTTTCCAGGCAAAGGATACGTTTGAAGATACTCAAGATGCAGTCGCGGATACGGGTGCGGAAATTTTTCCCGAAATCGACGACGATGGTTTTGCTCCTTTGCCGGTCAATTCACCGGCGGCGCGCAACAACCGTTTTGGTGGCGTCCGGGCACCTTCTTTTGAAGGGGTGGGCAGCGATTTCGATGCGGCGGAACCCTTTGAAGACGACGATTTCGACGATGAAACAACGACCAGGTGGCATGGTGGTGCATTTTCTCGCGCGAGGGCCAATCGGGGCCCGGCGGAAAACTCTGCCGATGGTTTTGGAACAGCAAATGTGGCCGAAGAAGAATTGCGGCAAATTTATCAGTTCAAGCATCCCGATATCGATACGGAAGTATGGTTTGTGTCCTTGGGATCTGAACTTGCCGGCAACGCGGGGATGTACGCTTTCTTGAGAGAACACGCTTCGGAGCTGAAGGGTTCGGTATTCATCAATCTGGAAGCGCTGGGCGCGGGCGATTTGAGCTATGTTGAAAAAGAAGGTAAGCTTAAAAAGTACGCGGCGTCATCGCGCATGAAGCGCTATATCAAGAAAGCTTCTCAGGCCTCGGGTGTTTCGGTGGCTACGACGCAAATCGGCTGGAAAGAAAGCGCTGCATCCGTTGCGCTCAAGCATGGCGCTCAGGCAATGAGTCTGGTTGGCATGGCGGGCAAAAAGCCTGCGTTCTACGGCCAGGGCGATGATGTACTGGAAAATTTGGATGAAGAAATGCTGCAAAAAAATGCCGACTTCGTTATGGAAATGCTGAAAAACATTTAGAGATTATTATATGTTTTCGCAGTTGGCTATGGGGGATAGAGTATAATTAAGCCATCTTCAACGGTGGTTATCGTACGGTATACCACCAGATAGCTTGGGCTGTTGCATCCCCGGTGCAAAGCCCCTGGATTAAGGAATAGAGGTTTCTCGATATGGCGATTGAAGCATACTGCGTGAAGTGTAAGGCGAAAAAGGAAATGATCGATCCGGTCGAAAGCGTCACCAAGAACGGCAAGCCAATCACTAAGGGCAAATGCCCCGACTGCGGTACGACGATCTGTCGCATTGGTGCTGCTAAGAAATAACTCTATCGCGTCGTGCAGCTTTGCTGCACCGATACCGTAAAGATAAAAAAGGGGGGAACGGTTACACGGCCGGGTCTCCCTTTTTTTTGGTTGCAGGTCGCTTGGCTTATGTGGCCGCACGAGCGCTTGCGGTGCCGAATTTTCGCGCGAAGCTTGCGGCGTGGGTGCGACTTTTGCTGCGATTGTGCGCTCTTGTGCGGACTTTTCTCGATTTTGTTCCGAAATTTCCCTATTTGGGTTATAATCCTGTTGTTCAGGTTGTATAAGGCCTGTTCAATGAAGCGTGCGGGTGTGATTCAATGGTAGAATTCGAGCTTCCCAAGCTCGCTGCGCGGGTTCGATTCCCGTCACCCGCTCCATGCTTTACGTATGAGGCGAAGCCGGCAGTAGCTTTGCTTCGGTGTTCGGAGGGCGTAATCACGGGCGTCATCTATCGCAGCCCCGCGACCCAACCGATGATACCGGTCAACAGAATCTTTTCTTATCGTAACGGCGAGGGATTTGCCTGAGTAGCCGATCCCCTCTTTGAAAAGCGGTGTGTATGCAGCCTTCTTTCAGCACGTTTATTTTCGATCTCGATGGTACCGTTCTCGATACCATGCCCGACTTGGTTGTTTTGACCAATCGAGCCTTAAGCGAAATGGGTTTTCCCGAGCGCAGCGCCGCTGAGATTTTAAGCTTTGTTGGCAACGGTGCCCGGCGACTGATGTATCAGGCGGTTCCCGAAAACACTCCCGAAGACGTGTCGGAAGCGGCGCTGGATCTTTGGGTGTCGCTTTATGCGGAGTGCGGCATCGCCTTGACGCAGCACTATGAGGGTATGGATGCGGTCCTGGCCGAATTGAAGGCCCAGGGCAAACGCCTCGGCTTGCTGTCGAACAAGTTTGATAAGGGCGTGCAGGATTTGGTGCAGCTTTACTTTCCCGATACCTTTGCGGTCGCGCACGGAGAAGGGGCTGACATCCCGCGTAAGCCCGACCCTGCCGGTCTGTTGCAGACTATTGCCGAATTGGGATCAACACCTGCTCAAACGGTTTACGTGGGCGATTCCCGGGGCGACATGATTGTTGCGCAGCGCGCCGGCACGTTTGCGCTGGGCGTGACGTGGGGATACCAAAGCGAAGCCGAATTGGAGGCCGGTGGAGCGTGCGAAATCATCCATAAACCCGCACAAATCCTTTCTTTTACATAACCCCTTTTGGGTGTGGTGACATCCCTCGAGTTGTGAACGCTTTGTTTTGCTCGCGTGCCTATTTTATGGCCGTCCTTTGTTCGGTGGTAAAATATAGGGGCTTTATGATGTGAGCCAAAAAGGTATCACGTAACCGGTAATGGTATAGCTCCCCTACTCGGAGCGCCTTTTATGGTGTACTGGGCGTTTCCGCAAATCGCTAGGAGTTTTTATATGACGTCACGTTCTTCACGCAGTGGGCGTTCTGGCCAAGATGCCAGGCACGTCTCGCAGCCCTTGAACCGTGCTTCTTCATCTCGTAACCCCTCATCTGCCCCCGATCGCTCCGATCGTTTTTCTCGAAACCAAGACCACTACGGTAGCGCGGGGCGTTCCGCTCGCGGCTTCGATCAAAATGCGTATGGCAGAGATGCCTATGGCAGTGGCTCGGATCGCAATCGCGGGTCTGCGCAATCGCACGCCCGGGGCGCCTACGTTCCCTCGTCTCAGGCGACGGGTCAGTATTCCCGCCATGCGGCCCAGTACTCTCGCAAAAAATCCGGCATGAGTCGCGGCAAAAAAATTGGCCTCGGTGTGCTCTCCGTGTTGCTGCTGTTGGTGCTTGGTGCCGGCAGCGCCGTTGCGTGGTTTGTCAACGACATCAACTCGACGCTGCAGGGCAATAAAAGCGCTCAAGAAGTGCAGGCAATTCAGGATGTCACGGTGCCGACGAAAAATTTCAAGGACCCCTTCTACCTGATGCTTATCGGTTCGGACCGACGCGTTGGCGATGACGAATCGGGCCAGCGCTCCGACACCAATATCGTGGTGCGGGTCGATCCGACCACCTCTACCATCACGATGGTTTCCATCCCGCGTGATACCCAGATCGATATCGATGGACAGGGGATCAACAAATTCAACGCGGCCTACAATTACGGTGGGGCGGCGGCAACCATTCGGGAAGCAAGCCAGCTATGCGGGGTAAAGATATCCCATTATGCCGAGGTCAATTTTGAGGAACTGGTCGCGTTGGTCGATGCGGTCGGCGGTGTTGAGGTGACCGTCCCCGAACTGATCGACGATCCCGATGCGGGCGAATTGGTAATCCAGCCCGGCAAGCAGACGTTAAACGGTGAAGCCGCGCTGGTGTTTGCCCGTAGTCGCGCGTATACCGACGGCGATTTTACCCGTACTTCAAACCAGCGCTTGCTGGTCGAAGGGCTGATCAAGAAAGTATTATCGCTGCCCTTAACCGATATTCCCAACGTTATTCAAAAAGCGGCGAAGTGCGCGACAACCGATCTTGCCGTGAATGATCTTTTAAGTTTGGCCACGCAATTTAAAAATTTGGGTTCCCTTACCATGTATTCAGCCATGGTGCCCTCCACGATTCCGCCCCTTGATGCCGATGGTGTTTCCTATGTGGTCGCCGATATGCCCTCTTTGCACGCAATGATGAAAATTGTCGATTCGGGAGGGGACCCCGCCACGTTTGTGCCCACAACGGGAGCGGTCACCGCGAGCGCCCTTACTCCCGGCGCAAGCTCTAGTGCGGTGGGCTCCACTTTATAGATCGACTGAGGTAAACTCTTAATAAGAGGAGAAGCTGGTTGGTGGGGTGGCGCGCATCAAGCCCGAGGTTTCTCGGTGGAGCGAAGGGAAATCATCCGTGCTTGAACTGAAGAATATCAAAAAAGAGTATGTGACCGGGGATGAAACCGTCCATGCCCTCAAGGGAATCGACCTGCAGTTTCGTGGCAACGAGTTCGTGGCTGTGCTGGGGCCTTCCGGCTGCGGCAAGACGACGCTGCTCAATATCGTGGGTGGTCTTGACCACTACAGCAGTGGCGATTTGGTCATCAACGGTACTTCTACGACGCAGTACCAAGACAAGGATTGGGATGCCTATCGCAATCACAGCGTGGGCTTCGTCTTCCAAAGCTATAACCTCATCCCACACCAAAGCGTGCTTTCCAATGTCGAATTAGCACTTACGCTTTCCGGCGTGTCGTTAGAAGAGCGCCGCGCGCGTGCGGCCAAGGCGCTTGAAGAGGTGGGGTTGGGAGACCAGCTGCATAAAAAACCCAACCAGATGAGCGGCGGCCAGATGCAGCGCGTGGCAATCGCTCGCGCTTTGGTCAACGACCCCGATATCATTTTGGCCGATGAGCCAACGGGCGCGCTGGATACGCACACCTCTACGCAGATTATGGAAATTCTCAAAAACGTCGCCAAAGACCGCCTGGTTATTATGGTTACGCACAACCCTGAACTGGCCGAACAGTATGCCACACGCATCATCTATCTGCTTGATGGCGAGGTGCAGGGCGATTCGCATCCCTTCGATGCCAGCGAATCCGAAATCACCGCCGCGCGCATTTCTTATGCGGGGCGCATCAAAAAGACTTCGATGAGCCTGCTGACGGCCTTTGCGCTTTCCCTCAACAACCTGATGACGAAGAAGGGCCGCACGCTTTTGACCGCGTTTGCGGGCAGTATCGGCATCATCGGCATCGCGCTGATCCTTTCCCTTTCTTCCGGCGCGCAAAACTACATCAACGATACCGAAGAAAGCACCTTGTCCAACTACCCGCTTTCCATCCAGTCGACCTCGGTTGATTCCTCCACCATGATGTCGACGATGATGGGCATGAAGGGGACCGGTGACAAGCGCGAAGGTGCCACGTCTATCGAAAGTAACAACATCATTTCCGGCATGATTTCTTCGATTGCCAACGACGCGAATAAAAATGACATGCGGGATATCAAAACCTGGCTCGAAACCAATCCGGGTGACATCGATCGTTTGACCAATGATATCCAGTACGATTACAAAACGACGCTCAATATTTTCAACGTTGATACCAAAGATGGCATCCACCAGGTAAATCCTTCAACCGTGATGGACAGCATCGGGTTTTCAACGGGCGGGGAAGGAACGGCCCAGGCCGAAATGATGTCGTCGATGGGTACCGGCTACGACGTGTGGACGCAGATGCTTGACAACGCAGAGCTGGTAAGCCGCGAATACCCGGTTGTGGCGGGGCATATGCCCGAAAACTACGATGAGGTGGTCGTGGTGCTTGATGCCAATGGCCGCATTTCCGATTACACGCTGTATGCGCTGGGCTTGAAAGACGATGCCCAACTCAAAGAAATGATGGATGGTGCCCTGCGCGGTGAAAAGGTCGAGGCGGCACAGCCGGAAGAATATTCCTACGATGACATCATGGGCCTGGAATTCAAAATGGTGCCCACGCCGGCGTTTTACGAGAAAAATGGGGGTATCTGGGAAGATAAATCCGAAGACGAAGATTTCATGAAGCGCGCGGTGGCGCAGGGTACGACGGTGAAGGTTGTCGGCATCGTGGAGGCTGGCGATGAAGCGAGCGGTTCTGCCAATACGTGGGGATACGTCATGTATTCGAGCGATTTGATGGAGCACCTGATCGGCCAAGTTGCCTCGGCGCCCATCGTTGCGGATCAGCGGGCGGATGAGAAAACGGACATCTTCACGGGCGTACCGTTTATGACCGACGACAAAGATGTTGTGCTGACGATGCAGGATATTTCCGATTACATGGCGAAACTGCCGCCCGATCAGGCCGCCAGTATGCAGGCATACCTGATGCAGATGAAGGCTGCCGGCATGAGTGATGACCAGATTGCGGCAACGTTCCAAAAGCAGATGCGCACCCGTGCCAATAACGCGACCTTGGACGGCAACCTGAAAAAACTTGGCGTGGCCGATCTTGAGGTGCCGGCGACCATCAGCATATACCCCCTCGATTTTGAAGCGAAAGCCCAGATCGACACCATCATCACAGACCATAACAAAGCGATGCAGGATTCCGGCAACGAAGACAAGGTGGTGCACTATTCCGACATCGTGGGAACCATGATGTCGTCGGTGACCAACATCATCAATGCCATCAGCTATATCCTTATTGCCTTTGTCGCGATTTCGTTGGTGGTCTCTTCGATCATGATCGGCATCATCACCTACATCAGCGTGCTTGAGCGCACGAAGGAAATCGGCATCCTGCGCTCGATCGGTGCCAGCAAAAAAGATATCAGTCACGTGTTTAACGCGGAAACGTTTTTGATCGGGCTGGCTTCGGGCGTTTTGGGCGTTCTGGTCACCGTGCTGCTCAACATTCCCCTCAACATGGTGATTGAAAGCATCACCGGAATTTCCGGCGTCGCGTCTCTGCCGTGGGCTGCCGCCGGCATCCTGATTGCGATCTCTACGGTGCTGACCTTGATCGGCGGGTTGGTTCCCTCGAAGATGGCCGCCAAAAAAGACCCGGTCACCGCACTGCGGAGCGAGTAGAACACCCTGCGGCGCGGAGTCGGGCAAAAAACGTGAGATTATCCTTGCTAAAGAATAGTCTAAGGAGTATTATTTCCTTGTTATCCCTTGGCAACTCCTCTTGCCTTCTCGTTTCAGCAAAGGCCGTCTCCCCCGACGGCCTTTGTGCTTTCTTTGCCCGGTGGGAAAGCAACCCGAAAGCCTCTTTTTTTCGTATAATGGAGCGATCAAGGCTTGTCACCGAAAGCAGGGGGGTAAAAAATGGCTCAAAGCTATGAACTCATCTCGCGAGCGATTGTGCAGATTCTCGAAAACGACTATGCAGGGTGGCCTGAGTGCGCTCCGAAGAACAACCCGCAACCGTGGTTGGACGCGATCGCCGCGGCAGCGCAGGCGGATCAGCTCGATGATACGAAGTTTGCGGGGTATGTGACGGCGTATCTTGCCACGCTGCACGATCCCAACGTGTTTTTTTTGGCCAACGATACCGCAGATTGGCAACCGAGCACCTGCGGGTTTTCGTCTCGCCGCTTCGGCGACGAACTGGTGGTGGTGCGGGTAGGTGAAGATACGCGATTTACCTGCGGCGATGTGTTGATGCAGCTTGATGGCCGCACCCTTTTCGACCACCTCGAGCACGAGATCGACAGTCCGTTTGACGGCTGCGAACCCGATCGTCAGCTGTGGGATGCGGTCGTGGCGCGCTGCACTGAGGTTTTGGTGCGCCATGCCGATGGCACGCGTGAGCTGGTGCAGCTTGCAACCTTTCCCGAAAAAGGGCTGGTCGAAAGCTTGCGGGAGCCCACGTTTACCACCTATACCGATACGGAAACCGATGAGGTCGTGGTCGTGCTGACATTTCATCATTTTGTGGATGATTCGGCTCAGACGCTTTTGCAGCAGCACGCCGCCGAGGTGAGCCAGGCCACCCGCGTCATCGTCGATGTGCGCGATGTTTCCGAAGGGATGTTGGGCAATGCGTATGCCTTGCTGACGCTGTTTTTCAACCGCGAAGTAAATCTGCGGGATCTGATGGGGCCGACAACGGTGTACACCCGTTACTCAGAACACAACGCGCGGATGCGACGTGCGCAGTTGAAGCGCTTGGCGCAGACCAGCGATGAGGCGGGTAAAGCGTCGATCCAGGCAGAAATAGACCAGGTGACCAGCTGTGCCGGTAAGGGATTTGTCAAGGAAGTGGAATACGAAGAGCCCTTGCTGTTTGCTGCAGCGCCCGAAAATCAGTACACGTTTTTGCTGACCGACGTCTATACCAGCGGTGTGGGTGAACAGGTGGTGGCGATCGCGCAGCAGGCCCGCGAACAGGGTTGCGGGAAGGTGAGCTGCGTGGGCCGAGCGACGCGCGGTGGTTCCGATTATCGGAATTTGATCGCGGTTGCGCTGACCGAGCAATTTTCACTGGTCTATCCTATGGGGAAAACGGCGGCCGCCCATGAAGGGTGCGGCATTTTGGAGTGCGGGCTTGCCCCCGACACCCTGGTGCCGTTTACACCGCAAGAATGCACACAAGACCTCATCTGCGCCCAAGCAAAGGCTTTATAGGGAAGTCAGGCGAACAACCGACCGGGCAGCGAAGCTTGTTTTGGCTACAATTCTGTCACGCTTGGTGTCTTTGGGCACTGTGGCGGCTATAATAAACGGGTTTGTGCAACGAATCGAATATTCTGCGGGCGCGCCGGATGGGCCGCCCGCAGCTGACAAAAGCCCTTGTGGCTGAAAGGTGAATCATGGCTGAAGCGATTCATTTCGGAACTGACGGTTGGCGCGCCATCATCGGCGAAGACTTTACTGAAGAAAACCTGGTGCGCGCGGTGTGCGCCGCAGCGCAGATCTTTCAGGAAGAACGTGATGCAAACCCCGACCTGGCCGATGCCGACACGCTGATCATCGGGCACGACTGCCGCCAAAACGCCCATGCCTATGCCCAGCTGGCTGCCGCCGTCGCCGCAGCGGCGGGCTTCACCGTCAAGCTGTCCCGCGACTATTGCCCGACCCCGGCTCTGTGCTGGTCGGTCGCGCAAGACCCCCGCGCAATCGGGGGCATCATGTTGACCAGCAGCCACAACCCGGCTGAATACTTAGGCGTCAAACTGCGCATGGCCGATGGCGGCGCTTCATCCAAAGAATTCACCGATCGCGTCGAGGCGGTTTTGCCCGAAGGCGCTCCGGCTGCCCGGGGCACCTTCACCGAAGTTGACCTGATCACGCCCTACCTTGCCGCCTTAAAGCAGCGCGTTGACATCGACGCGATTGCCGCCGCCCACCTGCGTGTCGTCGTCGATCCGCTCTACGGCGCCGGCCGCGGCCATCTTGCTGGATTGTTGCGCGACCTGGGCGTTGAAGTGTGCGAAATCAACAACGCTGCAGATCCCACCTTTGATGGCTTGCATCCCGAGCCCATCCCGCCCTGGATCGATCGCGGTATGGCGAAAGTGGTCGAGCTGGGCTATGACGCGTGTTTCATCAACGACGGCGATGCCGACCGTATCGGCGCGGTCGACGAACACGGCAACTTCGTGAACCCGCACCGCATCATCACGCTGCTTGTGGCTCATCTGGCCGAAGACAAGGGTTTACACGGCCGCGTGGTTTCCACCATCACCGCTTCGGCCCTGCTCGCGCGTCAGTGCAAGCGACTGGGCCTCGAGCTGACCAGCACCCCGGTTGGTTTCAAGTGGATCTATGCCGAAATGGAAGCGGGAGATGTCATGATCGGCGGCGAAGAATCCGGCGGCATCGGCATCCCCGGTCACGTTATGGAGCGCGACGGCCTGCTGATGGCCTTGCTTTTGGCCGAAACGATGGCGCAGCGCCACATGAGCTTAGGCCAGCTGGTCCAAGATATGTGCGACACCCTTGGCAAGCTTGAGTTTGCCCGCCGCGGCCTCTCCATCACCGAAGCGCAGATGGAAAACTTCCGCACCGTGATCGTGCCCACCTCAACCGAGGCGGCATTTTGTGGGAAAAAGGTGGTCGCTATCGACCGTCGCGACGGCGTGAAGTTTTCGCTTGAAGGCGACGCGTGGGTTATGATGCGCCCCTCCGGTACCGAACCGCTCGTGCGCATCTACGCCGAAGCCGCCACCATGGAAGAAGTCGATGCGCTCCTCGATGCCGCCGCGGCCATCGTCACCGCATAACCGCAAACTCCGATGCTTCGCGTTCGCTCGGGCTCGCATCCTTTCACCGTCGGTTGAGGAATAATACTTTTCGCGCGGAAAGTCACACTCCTGCATGGACATTCGCTTTCGCAAAGGATATAACTGAACAAACGATAGCCGGATCTACGAAAGGATTGCCATGTGCACAAACGGAATCAATACCGGTCAATATAAGTTGATGCTCGAACAGATGGACGACCAGATTGCGCTCAATCGCCGTTGGACCCACAAGCTCTATCACACCGCCGACGATTCGGGCTATGCGCAAACCGCCCAGGCGCTCAAGGAAATCCAAGGCCTGCTCGACGAAGCTCGCGCGCTTCTGACCGATGCGCAAGATGCCGTCGACAAAGACGCGTCTTCCACATCCGGTGTGACCGTCAGCTTGGTCTAGGTCGCCATGACGCAAGAACTTATGCGCTTTTCGGTTGCGATGCCCGAAGACTTGCTGATGCAATTCGACCATTTGGTCGCCCGCCGCGGTCTGGCTAAAAACCGCAGTGAAGTCGTGCGCGATCTGGTGCGCGATGCGCTGGTGGAAGAGGAATGTGCCACGCCGGGGGCGGTGGTCATGGGCACGCTGACCATCGTGTTCGACCATCACGCCAGCGATTTGCAGGACAAGCTGCACGATATCCAGCACGACTACTTCGAGCACATCATTTCGTCGATGCACGTGCACCTAGACCAGCACAATTGCCTGGAGGTTATCGTGCTGCGCGGCGAAACGGGTCTGGTGCAAGATGTGGCCAACAAGATTTTGGGCACCAAGGGCGTCAAAACCGGTCGCCTCGTGCTGACCACCACGGGCACGCACATTTAACCCCGATGCTTCGCTACACCCGTTGCCGTTTTGGGCGTAAGCGACCGAAGGATCGGGGCTTTTCATAGGGTAAGTTTTCAACCGACGTCGCAAAGGTAGGCAATAAACAATGGACGAAACAGTACTGCTTGGACACGGCAGCGGCGGCACCATGATGAAGCGCATCATCGACGAGGTGTTTTTCGAGGCCTACGGCAACGATGATCTGCTGCGCGGCGATGACGCCGCCGTGTTGCCCGATTTCGCTCCGGAGCAGCGCTTGGCGTTTTCTACCGACAGCTTCGTGGTTACCCCGCATTTCTTTCCCGGCGGCGACATTGGCCGTTTGGCCGTGTGCGGCACCGTCAACGATGTGGCCACCAGCGGCGCGACACCGCTCTATCTCAGCTGCGGTTTCATCTTGGAAGAGGGCTTTCCGATGGAAAGCCTGCGGCGCATCTGCGCCTCCATGGCCGAAGTGGCGCGCGAAGCCGGCGTACGCATCGTCACGGGCGACACGAAGGTGGTCAATCGCGGTAGCGGCGACGGCATCTTTATTAACACCAGCGGGGTGGGCGTGATTTCTGCTGGCATCAACCTTTCGGGCACGCTGATCCAGCCGGGCGACAAAGTGCTTATCAGCGGCACGTTGGGCGACCACGGCATCACCATCATGAGCTGCCGCGAAAACTTAAGCTTTCAGGCGGATCTGCAAAGCGATGCCGCCCCTTTAAACCATCTGATTGCCGAAACCATCGCTGCAGCACCCCATACCCGCTGCTTCCGCGATCCCACGCGCGGAGGGCTGGCTTCCACGTTAAACGAACTGGCCGCGCAATCGCAGGTTGATATCACGGTTGCCGAAGAGGCGATTCCCGTGAAAGATGCCGTGTTGGGCGCGTGCGAGATGCTGGGCTACGATGTGTATCAGGTTGCCAACGAAGGCAAAATGGTGTGCGTGGTTGCCGCCGATGAAGCCGATGCCGCTTTGGCCGCCATGCGTGCCAACCCTTACGGCACCGATGCGGCAGTGGTGGGCGAAGTGAGCGCCGCCCAGCCCAGCCGTGGCTCAAAGGTGTTTTTGCGCACCGCGTTTGGGTCGACTCGCATCCTTGACATGCTTGTCGGAGAGCAGCTGCCGCGCATTTGCTAAGAATCTATTCGCACGTCGATCAGACACCAGGTAACGGTAGCAAAGCAGCCGAGGCAAACGCTTCGGCTGCTTTATTTTCGATTGCGCCTATGGTTGTCGCGTCCGCTAAAGCTTTGGGCAAAACGTCAAAGGACGGGTCACTTTTAGTGCAAGCCGAAGACAAGACAACCTGCCAAACGACCGGTAATCGGCGAAAGTGCACCGGTCGGATTAAGCTTTTCTCAAACCTTTTAAACCCGCGATTTTGCCCTGATTTTGGCTTGGTTTTTGCCGGTTTTACTACGTCTTGCGGCGTACACCATCTGATTCAGCGAGGTGAGCAACTCCGTTTTTGTTGCATAAAAAAGCTGTCAATACCCAAAAAACGCGGTGTTTCTGTGTTTATTTGCCAAGAAAAGGGGTCAAGATAGGGCAATTAAGAGGGCTTTCCATAAATAGAGTCTTTTCCCTGAGTGTTTGTTCACCTATACTGGCACAAGGCATAAAATGCCAAGACCCACAGGGGTGGACTCTGTGCGGCCAAGGACAAAAAGGCCATTGAGGTATGAGCTTTTAAAGAAAGAAAGAAAGGTGATTCACATGCTAAACGAATCCGGTAAATCCTATGGAACGAAAGGAGGGGTGGCAACTATGAAAACAGCCGACAAGAGCTTCAG
>JAVVXN010000006.1:0-48828 GCA_036651575.1 Raoultibacter sp. | reverse complement strand
GCGAGGGCAATGAGAGCTTTGAGGGGTCAGCTGGCCGCCACAACGCGCCGTCAGGTTAGAAGAGTTGTTTGGCCAAAGCACCCGCCGGCTTCGCCAAGCGCTTCACAAACGCCATAGCCTCCTGCATCGTTGCCAGTTTGACCAATTTTTTCTCACCCGTTTTACGGTATTTGATTTCGATAGAGTCTTCCTTTAAACCGCGCTTTCCCACCACGATCTGCATCGGCCACCCGATCAGGTCCGCGTCGGCAAACTTGATGCCCGCACGCTCGTCGCGATCGTCAAACGCAACTTCCAGCCCTGCGGCAACCAGATCGTTTACCAGTTTTTCAGCAATCGGAAACACCTCATCATCGCCCACAGTCAACGGGATGACACATACGTGCGCCGGAGCGATTGAGAAAGGCCAGCAAATGCCGTTCTCGTCATTGCACTGTTCGACGACCGCCGCCATCGTACGGGAAATGCCCACACCGTAGCAGCCCATGAGGAACGGCTTTTCGATACCATCCTCATCCATAAACGTCGTATTCATCGTACGGGAATACTTGTCGCCCAACTTAAATATCTGACCAACTTCGATACCGCGAGCACCCTGCAAAGGTTTACCACATACCGGACACGCATCTTCCACTTTGACCGTGCAAAGATCGCCCCATACATCGACAGCGAAATCTTCTCCCGGCTTGGCGCCGACAAGATGGAAGCCGTTGTCGTTGGCACCGACAACCCACCGCTCGATATCGCGCAAGGATTCGTCAGCGGCGATACGAACGCCCGCCGGCAAACCAACCGGACCCATTGAGCCCTTTACCAGTTTCGACTTCGCCATATCTTCGTCGGTCAAAGGCTCGAAACCAGAGACAGCACACGCCGCCTTGCATTCGTTTACTTCATAATTACCCGGAACAAACAGTACCCACACAATCCCGTTTTCGTCCTTGCCGGAAAATGCCTTTACCGTCGCTGCTTCTTCGCATTCCAGGCACGCCGCGAGCTCGGCGATAGTATGGACACCCGGCGTGGCGATTTTTTTCATTTCGTGAGCAGGATACGCAACGGGATGCGGCGTACACACCCCCACTTCGACATCGGCCGCATAGCCGCAGTCGCAGTAGACCAATTCCGCTTCCCCCGTTTCAGCCAAAGCCATGAATTCTTCGGTCGCATTGCCGCCGATTTGACCAGGATCAGCCTGAACGATGCGGTAATCGATACCGATACGCTCGCACATTTTGCAGTACGCATCCCGCATGTCGGTATAGGTTTCATCGAGACTTTCCTGGGTGGCATTAAAGCTATAGGAATCCTTCATAATGAATTCACGCCCCCGCAAAAGACCAAATCGAGGACGAATCTCGTCGCGGAACTTGATCTGAATCTGATAAAGATTCTGCGGCAAATCGCGATAGCTTCTCAACTCGTTATTGATTAAATCGGTGATGATTTCCTCATGGGTCGGACTCAGACAAAATTCGTTGTTATGACGATCGACCACGCGTAAAAGCTCAGGGCCGTACACGTCCCAACGACCGCTTTTGCGCCACAGCTCTGCCGGCTGCACAAAGGGGAGCAATACTTCCTGGGCACCGGTTGCGTCCATTTCCTCGCGCACGATATTTTCAATCTTGTGCAAAATACGCAGTCCAAGCGGCAAAAACGAATAAAGGCCGCCCGCTTCTTTACGAATCATACCCGCACGAAGCAGCAATTTCGCACTGGTGATGTCGGCATCACTCGGGTCTTCTTTGAGTGTCGGTGCATACATCTTGCTCATCCGCAAGACGGAGGGATTTACGTTTCTGTTCATGCAGGCTTCCTTACCTATATCATCCGAATGGTTTTACAACTTTTCGATTTCTTCCATCAAAGCTTCTACAATAGCGCCCTCTTCAACCTTGCGCAAGATTTTTCCTTGTGCAAAAATCGCACCCGACCCCGATCCGCACGCAACACCGATATCGGCATCGGCGGCTTCTCCCGGTCCGTTGACAACGCAACCCATGACGGCAACCTTGAGCGGGGCACGAACCGATTGCAAGCGCCGATCTACTTCTTGGGCCAGCGATATCAAGTCGACCTGACAGCGCCCACACGTGGGACAACTAATGATTTCGGGACCGCGGCGACGCAGATCAAGCGCCGAAAGCAGCGTCCAACAAGCACGTATTTCTTGCACCGGATCATCGGTGAGCGAAATGCGCAACGTATCTCCGATACCCTCTTCGAGCAAAATACCCAATCCGCTTGCAGATTTGATGACCCCCTGAAACAAGGTACCCGCCTCCGTCACTCCAATGTGGAGCGGCACCTGGGGAATTTCGTGAGAAAGCAAGCGATAGGTGGCAACCGTCGTCATGACGTCGTGAGCCTTCGCGGAAACGACCAGGTCATAAAAGCCCTGCTCTTCGCAAAAACGCACATAATCAGATGCCGATTGCGCCAGTTTTTGCGGAAGCGTCAAATCGCTGCGGGCCGCCAACGCTTCGTCGAGCGACCCGGCATTCACCCCGATACGAATCGGAATGCCCGCCGCACGAGCTGCCGCCAGCACACCTTTGGTCTTCTCAAGACCCCCAATGTTGCCGGGATTGATGCGGAGCTTTGCCGCCCCACGCCGGGCAGCCTCGATAGCGATATCGGCCGAAAAATGGACGTCGGCCACAACGGGGAGCGGCGAAGAAGCGCACACCGTCTCAAAAGCATCGAGACAATCCGCGTGCGGAATAGCCATGCGCACGACTTCGCATCCCGCGTCAGCAAGAGCTGCGATTTGGGCAAGATTGGCGGACACATCAAGTGCTGGTGCGTTGAGCATCGATTGCACCACACAGGGAGCCGCGCCCCCCAACTCCACGGAACCAACCATAACCCGACGGGTAAGCATGTTGGGCTTTACGAAACAATCCATGATACCTTAGCCCCAATTCCCAAAGATAAATCGTTGAATATCCTGGTTGAGCATAACGATAAACAGGCCCATGAACAAGACGATACCGGCCATGCTCAGATAATTCAAAGCCTTATACGAAATAAATTTACGACGAACCTTCTGGTAAATTTCGACCACGAAACGCCCGCCATCAAGCGGCGGAATAGGCAGCATGTTCATGATGCCCAATGAAACCGAAATCATAGCCATGAAGCTCAGAATCGAAGTAGCCCCCTGCTCGACAGCGCTTTTCGACATGACAGCCATACCCATGAGCGACGTTGATTGCGAAACGGTTTCAGCAGCTGTCACAGGATTGAACAAGCCCACAACCGCTGCCACAACAGCCCCGATATAATTAAAACCGGCACCAATCGCTTTGAAGGGATCAACCGTCATATGCTGCATTTCGCCCGTTGTTTGATTCGGCACGTCAAACCCTATGAGGGAAAACAGAATGACAAAAATAATCATAGCGAACAATAAATTCATGGCGGGCCCGGCAAGCAAAATTACCGTCCGCTTCCAAAAGGGGAGAAAACGATACTGCTGCTTGGTTTCGCTTTCATAAAACACATGAGGATCTTCAAGGAAACGAGGTTCACCCGCCGACCGCCCTTGGACTTCAGGAGTACGATAGATGTTAAATTCATCCTTGCGCGCAGGAGCAATCAACGTGCCCCACTCAGTTAGCTCGTCGAGCGCAGCGTACGCTTCATCATCGCTTATTCCCACATCGCGTGCCACATCTTCCATGAGAACAGTGCCGTGTTCGTACGCATAGGCCATCACTTTTTCCAGATGGGGGCTCTGCTCTCCCACCTCCATTCCGCACACCCGAGCATATCCTCCGAGCGGAACCGCAGTAATACCAAACTTTGTGCCACGCCAGGTAAATCCGATACGAGGACCGGGCAAACCCAGCATAAATTCGGTCACCCGCACGCCAAAAGCGCGTGCCGTAAGATAGTGCCCTCCTTCATGGATGAATACGAGCACACTCAACATGAGCGTGATATATATGATCATTAACAAAATATCCATGCTCAACCTTTACGTTGTCGTTCGTTTACTCTTGCCAACAGAACAAGATTCTTCGCTTCGTTCAGAATGACATACGCGGGGGTGCAATGCGTGTCCGCCCAACGCGCGCGGGAAAACAGCGTTTTTCCGGCACCATGAAAAGCTCACGGTATCTCCCTGCGACACGGATGCAGAACACCTGCCAATACACCCCTAACAAAGTTTTGCTAAATATTCTGACGCAGCTATCCGGGCCGTCGCATCCACTTCCGCCAACTGTTCCAAATTCGTAACTTTTTCTCCACGGTGAGCATCCATAACCGCCTCAACGCAATCGGCGATAGCAAGATACGAACATCGCTGCGCCAAAAAGGCAGCTACCGCAACTTCGTTTGCCGCATTCATCGCACACGGCATCGTGCCACCCGCACACCCCGCCGCGCGCGCAAGCGCCAAACAGCGAAACGTATCGGTGTCGGGAGGAAAAAACTCAAGGGATCCCAACGAACAAAAATCAAGCGGTGGCACCGGAGCATCCCAGCGCTCGGGATAAGACAGGGCAAACTGAATAGGAATACGCATATCGGTCGTTCCCAGATGCGCCTTCACGGATCCGTCCGAAAATTCAACCATGGAATGAATGGCGCTTTGCGGCTGCACTACCACCTTAATCCTGTCGTAAGGCATGGCAAACAGATGATGGGCTTCGATGACTTCCAGTCCTTTATTCATCAGCGTTGACGAATCGATACTGATTTTAGGACCCATATTCCACGTGGGGTGAGCCAGCGCCGCCGCCGGGGTGATCTTTTGCAGTTCGTCGCGTCCTTTCCCACGGAAAGGACCGCCGGAGGCCGTTACCCACAAACAAGAAACTTCACGGGCATCTTCGCCGAGAAGGCATTGGTAAATTGCGCCGTGTTCGGAATCGATCGGCAGCAGCGTTTCATGAGTTGCCAAGGGCATAAGCAAATCACCGCCCACAACGAGCGATTCCTTATTGGCAAGAGCCAACACCTTGCCAGCAGCAAGCGTCTCGTAACTAGCTCGCAGGCCAGCCGCACCAACAAGCGCATTGACCACGATATCAACCCGCTCAAGATGCACAAGGTCGACCACGGCATCCTGGCCAAAACCGATACTCACGTCACCGTGAGACGAGCGGGGTTTGTGCGCCAAAGCGGCCAGCTGGGCATAGCGAGGATTATCGGCCTGGCGCGCATCCCCCACGGCAACCGCAGCAACCTTAAACTCGTGAGCCTGCGCCATCAAGACATCAACCTGAGAATTCACCGCAAGGCCAACAATTTCGAGCCGGTCAGCATGGCGGCGAACCACCTCGAGCGTTTGCGTTCCAATCGAACCGGTCGATCCTAAAACAACGATACGTTTTTTAGAAGACATAGGGAATACACCCTCCCAGCACCAATAAAATCGCCGAAGAAGCAGCTGCTAAAAAAAGAGAGTCACACCGATCGAGCAAACCGCCATGCCCGGGCATGATGGTTCCCGAATCTTTAAAGCCCGAATTACGCTTAATCCGACTTTCGGCCAAATCGCCCAGCACAGCTGCCAGACCACAAATAAGACCGAACAAGAGCGCCTGCCACCAGCTCATAAAAACCCCGGGGACAAATGTCATGCCATACCATATCAGCATCGAGCCTGCCAAACCAGCCAAAAAGCCTTCCCAACTTTTTTTGGGAGACGTACGGGGAGCAAGTTTGTGCCGACCGAATTTACGACCAACGAGATAGGCGCAAGAATCGTTGGCCCACACGCTTAAAAACACCAAGAGCAACAAGACACCGCCCCAGGGACTCGGTATCGCCATACGAACAATCATGGCTCCCGAAAGCAAAAGACCACAATACGCCGCCCCAAAAAAGCTGACACCCACATCAGAAATACGAGCGCGCATCCAGAATACGTACCACACCAACAACACGATGAGTAAAGCTATCGTCACAATCATGGTGCCCGACAAGCCGGCAAGCCACATGCTAATAGGATAAAGGGCGGCAGCGATTACCCCCAAAAACTCATTGGGAAGCTTCGCATCGGCATGGAGCATATAAAAAAATTCGTTAGCTGAAATACCGGCCAAAATAGCCAGCAACAACACGGTCGAAAAATCATTCACGAGGATACAGACAACCGAAACGGCCACATACACAACTCCCGTGCGAAAACGCACCTGGAGATCGGAGGGATTGCGCAGCTTTTTCGGCGTCTTTGCAAGCGCTTTTTGTTTCAGGGTTTTTTTCTCTGCATCCGGTGATACCTGCTGATCTTTTTCTGTATCATCCGGTGTTACGTCAAGATCTTTTACCTCATACCCCTCCATTACGAAACCGTTCCAAAACGACGATCGCGCGCCTGGTAATCAAGGAGAGCCCTGAGGAATTCATAGCGATCGAACTCGGGCCAAAATACATCGGTACAATAAAATTCCGTATAGGCAACCTGCCAAAGAAGAAAGTTGGAAATACGCATTTCACCGCTCGTACGAATCAGTAAATCGGGGTCTGGAACGCCCGCCGTGTAAAGATAGTCGGAAAATGATTCCTCCGTGAGAACGGGAACTGCTTCACCCGCCTGCTGCGCCTGCAACGCTGCTGCGGTATAGCGTGCAACCGCATCGAGAATTTCAAAACGGCCGCCATAGTTGACCGCGACAATCAACGTCATCCCCGTATTGTTCTTTGTTTTTTCCCACGCTTTTTCAAAGGCCGCACGGGTCCGTTTCGGCAAAGCTTCCAGGTGGCCAATGGCCATCACCCGCACCTGCTCCTCGTGCAAACCATCCACTTCCGCCAGCATAGTTTTAGCAAACAGATCCATAAGACCCGTCACTTCATCGTGGGGACGCTTCCAGTTCTCCGACGAAAACGAATAGATCGTAAGATAACGAACGCCGAGATCAGATGCACAGCGAATACTTTCGCGTACCGAATTGATACCGGCTGCATGACCCTCCAACCGATTTTTACCGCGCTGTTTTGCCCAGCGACCATTTCCGTCCATAATAATTGCAATATGACGGGGAATGCGCCCCATAACAAGCGCGGCAGGATCAAGACCTGCCGGCGGATGAGGAAATATTTCAGATACAGTCTTAGTCAATGCAGCTCAAATCAGTCGGATTAAAAAAGGACCCTTATTCATCGAGGCGAAGCGGGCTTTATACCCCTACCATCACGATAAACTACGCGAGGGCTGAAAGCACACGGTTCGATCCAGTAGCCATCAAGGTACTAGATTTCCATAACCTCTGCTTCTTTTTTCTTAAACGCTTCTTCCACTTCAGCCACGAATGCATCGGTCATTTTTTGAATGTCAACTTCAGCACGACGCTGATCGTCTTCCGGAAGACCATCTTCTTTGACGGCGTGCTCGATAGCCGTATTGGCGTCGCGGCGTGCGCCCCGAACCGCAACCCGTGCTTCTTCGGCGTATGTTTTGCATTGTTTCACAAATTCGCGACGACGCTCTTCGGTCAACGACGGGAACGGCAGACGGATAAGCGTACCATCATTTGACGGCGTAATACCCAGATCACTTTGCATGATGGCATGCTCGATCGCGCTTAAAGATGTCTTGTCCCACGGCTCTATTACGAGCATGTGAGCATCGGGAGTTTTTACCGCAGCCATCTGGTTGATAGGTGTGGGAACCCCGTAATAATCGACCTTGATTCGATCAAGAATCATAGCACTCGCACGACCCGTACGAACCGACGCAAAACTCTCACCCAGTGAATGGATTGCCTTTTGCATACGCTCTTCGGCAGCAAGCATGATTTCGTCTATCATTGTGTTCCTTTCAGATCCCGCCCAACAACTATCGTTATACATTATCACCTCATGCAAACCTTAGCACATTCACACCCCTCCCTGCAGCAAACTCACGGTGACAAGAACATTCTCGCAGGGGAACCGTCTTATTGCAGTCGTGAGGCTAACGTACGGTGGTACCGACTTTTTCACCCCGTAAAACACGAGAAATATTGCCCGGAACCGTCAAGTCAAACACCAACATGGGCAAGTGATTATCCATGCACAACGACGTTGCCGTAGAATCCATAACGTGAAGCTCGCGAGAAAGTACCTCCATATAGCTGATTTCATCGAATTTTTCGGCGTCGGGGTTTATCTGGGGATCGCTATCGTAGACGCCATCGACTTTCGTGGCCTTCATGAGACACTCGGCATCAATTTCACAGGCGCGCAAAGCCGCCGTGGTGTCCGTGGTGAAATAGGGGTTTCCCGTGCCCGCCGCAAAGATGACAACGATGCCTTTTTCAAGGTGGCGAACGGCGCGACGCCGAATGTAGGGTTCTGCCACTTGCCGCATTTCAATAGCGCTCATAACGCGGGTCACGATGTCATGCCGTTCAAAAGCGTCCTGTAGCGCCAACGCATTCATGCAGGTGGCAAGCATGCCAATATAATCGGCCTGCGCGCGATCCATGCCCTCGGCCGACCCCGCCATACCGCGAAAAATATTACCGCCACCAACCGTAATGGCCAGTTCGATGCCGTCACGTACAATATCTTTGATCTGCACAGCCAGATCTTCAACCACTTTTGGATCGATTCCGTAACCGGTATCCCCCATTAAGGCTTCACCGGAAAGCTTGAGCAGGACACGTTTATACTTGTAGTCTTGAGTCATACGAAATGCCTTTCGATAATCTGTGATTTTTTCTATCTTACCTGAAAAAAAAACGACCGCGCATGATACGCGATCGTTTCTCGTCCTTTTCACCGAATGAGCAGAGCTGATATGCTATCTACCCGATCCGTTTCCACCCGATCGAGAAGCAGAACCGGTCGATGCCGACCCCGCATCAGATCCAAGCGTCGCTTCCATCGTTTTATTTTCGCCGTCGCGGTTAACCTCAAGCGTTACTTTGTCGCCAGGATTAACCGAACGAATGGCCAAAATCAAATCGTTTGCCGAGGCGATGTGAGTGTTGTTGAACTTGGTGATGATATCGCCTTCCTTGACGCCCGCTTTTGCTGCCGCCGAATCGCTGGCAACACTACTGATGTAGGCGCCTTCCTTGACCGCAAAACCGTAACGCTGAGCACTTGCGCTATCAATCGTTGCCGCCGAAACACCAAGCTGGGCGTGGGTCGGAGTTTTGCCGTCGATAAGCTGCTGGGCAACACTGGCCGCATAATCGACAGGGATTGCAAACCCAACACCTGAATAGCCTCCCGAAGCCGATGTCACCATCGTGTTGATACCGATCAACTTGCCGTCCTTATCAACCAGCGCACCACCAGAATTACCCGGGTTAATAGCCGCGTCGGTCTGAATCATGTTCGTGTAAAACGCCGTGCCACCCTCGCCATCAAGCGCCGTGGAACGACTCGTTGCCGACACGATGCCCGTTGCAACGGATTGCTCGAGCCCAAAGGGACTTCCCAGCGTCATAACCCACTGCCCGACAACGAGATTGGACGAATCGCCAAGTTCGACAGCCGTTAAGTTCTTGGCATCGATCTTGACAACAGCAAGGTCACTCGAAGCATCTGTTCCAACAACTTTCGCTTCGTATTCCTGGCCTCCCGCCGTTACCATCAGCTTGCTCGAGCCTTCGACTACGTGATTGTTCGTCACAATGTAACCGTCATTGGAAATGATCACGCCACTGCCAAGACCGGCCTTGGTCGGTTCCGAAGAAGCATTATTTGCTGTTGTACCAAAAAATCCATTTTGTGCGGCCTGGTTTACGTACACATCAATTGCCACTACGGAAGGAAGCGTTTTTTGAGCGACAACCTCGGCCAAATCAGCATCTTCATTTGTCACGTTAATCGTCGACCCACCCGAGCCTCCGATCAGTGCCGAAGCGCCGGAACCGGAACCAGAACCCGACCCGGTCGTTGCCGTATAGATTCCAAAGCCTCCCAACCCGATAACGACGGCAAGCGCCGCACCGGCAAAGCCCCAAAGAAAGGTTTGAGCCCCCCGCGCCGATTTCGACGGCGAAGGCTGCGGAGCTACATTAAAAGGCTGAGTCACAGGTGCCCCATAGTTTCCCGCATGGTGTGCGGGAGGAGTATGGTAGGGTTGCTGACCAAAGTTTGACGAAGGGGTAGTCTCGGATCGAGCGGGCTGTGCAACCGTATCCTGAGGATTCGCTCCTGCAGGGGGCACGGGAGAAGCCGATCTCGGGTTGTTCTCGTAATTGTTTTCCATGTCCCTCACTCTCCTATTCGAAAAAGGGTTCTTCTTATGTCTTGGCGAAACTGTATCATGCAAAGAAACAAAAAATGTTTCTCATCAACGAGCTGTCATCGACCCGACATACAACTACACCGTTTGGTGTACTTTTTTATTGCGAGTACCATAGTATGGGATAATTGATAGCAAAGGAGTGACCGTGCCTGAACAAATAAAATCCCGAAGCAGGGCTCGCATAAAGGCAAAGCACTTCTTTGTGCGAACCTTGCTTTTGCTCTTACCAACCCTGCTCAACATCGGTCGGCTTCTCTCCCCGAAAATCCAAAACGAAATCGATTACCTATCCCCGGGATATACGTTTGCCCTCACCGTTGCAAACACAACTTTGTGCTGCGCTTGCCAAAGGACCGAAGGGGGCTCATGGAAACATATTCCCTCTTCACGTCTTGCGCAACAACCGATTACCTACACCATTGAGTTTCGTGATCCAGCCTATGCATTCGCCTGTTTTTCCGGCAGCCTGTCGCTGCAAGGTGCTCTTGCTGCGCGCCTTTTCACCACGCGCGGGCCAAACGATACCGGCGTAGCCCTCACCTATATGTTTACCACCCTGCTGCACGCCTTCTTTTTCTGGCGCAGCGCGTATGCTTCATCTACCAGGAGGTCATCTCATGCACGCCTTTGAATATTGCTGCCCCACGAAAATCATCTGCGGCAAAGATTCCCTCAAAAAGCTCGGCGACGAAATCCGCGGACGCTCAATCGGGTGTCCCCTCGTACTCACCGATGCCACGCTGGTAAAACTCGGTGTTGCACAACAGGTATTCGAAGCGCTTGACGAAGCGGGCGTTGTCTATAAAACCTTCGACAAGATTTTGCCCGATTCATCCCTCGACATCGTCGATGCCGTCGTGCGTATCTATGGGGCTTCTGGCTGCGACGGCCTCATCGCACTCGGCGGGGGAAGCGTCATCGACACCGCCAAAGGCGCTGCAGCTTCCCTTTCGTGCGCCGGCACCGACTTCGCACGCTTACAGGGTTCCGAAATCCTCCATGACGACCTGCCGCCGCTCATCGCCATACCCACGACCGCCGGCACCGGATCGGAAGTGACGCTGGTCGCTGTCGTAGCCGACACCGTCGCTCAAACCAAGCTGAGCTACACCTCGTACAAGCTCGTACCCGACGTCGCATTTCTCGACCCGGCGCTCACTCAGAGCCTCCCGCCGAAGCTGACTGCCACCACCGGCATGGACGCGTTGACCCACGCAATCGAGGCGTATACCTCGATTCAGAAAAACCCCGTCAGCGACGCCTTTGCCCTCGGTGCCATCAAGCTTTTATCCCCCAACATCGCTTTGGCCTGTGCCCACCCACAAAACACCGACGCACGCACCGCTCTGGCACTTGGCAGCCTTATGGCAGGCATTGCTTTTTCCAACGCCATGGTGGGCATCGTGCATGCGCTCGGCCATTCCCTGGGAGGCCTGTGCCACGTGCCACACGGACAGGCCATGATGCTCTTGCTTCCTCACTGCGTGGACTACAACGTAAGACAGGGAAACCATCGGGGACTCTACGGAGAACTCCTCCAAACCATGGACCCAAAACGCTTCATCGAAACTTCTGCCGATGCGCGCGACGCTGCATTTGCGCACCTGCTTTACGACATAAATGCATACTACAAAGCCGAATACCAAATACCCACCACACTGGCCGAAGTGGGGGTCAGCCGCGACCAACTCGAAGCAGTGGCCAAAAAAGCACGCTACGACGGCGCCGCCTTGTATAACGAAGAAGAAATCACCCTCGCATCGGCGATGGAAATTCTCGAGTCCGCCTTCGGCACCGCCGAGTACGTCCCTCAAACCAGTCAGTAAAACAAACTTCCGAAAACGTTGATTTTCCTGAAGTTTGTTTGCAGTATTTCGAAAGGAAACCGATGAACCAAGCCACCTACCACAACGTTGCCGATGTTGAAACAGCTGCAACGAAAATGCGCGCCCACTTTGCAACCGGAACCACCCTTCCCCTCGGCCACCGTCGAGAGGCACTGAGTCAACTGAAGGCTTACCTCAAAGCCAACGAGCAACGCATTCTCGACGCCCTACAACAAGACCTCGGAAAATCTCCCTTCGAAGGCTACGCCACCGAATTGGGCCTTGTTTATGACGAAATAAATCTTTGTCTCAAAAAACTCAATTCCTGGGCTCGTCCTCGCCGCGTACCTTCCCCTCTTACACACTTTCATTCCACCTCAAAGGTCTATGCAAGTCCCTACGGTATCGTACTTGTGCTCTCGCCATGGAACTACCCGCTCCAATTAGCCCTTGTGCCTCTTATCGACGCTCTTGCCGCCGGCAACTGCGTCGCCCTCAAGCCTTCGCGCACTTCAAGCGCCACCAGCGCCCTGCTGTGTGAAATTATCGCTGCAGTATTTCCTCCTGAATTCGTTTGCGCCTTTCCGGGATCAAGCTCCATGAACGACTGGCTACTCGAGGTTCGCTGGGACCATATCTGCTTTACCGGATCCCCCCGTGTCGGCCGCACCATCATGGCTGCGGCGGCAAAACACCTGACACCAGTCACCCTTGAACTGGGCGGCAAAAGTCCCTGCATCGTCGACAAAACGGCCAACATACACCGCGCCGCGCAACGCATCGCCTGGGGAAAAGGCATCAACACCGGGCAAACCTGCGTTGCCCCCGATTACTTTCTCGTACACGAAGACATAGCGGACAGCTTGATTGAGCAACTCGACACCGCCTTTCATCGGTATTACAGCGACAGCATTTTGACATGCAACGAATGGCCGCACATCATCTCAAAGCACCACTTCGATCGTCTGTGCAAGCTTATTGAGGGTCGCGGCGACCATGCAGTTATCGCCTTTGGCGGCAACGTTGATGCAACAACCCTCAAGATCGAGCCCACCTGTCTCACCGGAGTCACCCTCAAAGATCCGGTGATGAACGAGGAAATATTCGGCCCTATTTTGCCCATCATCACCTACAAAACGCTTGATGAGGCTTTTGCAATCGTACGTCATTTTGAAAAGCCACTTGCCACCTATCTTTTCTCCGACGACAAGGCCGTCCAGCAACGCGTCATCCACGAGCTTGATTTCGGAGGGGCCACGATCAACGACGTCGTCATTCATATCGCAAACAACCACATGGGGTTTGGTGGCGTCGGCAATTCCGGTATGGGCGCATATCATGGAAAAGTTGGATTTGACTGCTTCACCCATTACAAATCAACGATGACGAAAGGGACCTGGATTGAATTACCGGTGCGCAATCCTCCTTTTGGTGACAAAATTCGCCTCTTAAGACTTCTCATGCGATAGAATGCAATATACTTGTATTTGATTTTTCTTATCTGCCGACGCGAGTCCGCTTCGTAATCGATAATGTGCACTACGAAATGGGGGTGATGAACATTTTCGACATCGCAAACATGGAACCGCTCATCAAGCAGCAAATTGAAAAACATCCTCCACTCAATCTTTATCGGCTCGTCGATGTGAGTTCTTATGTCGTCTACGACTATCAACAAGGAGAATTTATCGCTTGCGCGGGACATTGCTACGACACCTGGAATAGGGGCATCCCCTGCCGTAATTGCATTTCGCGTATTTGTGTCACCAAAAAATCTCCCGTATTTAAATTGGAGACGGTTGATGACAAAATATTTCTCGTCAACTCAACCCCGATAACCGTCCAAGGACGATCGCTTGCACTTGAGCTCATTCGCGAAGTAACCGAAGATCTCCTCGTCAACAACGCCTCCCACGAAGAAAATATCGCGGTAACGGATTTGATTGAAAAAATAAATGATATGTCAATTCGCGATCTCTCCACCGGGTTGTACAACAAAAACTTTGCCGAAGAACGACTTGCGTGTCTGGTCGAAGCATGGAAGACGTCGATATCCCTGATAATCGCCGTCATCGATATCGACCGATTCAAAGCCGTCAATGATACCTACGGACATATCGAAGGCGATAACGTTATCGCCCGCTTGGCGAACATGCTCACTTCCTGCGCCGCACGAGGTGGCGGTTGGGCGAGCCGCCTCGGAGGCGACGAATTCATGATCTGCTTTCCCGATCTGGCAAAAGAGCGTGCAATGAACTTGATTGCGGACTTCTGTGACCAATTCGAACAGGAAACATTCGGATGGAAAGAAAAGAAATTCAACGCATCAATCAGCGTCGGCACCGTGCAGTTCCAACCAGAAATGGAAGGCTGGCTCGACTTCCTCGACAAAGCCGACCAGGCAATGTATGCCGCAAAAGAAAGACGATCCTAACCTTTTACCCACGTTTTGGCGCACAACAGATAAGCGCTTAAGGTCTTTAAGGGAGCCCGGCACTGGAGCGTTTTCGACAACAGCACCCTTACCTTAGCGGGTGCTTTTCTTTTCACCCCCACAACAAGCGAGCACACAGCCCCTCCTTTTTTCTGCGCACGATTAAAGTGACAAATTCGTGCCAGCCTTAAAAAGACGCGATGCACATCGATTCAATAAGGGACAATGCAAGAGATAAATTAAGTTTGATTTCGCGAAGACAAAGGGAGACAAAATGCAGTTACCAGGGCTTATCACGGTACAACCCGATCAGACTAAGCGCATTGAAGACATGGCCCGCATGATGGGAAAAAACTTCATGGAAGAACTTTGGACCATAGAGTGGCTTTCGTCTCTCGATGCAATCGGGGCAAGCGACGAGCGTAAACAAGAAATTGCGCAAGCCATTATGAAGTACGATTTCATCGTAGGAACACCCTACGAAAGCTGCTATATGCTCCCCGATATGGCAGCTGGCGCCGGCGGGTATCTCGCAAGCGATCTGAAGGGTCAACAATGGGAGCAACTTGAAGAGAAAGCGTCAGCGCTCATGGCGGAAAATACGCTTTCTTCCATCGAACAAGAAGTTCTCTTCGCACACGCTGAAAAGATGCACCATATTTCTGATTTTTCATGGGAAGTGGACGCGGCGGCAGGCAATGATTTTATCCATTTTACCTTGCTGGGAGTCAACCCAGAGCATCGCGGTAGTGGCGCTTTTCGCAAACTCATAACCCCATTTTTTGACTACGCCGACAAACGGGGCATCAACTGCTATCTCGAATGCTACAGCGACAAGCTGGAAAGTCTTTACTCCCACGTCGGATTTAAGACTCTCAAAGTGCTGTCCGACCCCGCCTTCAGCATTACCGAACGCTGCATGCTACGCGAACCACGCGCCTAATTTATGCCACGGCAGTAAACCGGGTCTTTCACCGTTATGGGGATTTCCCACAAACAGCACGTTTTAGTACAATGGAGTCACCCGAAAGAAAGAAGATGAATTATGACCACTCTCGATACCATTAAAAGCATCTTGAAAGAAAACCTCGATATCAAACCCGAGGCCGTCACGGGCGAATCCACCTTCGAATCCCTCGGTGTCGACTCTCTCGACATGGTAGAGCTGATTTGCAGCCTGGAAGAAGAATGCTCCATCGACTTCGGTGATCCAGACGATCTGGAGACGATCGACGAACTGGTTGCATACATCGACAGTCTCGACTAGTTTAAACGGGAGAATTTTTCCCTCCCCTAAAACTCGGTGCACCAATTTCACCGACGCTGCTTTTTCCGACAAAAAAATTACCCGATGCGCGCATGGTGCACCGGGTAAGATATTTTTCTTGGTACAAACACCTGATACTTATGAAGTGCCTTCGCCTTCAGCAACAAGCTTCTCAGGAGATCCTTCTTCAAGAGCAACCGCCTCGTCCTCTTTTTTCTCAAAGAGGAAGGGCTCCCCGGTGATAAGGGGGTCGTGCTTGATCTGTTTCAAGAAATTAACGATCATGATCCCCACGATAACCGTAAACGGTAAAGCACCGATAATAGTACCCGTTTGTATCGTGTCGAGCACTCCGCCGCCTCCCAGGAGGAGCAACACCAAAGTAAGTCCGGCAATCAACACTACCAAAACAACCTTGAAGAGAGAGCTGGGCTTTGCCGCCGTCGAAACAAACCCCGACAGCGCATGCACACCCGAGTCAATAGAGGTGACGAAATAGGTTCCCACCAAAATCGTAGCGATCGCAACCACCACGACACCGACAAAGGGGATACTTTGGCCCATCGCAAACAAGCCTGACGACGTATCCTGCATAACAGCTGCAGTTATACTACCTCCGAGCGCATCGTCATAGTACAGAGCACTTCCGCCGATAACGCCGATCCAGAGAACAACGACAGCGGAAGGAATGCCGATGATTCCCAAGATGAACTCACGCAGAGTACGTCCCCGCGATATCGAAGCGATAAACGACGCAACAAACGGCGAAAATGCGAAGCACCAGCAGAAAATGAACACGGTCCATACGCCGTTCCAGCTATCGGACCAGGTAGCGATACCTGTGGTCGTATTGACATCCATAAACATGCTCATCGGAATAAACGTGCTGATGTAGGTACCGATGCTTTCCGGGAGTAAATTCAACAGGAACAACGTCGGCCCAAAGACAAACACAATGATAATTAAAGCGATTGAAAGAATCGAGTTTGCCTGGCTGATACGCTGCATACCCTTATTGACACCGATGAACACCGAGACTGCGGTGACTAAGCCGATGATGACGATTACTCCGACCTTCAACAGCAAAGTTGAGTCGATTCCAAACAAGGAGCTCAAACCGGAGCTAAATTGCATGGAAGCGAATCCGAACGAGGTTGCCAGCCCGAGAATTGTCGTGATAATAGCCAACCACTCGATTACGAGACCGCCGCCATGGCGAATCTTTTTCGGCAAAACATCCTCGCACGCCCCGCGAAACGAACCGCTCTTACCGCGATTGAATCGTGAATACGCCATGCACAACGCGACGACGCAGTAGATCGCCCACGCAGTTACCGCCCAATGGAAATAAGACCAGCCCATAGCACCGTTGACGGCACCAACGGGATACGAAGCCAAAAGCGGATTGTCTCCACGAACCAAAATAGGTTCGGCAACTGACCAAAAGATCAGGCCGACACCCTGACCGCAAGCAAAAAGCATGGAGTACCAAGAAAACCTTTTATACTCCGGTTTTGCGTTGGGCCCGCCCAAACGAATGCGTCCATATTTGCTCAGTGCCACCCATAAACAGAGAAGAAGCGTAAGGGTAGCGGCAAGGATAATCCACCATGAAAAGTATTGCGTGATGAAGGTACGAATGCCTTGAATACCTTCTGCCGCCAGCTGGGGGCTGAGTACAGCCCCCAGAACGACAAGTCCGATAGCGATTGTCGTAGCAACTCTAATTGCTATGTCATCGCGATGAAGCCGGGACTTTCGTCCCTCGGCTCTTGCAGGATCAGACTTACTAGAACTCATGAGAAACCGCCTCCACCATATTTTTAACGGATACATCTCTTAAAATCTCGCCCTTTTCCCTCGTGGCGGTAACCGCACACGATAGGCAACCCGACGCAGGAGTGTAATCTGGGTTGATCGGCAAAATGTCATAGTTCGGCATTACCGCGGGAGGCTCAACCACCACTTTGTCCATATGAACCTTTTCGGGTTGGAACAGCAGCATCAGCGACGTTTCCATAACGCCAGCATGCTCCAAATCCCATCCGGTAAAGCCCTCGGGGTACAAACGCTCAATCGTCTCGTCGTCGATGAAATCCCAATACGACATCAGCATGACTTTGACGTCTTCCTTGCCTGCACCACGCAGTTCGCGCAGAGCCTTATCAACACCCTCGAAAATGAACTGATAATTTTCAAAGTGCCCGTTCATAAACACGATTTTATGAACGCCGTGATACGCCAACTCGCAGGTAATGTCTTTCACGATGCTGATCAGCGTCGAACCGCTCATGCTCGTGGTTCCCGTGAGGTGGAAACCACCTCCCGACCTCTGCTGAGATTTGTAACCGTACACGATCGGAGCAGCCACCAAACCGTCAATCTTTTCAGCAACAGCTCCAGCCATAGCTTTCGTCAAGGCGGCGTCGACACACATTGGCATATGCGGGCCGTGCTGCTCAAAAGCTCCTACCGGCACAAATACAACGGGATTTTCTTCTGCCAATTTCTTGCGATACGTGAAGGCATCCATGTCTTCCATGTAAACAGTAGATTCCATAATGATCTCCTTGTCTTACTTTATCTACTTACTTTGGCTACTTACGCTTTCGGGTTTTCATCAACATCGCTGTTCGGTGTTTTCACCCCTTGAGCGGTTTGCGCACCTACTGACTCTTTGGCCTTCGCTGCGTCTTTTTCGGCCGAGGCAGTATCGATGTAGCCCTGAGGCGTCCCATCAACCATGCCGGCACCACCTGCACCACCAACTTCAGTAGCAGCGGCCATAGCAGAAGCAAGCGCTCCCTGTTCCTGGCTAGCAGCCTTTGTGGAGAAGAAGATCTGCGAAACGCCACCGATGATGATGAGCGCGCCACCAACAAGTTGCAGCGGGGTGAGCATTTCACCAAACATGAAGAAGCCGAGAACCGACGCCATGATGGTTTCCTGATACGAGATAGCGGCAAGTTCGCCAGCCTTCAGCATCTTGGTAGCGTATGCCAACAGGTGGAAAGCGATAAAGCCGGTAATCAAAGCTGCAGCGATCCACACAAGCCAAGAAGTGGGATCCATGGTGAAGAGGTTCCAGTCAGCCGTCATAATCTGACCAGAAGCGTCAACCTGCTGCACACCATTGATCTTAACGGTGTACTTAAGACCGCCACTCAAGAAGTTGTCGACAAGCATGAGGCCCAAGATGGTGATCGATGCGAACAAGAAGTTCCACCAGGAACGTACGTTGGAATCGCAGTCTTCACGATAGCGAGCAACAAACAAGTACAAGCCGTAGGCAACGCCGGACAAAAGACCGATCATGTTACCAAACATCCACTTGGGATCGAGGTCGAGCGTAAGACCCTGAGGAGTGATGATGCCGACGATGAACAACATACCTAAAACTACCGCCGCGATACACAAAATGCCCTTGATGTTGATCTTCTCTTTTAAGAAGATAGCGGCAAGGATCGTGGAGTAAATAGGACCGGTATAGATGAGGAATGAAGCGTTTGCAAGCGTGGTGTACTGCGTTGAAATAACGTAGAGACCAGAGAGCAAACCAAGAAAAATACCTGAGAACAACATCGACAACGAGAATCGAGTTGTCTTGATTTTTTTGAAGCTACCCTTCAGAAATAAAAAGACAACGGTCAGTGCAATAAAACCAAGAAAATTTCGGCCAAACGAAATGAAGTCACCCGGCGCATTGATATAGCGTCCAAATGCTCCGATGCCGCCCATTGCAGACGACGATAGAAACATGAAGATAAAACCCTTTAGCTTGTATTTTGCGTTAGCATTCATGTAATCCCCTTTACGATTTTTCTACGACCCTCTTAAGTCGCAGACCTGACAAAAACCCACCTATGCACTTCGTTGCAAATTCCCCAAAGGAGGTTTACCCATCTTCCTTGTCAAGGGCTGCCGTACTTGCATCCCCGCTGTGATGTCGGTGACGACGGGTTTGCAGGCGGCAGTCCTTGGCACGCAGCTCCAAGAGCAAAAGCATGGGAACGAAGCACTGAGAACTCATCAAAAGTAGCTTTTCCTCAATACCACTTTCGACTTGATATCATCATGCCCGACTCTTGCGCTTGGCTCAATAGTCGACAGCCCCCACCTGTACTCACAAAGGTATGGCAGGGCACAACCTGTACGCTTGGCAGAACAAGAAATTGTAATCATCCCCGATTTTGCGCGAGAGGAGACTATCTGTATTCGAGACTGAGATAAAACAGGGTCGAGTGTCCGCTATTTTTTGATTTTTTATGATTTGTCATATTACAAGTAACAAATAAGGCATTTTGTAACTTACTCTTAACAAAAATGGTAAAAAATAGATACCTATGCTGTTTTTGTTAAATTATTTCGATATTTGTCAGCCCTCATGTTACAAAAGTTCTGTTGAGTTTGCTACCATGTGACAGTGCCGCAACGTCTCGGGAGTTTTCAGGGAATAAAACCGAAACCGGTATCGACGCCATAAACCTTGAAGGAGGGGACTGGACGTGCTTACTGACCTAACACAAGAATCAAGCGTTTTTGATACGCCGGAAATTAGAACAAAGATGAACATTCTTCATGCCGTGACCAAATCACTCGATAAAATCACGGTATCGGAAATCTGCGAAAACGCAGGCATCTCTCGTCAAACATTTTACCGTCATTTTGAAAGCAAGTTTGATATCCCTTGGTGGCATTCCATCTTCTGTCGTCAGTTCTATCTTGACGAAATCGGACGGACGATCAGCATGGAAACGGGTTATTACCACCATCTGCGTCTCATAGCGCAGGAAGAAGCGTTTTATCGCCGTTCGCTTCAATACAGCATCAACACCCCGTATGGACACACCGTCTTACCCGATCATCGAAAAAACGTGATCCTTAAGACACTGCGCCAATGCCGAGGAATCGAACCGAACGCCAACATGATGTTTCTCATTGAAAATTTCTCAAAAACCGAAACCGAAGTCATCAACGATTGGTATCGCTCGGATAAGCCCGTTGATCTCGCGACATGGACCGACAATTTAGTCAGTCTCGTACCCCACCGTCTTTACGTAGCGCTACAGCTTCCCGAAATGGTTGACGTCTACCAAGAAAAGCTCTCGTATCCCGCCACAAAAACAATCAAGCGGTAAGCGCGACTTTCACCAGACGCAATCACGAAGATCCTTAACGCAGCGCTGCGTTAAGGATCTTCGCCGTTCAGTACTCATTTCGTATTGTGGCGCCCGAGGGTGCCCTACCCTTCCATCACAAGATCAGGGCACGTGGCCAAATCGACAAGCTGGATAGCGATACAGCCAGGACCACCCTGCGTGATAAAAGCGGGTCCCAAATTAAAGAGACCGTGACGGCAGTTCGGAAAACTTTCCCTCATTTGCTGCAAAGCAGCGCGCGCGCCCTCAAGATTGCCGGCATGACTCACGCTAATAAAGTAACTTTCTTTAATGCCGCGCTTTCTACAATCGCTGATAACGCTCTTTAAAGCTTTCGAAAGCGAGCGCGAAAGCGACAAACGCTCAAGACGCATGCGGTCGGCCGTTTGGACCATGACCGGCACCGCTTTCAACAGGCCAGCAAAGGCTGCCGCAACCGGGGTCAATCGACCGCCTCGACGTAAAAACCCAAAATCGTTCGGGATGAGATACGAGTAGGTGCTTTCAATCATCGGTTTCAGTTTTTCGATAACAGCCTTTGCGCCAAGGTTGTTATCGGCCAACTCTTTTGCGCGATATACCAAAGCGCGCTGAGGAACACAGAGCGTTGTCGCGTTGATAACATGCACGTTTTCAGGATGGGCAGCCTGAGGCACCAGGCTACAAGCCATATGATATGCGCCGGAAAGACCATCAGCCATAGCGATATGCAGCACTTCTTCTTCGGTTTCGTAGGCCTTGAGCGTTAGGGCCGGAGGCGGCGACGAACTTTGCGGAATACCGCCCGCCCTAACCAGTCGAAGAAACTCTTCACTTGAGATGTCTTCATATTCCAACCACGTCTCATCACCAATAGTAACCGCCAAAGGAAGAACGTCAATATCTTTTGCAGCTCCCTCGGCGACGGTGAGCATAATTGAAGAATCGCTCACGATTTTCATGCTTCCGCCTCCTTTCACGCTTCTCTGCGCTCAGTGTATCGTGCATAGCACGGAAAACTCGCCACAAATCAAATTTTGCATCCACAAAAGAACAAATCGTTTACGGTCGGTATACCAGTCGTTGGACACGTCGTCTAACGACTGGTTCTCAAAGCATCAAAAACCTGCCCGAGCACAATAAATTCGGCCGTTGAAAGGGTTTCACCCCGACGCTTCGGATCGATAGCGGCCTCGCTCAACAAATCACCCAAATGCGCCAATACCTCTGAAGCCCCCGGAAATGATGCTTGAGAAAAATACGTCTTGCACGAATTGGAAAGTGTCTTGCGGCGATTCGTGAAGGCGGCATCGGCCATCATGCAAGTAGCGCGTATCTGGGTCGCCGTAAGCGCTTCACCGGTAGCGGATAAAGGGATACGGCGATCAAGTTTCAGTACGGAAGATTCGACCCGAGGGGGCGGAAAGAAGTTGGTAGGAGCCACAGAAAAACGTGCCGCAGGGACCGCAAACATCGAAAGCTTCACCGTATAGGCACCGTAGTTTTTCGTTCGTGGCTGTGCGCACATACGATCGGCCACTTCGGCCTGCACCATAACCGTAGCGCTATCCAAGCTTTCAAAACGTTCGAAAAAATCCAAAACGAGCGTAGCCGCAACCGCATAGGGTAAATTCGCAACAAACTTATTGGGCAGCAAAGCGAGGTCTGATTGCGTTAAAGCAAGAGCATCCTTGCTGATCAGCGTAAAGCGATCGACGTAATCGGCGCACGTTTGGGCCAAAACAGCAGGAAGGTCACGATCGCGTTCGACCGCGATCACATGACCCGATCGCTTCAGCAAAGCAATGCTCAGCGTTCCGATACCCGGGCCCACTTCCAAAACGATATCAGCATCGGTAAGCTGAGCTGTTTCGCAAATACGTGAAACGACACCATCATTGATGAGAAAGTGTTGGCCTAAAGCTTTCTTCGTTGCGAGCCCGTGTGCTTGCAACACCTCACGCGTTGCCGAAACCGAAGCCAAAGGCGAAAGTTTAGACATCGTCTGCTCCTTTCCCGAAGCAGTTTCTGTCAATAACAATTCCCGAAGTATCTCCCGAGAAACCCGCCGCAAGGGGGTCGGGAACGTGCCCCACCAGATTATGTACCGCATCAAGGGAGAAGCCTGCCACGGAAAGCGCCGAACGCACACAGCCCACCAGCGGCTCGAAGCCGTGAGGATCATTGCCCTCCCCCACCACATACAGTTCGGCGAAACGCTTCGGCTGCGCGCGAACATTTTCCCAAAAATAAGGTTGCATCCGATCGAGGATCGCCTTGAGTTGCGCAGGAGGACCTGCGAAATAAACGGGAGAAACCACGTGAATTTGATCGGCGGTATCGAGTAGTTCATACAAAAGCTGCATGTCGTCATCGATGATACAGGCGTAATCTTTTTTGCACGCATCGCAGGCGATACAGGGCTCGACCGTATGATCGCAGACGCAAAATACCGCGATTGACGCTGAGGGCTCGACACTTACCACGTGCGTATACAGCTGCGAAGCAACCAGGGAGCTTCGCCCTTTCTCGCGCGGAGAACCGCAGATTATCAAATGTTTCGTTGCCATACCGTGGGCTCCCTATCCAAAAGATCGAGGGCACCCTGATAGATGTCCTGCAAAAATGCCGTGCGTGCGTGCTCATCGGAGCAGCCATACGCGTCAGACAAAGCTGCCGCGGTAAAAATAGTGTGTTCGGGGCCACACTCCATACCACGCAGGGGTTCGGGCGTCATATAGGGAGAATCCGTTTCAGTCAGCAACCGGTTGCGTGCGACAAGAGAAACCGCTTCACGCACGTAATCGCTCTTCTTAAAAGTAACAGGACCGCCAATCGCAATAAAACATCCCGCATCAACCCAGGGCTTAAGCGCCCGAGCATCGAGGTTAAAACAGTGCAGCAGCACTCCTTTTTCGGGAAATCCCTCCTGCTCCATAATCGCAAACGCTTCTTCGTGAGCCTCACGTAAATGAAGAATCAGAGGTAGACCCGTCTCGTGGGCAAGCTTGATCTGACGACGAAACACGGCGCGCTGTACCTCGCGTGGAGAAAAATCATAATGATAATCAAGTCCCACTTCACCGATGGCGCACACGCGGGGATCATGGAGGCGGGCGAGCAGATCGGCCTCGAGTGCATCGTTGTAGTCTTTCGCATTGTGAGGGTGACACCCGATAGCAATGCGCACGTGCGGTAGCACCGAGGACGGGTGCTGGAGCGCAAACACGCCAGCGGCTTCGGAGCCCTTTTCTTCAGCAATGCACGCAACGGTGGCGGCCACAAGTTCGGGAAGGACGACATCTGCTTCCCTGTACCACGCATCAAGATGGTCAAACGTAAGAGCAGGGTTTTCGGAGATGTCAGCCATCGCGACCACAAAACCGACCCCATACACTGCACAGCGCGCCAGAGACAAAGGCGCACTTTCAAGCAAATCGAGATGCGCGTGCGTGTCGGCAATACGAACCTCCGAAGAAAACAGCGGAGGCTCCACAAAACGCAGTTTGCCCTTCTTCTTCATCCGGAAGCACGCATCTCGAAACACGGGGCGTTCTTCTTCGCTGTGAATTTGATCTTCCATGCTAGGCGATATCGAGATCAATTGCTGCAGCATCAAGACGCGGGAACAGCGGATCTCCCGTTTCGACCGCATTGCCAACCGGAAGACCACCCCATTGCGTTGCGGCTTCGATGTCGGTTATGGCCGTGATATCACCGAGAGACAAGCGACGGAAAACCTCAGTCGACGTCCTGGGCATAAACGGTGCCATATACAACGCAATAATACGAATAGCCTCGAGCGCGTTGTAGATTACGGCAGCCAATTCGTCGGCTGTCTCTTCTGATTTTGCTAAATTCCAGGGAGCGGAATCTTCCACATACAGATTCACCCGGCTTGCAAGTTTTTGAACGGCAGCCGTCGCAGCGGAAAAATCAACCGCTCCCAAGGCGGCATCGTATTCACCATACAGCGTATCGGAAATGTCGCGCAGGGGGTTTTGCGCAGCCATTGCCGGCGCAGCAGGAACGAATCCCTCGAAATACTTACCCGTCATGTTAAAGACACGAGAGCAAAGGTTGCCCCAAGTGTTAGCCAAATCAGCATTGTAAACCTGCACCATGCGCTCAATGGAAATAGAGCCATCGTGACCGAACTGCACGTCGCTCATAAAGTAGTAGCGATACGCATCGACCCCAAACACCCGTACCAGATCTTCAGGCTTAAGGGCATTACCCTTCGACTTCGACATCTTTTCACCCTTGGTCAATAAGAAACCATGGCCGAAAACAGTATGAGGAATCGCCATATCGGCCGCCATGAGCATGGCCGGCCATATCACGCAATGAAAACGGGTGATGTCTTTGCCGACAAAATGGTACTGCATCGGCCAACGCTGCTCGAATTCACCCGGACGATCAGGATCTCCGTAGCCGATACCGGTCAGGTAGGCCAAAAGTGCGTCGGCCCACACGTAGGCCACATGCCCCTCGTCGAAGGGCAGCGGAACGCCCCAGTCAAAGGTGGAACGCGAAATGGAAAGATCTTGCAATCCGCCTTTCACAAAAGACACGATTTCATTTTTGCGCGTCTCCGGACGGATGAAGTCGGGGTTTTCCTCATAGAACGCAAGCAGTTTATCCTGATATTCCGACAACTTGAAAAACCAGTTTTCCTCACCGGAAGCGCGGCGCACCGGACGCTTGCAGTCGGGACAGATAAATTCATCTTCGTCGTTTTTTTCCAAGTCACTTTCCGCGTAGTAGGTTTCCTCATGCACGCAGTACCAGCCCTCGTAGGCGCCCTTGTACAAGCAACCCTTTTCATAAAGTTCGGTCCAGAATTTCTGCACGGTACGCGCATGACGCGGCTCGGTCGTGCGAACGAAATCGGTATAGGTGATATCGAGCATATTCCATACGTCACGGAAAGGAAGTTCCATGGAATCACACCACGCTTGAGGGGTCATCCCGTTACGCTCAGCAACTTCGGCAACTTTTTGGCCGTGTTCGTCAAGACCCGTGACGAAAGCGACATCGTAGTCATTCATGCGCTGATAGCGCGCCACGGTATCGGCGGCAATCGTCGTGTAGGCAGTACCTAAGTGCGGAGCTGCATTGACGTAGTAAATGGGGGTGGTAAACGAGTAGGTTCCTTTGGACATGATGTCTTCCTCTTTCCGGCAACGCAGCTGATGATGCCACGCGCTCTTTCCGAGACGTTGCGGCCGATGATGCCGCATCTCACTTTGTCTTATACGCCACAGGAAAACAGACACCCCCTTGTAAAGCACAAGAAAATGCGAACCCGAAGCGCAGCGGGATTCATTCTACCATTCGCTTGAAAGAAAGTGCTCTTTTGGACAACTTCTCCGTTTCCCGTCAAAAAGCAGCAAACCCGCTTTCCATCGCCCCTCCGATAGATTCGTCAATCCCACCTATCAAGAGCGAACAAAATACGATCCTCTCGGGCGATTGCTGAGAACAAGGCCGATTCCCCTTCCATCCTGCCTGGTGTTATGCCCAAACTGTGGAGGCGTGCGTGCCCTTAAAACGCGTATCCATTATAATAAGCAGCCGCACTTAATCGTACCGGAAGAAATAACCAATCTGGCGGTTGCGTCGACGAATGAGCCCGGCAAGATAGCCCACCATCAGGTGCTCGGTTATCGAAAAGCCCTGCGCATCCGACACGCACAGGTTCATGTGTGAGACTACCGACAACGTTTGGAGCCTCACATAGAGGTTCGCACCGCCCGGGAGTTGTATGAACATATTGAATCGAAGCGCTTGGCTACCCTTAGTTGTTGCGCTCTCGCTGGTTTTCGGAAGCATCGTATGCATGCCGACCACCGCGACGGCCACAACAGACAACATTGACGCCACACCAAACGACCTTCAAAAAGAAGTTGAAAAAACGGCGGCGGCCTACGACGAAGCCACCAAGAAGACAGAGGCCCTCCAGGAAAAGATCAACGAAAACGAAGATCACATTGCAACCGTCCAGGCACAACTACCCGGTCAACGGGAGAAAAGCGCCCACGCGATGAAATCTTTGTACAAGTTCCAACAAGAAGGATTTTCCCTGGTCAATATGCTTCTTGACTCACAAGACCTCGATGAGTTTCTGACGACCGTTGAATATCTCGGCCTGATTCAGCAAAGCAACATCGATGAAATGAATCGCACAAAATCACTGCGTGACGATCTTGAAACCACGAAGCAAGACCTCACGAATGCAAAATCAGAAGCCGACACACAAAAAAAAGATGCCGAACAAGCCCTGACAAACGCTCAAGCGGCTCGGGAAGCAGCCCACCAAAAAGCACTCGCTGAAGCGGCGGCTCAAGCAGCACAGGTCGAAGCTGCCATGAAAGCAGCTCAGGAACAAGCAGAGGCTGAAAAAGCAAAAAATGAAGCGAGTAAAATTGAAGCAGTTCCCGCGTCGAGCAGTGTCGGCCCCAGCGATGTGGATTGGAATGCCGATAAAATTGCCTTCGTAAATGAATGGACGGGACGTATCGACACCTATCTTGCAGGATCCCCTCTTGCCGGACAAGGCAAAACCTTCGCCTCGGCTGCATGGGATTACGGTGTCGATCCCCGCTGGTCACCCGCCATCTCTAACACCGAAAGCTCCAAAGGTCTTCACTGTTTCCGCTCCCACAACGCCTGGGGTTGGGGACAGATAGACTGGGACAGCTGGGAAGAAGCCATCGACGCTCACGTGCGCGGCCTTGCACGTGGCTACGGATCGACCATCACCTATGCGGCGGCCCTTAAGTACTGTCCGCCGAACGCAAACCACTGGTACACTTCAACCCTTGCCCAGATGGAAATGATCTAGCGCAGCGCTCCTGTGTACCAAACGAAAGCGTAGCACGAACAAAAGCTCGCAGCATAATCGCTGCGAGCTTTTTTATTGCAAGGTGAACGACCTTGGCGTATAGGGAAAATTTCCCCGATACATGCCCTTTTCCCGCCACAAGAAGGCCACCGCACAACCCATTGCATACAACCCGCTACTACCCTAGCGAACGAGCAATCACCCGGGTGACCGAGTTCTTCAAAGAAACCCGCGACAAGCGAGCAAGATTGACACGAAAAAACGGCCTTCCTGAAGGGCGCGTATCTACGTATGCAACCGAAGGAAGACTGTTTTTGAAGGACAAATGCAACTCCCACGTTGAAGAATTTTTTAAAAGAAATACGCTGCAAGCAAACAGATTGCGGAGGCGGAGAAAAGAAAACTTCCCCGAAGTGCGCGTACTTACGTACGCAAACGAGGGGAAGCTTTCTTTGAACCGCAAGATGCCGCTTGCAGTTAGTATTTACTTAAAAAATCCGTCGTAGTTGTGCATCTTCAACTGCGACTCAACCTTACTCATGGTGTCGAGCGCAACACCGATCATAATGAGAATCGACGTACCGCCGAAGGCCTGAATCAACTGATTGTTCGTGAAGAAGAACACGATTGACGGAACAACCGCAATCAGTGCAATAAAGATAGCACCCGGAAGCGTAACGCGGTTCAAAACATTCTTGATGTAGGTCACCGTAGCCGAACCGGGGCGCACGCCAGGAACAAACCCGCCCTGCTTGCGTAGGTTGTCGGCTGTTTCCTGAGGGTTGAACACCATCGATGTGTAGAAGTACGCAAAGAACACGATGAGCACCAGCGTCAAAATCCAGTTAATCCAACCTGAAGAAATCGCATTGGCCGCATTGGTCAACCACTCGATGTTGAAGAGTGCCGCAATCTGCGCGGGAAAGTAAATGATACAACTCGCGAAGATGATCGGAATAACGCCAGCAGCATTAACCTTCAACGGAATATAGGTTGATTGACCACCCATCATTTTGCGTCCCTGCACCCGCTTCGCATAGCTGACCGGAATACGACGCTGTGCGCGTTCAACAAAAATGATCAGCGGGATGCAGATAAGTACGATCGCAATGATCAGAAGTGTGACCGCGATACCCATACCGATATCGGCCTGCAGATTGATCGAAGAGAAAATCGCCGAAGGAACACGACTGACGATGGAGACAAAGATGATCAACGACATACCGTTGCCGATACCGCGCTGAGTGATCAACTCGCCCATCCACATGATAAAAGCGGTGCCCGCAACCAGGGTGAAGACGATCAAGATATCGGTCACGATTTCAGGAATTGCCGTGCTAAAGACGACACCATACTGTGCCGACTTAAACAGGAACAAATAACCGACCGCGTTGATAAGACCTAAGCCCAGCGTCAAATAACGCGTGACTTGCGTAATCTTCTTACGGCCTGCGTCGCCTTCCTTTGCCCAACGACCGACGGCCGGAATGACACCTTGCATCAACTGCATGATAATCGATGCGGTGATGTAGGGCATGATACCGAGCGAAAATACCGAGAAGTGCGAAAGAGCACCACCGGTAAACAGGTCGAGCATCGTCATCGAGACGCCCGAGTCAGCAAATGAAGCCGCAAACTCCTTGAAAGGAATACCAGGAACCGGAATATAGGCACCGAAGCGATAAAGCGCCAGGATGGCCAGCGTAAACAAGATCTTGTTACGCAGCTCCGGAACTTTGAATGCGTCAATGACTGAGGTTAGCAAGGCACTTCGACCTTTCCTCCAGCTGCTTCGATCTTCGCCTGAGCAGAAGCAGAAACTTTATCAACTTTAATCGTCAAAGATTTCGTCAATTCACCATCGCCGAGAACCTTAACCAACGCGTCGGAATGCTTGATGAGACCCTTAGCCTTCAAGCTTTCACCGTCGACGACTTCGCCTGCTGCATAATTTGCTTCAAGACGGCCAACGTTGACCGGGACATACTCCACGCGATTAAAATTGCGGAAACCGGGCAATTTGGGGAGACGACGAGCCAGAGGAGTCTGACCGCCTTCGAAACCAGCACCCTTGGTGCCACCAGCACGGGATTTCTGACCGTTATAGCCACGACCGGATGTTTTGCCAGTACCGGAAGCAGGACCGCGGCCAACGCGCTTACGAGCCTTTGTGGAACCTGCTGCAGGGGTGAGATCTTTTAATTCCATGGGTAATTCTCCTTCTTCGCAAGACTACAGAGGATGATTTTCTCCTCCGGTGCTGGCAGCTCGCCGCCAGCTAACTTCTTTATGATTCAAGGCGGCACTATGGGCCGCCTTGAAGATTCTAACAGTTATTTGGTCTCTTCGACCTGGACAAGGTGCTTGACCTTGAAAATCATACCACGAACGCAAGGGTTATCGACATGGTCGACACTGCGGTTAATCTTGCCGAGACCCAAAGCCTTCAGAGTTGCACCCTGATCACCCGGACAGGCAATAGCGCTTTTCACCTGGGTAACGTGGAGCGTCTTTTTACCTTCAGCCATTATTTCTTCTCCTTCCAGCCGTAAATCTCAGAAATCGAGAGGCCACGACGGGCGGAAACTTGCTCAGGGCTCTGCAGGTTGCGCAGGCCTTCAGCGGCAGCCTTCACGATGTTCATGGCGTTGTCGGTGCCCAAAGACTTGGTCAGAACGTCGGTGACGCCAGCCAATTCCATGACGGCACGAACCGGGCCACCGGCGATAACGCCAGTACCAGGAGTAGCCGGCTTCATCATGACGCGACCAGCACCGTAGATGCCGATGGTTTCATGGGGAAGCGTGTTCTCTTTAGTCAGAGAAACCGTGAACATGTTTTTCTTAGCATCTTCGATGCCCTTTTTGATAGCGATCGGCACTTCCTGGGACTTGCCCATTCCTACGCCGACACGACCTTTACCGTCACCGACGACAACCAAAGCGGTCAGAGCGAAACGACGGCCGCCCTTGACTACCTTGGAAACGCGGTTGATGTAGACCACACGTTCCTGAATTTCAGGAACTGCTGTCTGGTTTTCTTGTTTGCGAGCCATAAACCCAACCCTCTCCTAAAATTTCAGGCCTGATTCGCGGGCAGCGTCGGCAACAGCCTTGATACGCCCGTGATACAGGTTGCCGCCACGGTCGAACACAACTTCCGTGACTCCGGATTCCTTCGCTTTACTGCCGATCAATTCACCGAGAGCCGCAGCACCTTCGACCGTTGCGCCGTTTTTGTTGGTTGCCTTAAATTCCGGAGCCAACGTCGAAACAGCGCAGAGCGTCTTGCCTGCAACATCATCAATAACCTGAACGTACATATTGGCGTTTGAGCGGGTTACGCACAGACGCGGGCGGGCCGGCGTACCGGAAATTTTACCGCGAACACGAGTGTGGCGACGGCGCAAGCCAGCTTGTTTTGCTTGAAGTTTCTTCATCTTCTATCCCTTCAGTCTCAAATCAGATATGCGCCTAGTCGGACTTCGCAGCCTTACCGAGCTTGCGACGAACCATTTCGCCTTCATAGCGGATACCTTTGCCCTTGTAAGGCTCAGGCTTGCGCCATTTACGAATATTAGCAGCTACCTGACCGACTTCTTCTTTGCTGATGCCAGAAACGATGATTTCGGTCTGGGTCGGCACTTCGAACGCAATAGAACCGGCAGGCTCTACCACAACGGGATGAGAAAAGCCAAGCTGCAGCTCCAAGTTCTTACCATTGAGAGCAGCACGATAACCGACGCCAACCAATTGCAGCTTTTTAGAGTAGCCGCTGGATACGCCTTCAACCATGTTGCTGATCAGCGTACGCGTGAGGCCATGGAAGCTCTTCGCTTCACGGCTATCATCGGGACGCTCAACAATGATCTCTTCGCCTTCTTGCTTAATCGTCATCATCTCGGGAAAGCTGCGAGTCAATTCGCCCTTAGCTCCCTTGACGGTGACGGTATTGCCATCGATCGTAATATCGACACCAGCAGGAATGGCGATGGGTTGTTTGCCAATACGTGACATGTTAAATCCCTTCCTTTCCTACCAAATGTAAGCGATGACTTCGCCGCCAACGCCAGCTTTACGGGCGTCGCGGTCGGCCATAACGCCGCGGCTTGTCGAAATGATTGCAGTACCCAAACCACCCAAAACACGGGGAAGTTCGTCTTTACCCGCATAGATACGCAGGCCGGGTTTAGAAATACGCTTAATACCGCGAATGGTACGGTCTTTCTTTTCACCGTACTTCAACACGAGCTCAAGCGTGTCGCGCGGATCGGCCGCAACAATTTCATAGCTTGAGATATAGCCCTCTTCAAGCATTATGCGGGCGATCTCGACAAGTTTTTTGCTCGACGGCATAGAAACCGTCGCCTTGCCTGCAGAATTAGCATTACGCACACGCGTAAGCATATCTGCAATAGGGTCGTTCATGCTCATTGTTTCTCCTTTGGATCGTGATGAGCCGAAAAGCTGGTTCGATCGATGCCCTTAGCATCGACGCCTTGATTAACGACACACCTAACGTGATCAAACAGATTCCGGGTCGGCTTACCAGGAAGACTTGGTCACGCCGGGAAGTTCGCCTCTGTTCGCTAATTCGCGAAGGCAGATACGGCACAGACCGAACTTGCGGTAAAACGCATGAGGGCGTCCACAGCGAGTGCAGCGGCTGTGCTGGCGCGTAGAAAACTTCGGCTCGCGCTTAGCTTTGGCGATCATCGATTTTTTAGCCATTCAAATCCTTCTTTCTTATAACTCACTCAGTTGAGTGGAGTTGCTTAATTCTTGAACGGGAAGCCAAGCAGGTCCAACAGGGCCTTGGCATCCGCGTTGTTGTCAGCGGTGGTTACGAAGGTAATGTCCATACCGCGGGTGCGGTCGATTTTATCATATTCGATTTCCGAGAAAATAAGCTGCTCGGTAACGCCCATCGTGTAGTTGCCGCGACCATCGAAGCTCGTAGCCGGGATACCGCGGAAGTCGCGGACACGCGGAAGAGCGGTTGCCAGCAGGCGATCGAGGAATTCCCACATACGGTCGCCGCGCAGGGTTACCTTACAACCAATGGCCTGACCTTCGCGGATATGAAAGCCCGCAATGGACTTCTTAGCGCGCGTCGTAGCCGGCTGCTGACCGGTGATGATGCGCATATCCTTGATAGCTGCATCGAGCATTTTAGCGTCTGAAGCAGCTCCGCCAACACCCATGTTCACAACGATCTTCTCAAGACGGGGTGCCTTGTTGATGTTGTCAAGTGCCAGATTCTCTTTCAGAGCTGGGACGATCTCGTTAAGATATTTCTCTTTCAAACGAGGGGTAGTCATGTATCTTATTTCCTCTCTTCGATGAATTAAACACAGGATTTCTGACCCTGCGTCCCCCGCCGCTTTCGGCGAGGGTCATAGTTATACCAAGCACAACAAGGTGCCATAAGCACCTTGAGATACTTTAGTCGATTGACTTGCCACATTTCTTGCAAACGCGAACTTTTTTGCCACTTTCACGATTAATGCTGATACGAGTTGCTTTTTTGCAGCTCGGGCAAATTACGGCCACGTTAGAAACATGGATAGGAGCTTCGATACTCGTGATTCCACCCTGCGGGTTTTGCTGAGTCGGACGAAGCGCCTTTTTAGCAACATTCACCTTTTCCACGATCAGGCGCTGCTGTTCGGGAAAAGCACGCAAGACTACGGATTCTTTACCCTTATCTTTGCCGGTGAGAACTTTGACCTTATCGCCGGTTTTGATATTCATCTTTGCCATCTGTTACACCCCCTACAAAGTTTCCGGTGCCAGAGACACGATCTTCATATATTTCTTGTCACGCAGTTCACGAGCGACGGGCCCGAAGATACGGGTGCCGCGGGGAGCTCCAGCGTTGTCGATAAGCACGCAAGCGTTCTGATCGAACTTGATGTAGCTGCCGTCATTGCGACGGAGTTCTTTTTTCACACGAACGACTACGCAGCGCACGACCTCGCCTTTTTTAACGTTGGCGTTCGGTGCCGCTTCTTTAACGCTGCAAATGATGACGTCACCGAGGCCCGCATAACGGCGCTTAGAGCCGCCGAGGACCTTGATGCATTGCACCTTGCGAGCGCCAGAGTTGTCGGCCACTGCGAGCTGGGATTGCATCTGAATCATTGCCTGAACCTCTCTTTACTCTTCAGAATAGTCTGCGAAAGCAAACTATTTGGCCTTTTCGATGATCTGAACAAGACGCCAGCGCTTCATTTTTGACAGCGGACGGGTCTCCATGATGCGTACGGTATCACCGACACCAGCTTCATTGTTCTCGTCATGGGCATGGAGTTTTTCAGTGCTCGTCATCATTTTGCCGTACACGGGGTGCGGCTTACGTTCTTTAACTTGTACTACGCAGGTTTTGTCGCCAGCCGCGCTTACCACGACGCCTTGGCGAACCTTGCGAGAATTACGGATCTCACTCATTTATTCTCAACCTTCCTAACAGTTCGCTATTTGGCGCTTAGTTCGCGAGCGCGCATCTCAGTTTGGACACGGGCGATATCTTTTTTTACCTGATTGACACGAGCGGTGTTATCAAGCTGGCTCGTAGCCATCTGGAAACGCAGGTTGAAAAGCTCTGCGCGGGCTTCTTTCAACTTCGACTGCAAATCATCAGCCGAAAGTTCGCGGATTTCTGCTGCCTTCATTTATTCCTGCCCTTCCGTTTCGCGAGAAACAATCTTGCACTTGATGGGCAATTTGTTGACTGCCAAACGCAAAGCTTCCTTCGCAGTTGCCTCGTCAACACCGTCGATCTCAAACATGATACGACCGGGCTTGACCACGGCAACCCAAGACTCGGGGTTACCTTTACCAGAACCCATGCGGGTTTCAGCAGGCTTTTGGGTAATCGGCTTATCAGGGAAAATCGTGATCCAAACTTTACCGTCGCGCTTCATGAAACGGGTCATGGCGATACGAGCAGCTTCAATTTGGCGGTTGGTGATCCACGCAGGCTGCAAAGCCTGAATGCCATACGTGCCGTGGTTCAAACGAGTACCACCTTTAGCGGAGCCCTTCATAGAACCACGCTGCACCTTACGATGCTTAACGCGCTTAGGACTTAACATTTACTTTGCCCCCCTCTCATTGCGGTCATTGCGGCGAGGACGGCTGGGGCGAGAGTTGCCTTCCAGCGCGGGCTCGGGAGCCTTCTGGCCGGGGAGCACTTCACCGTGATACACCCACACCTGCACACCGATGGAACCCATCGTGGTGGCAGCGGTGCAGAAGCCGTAATCGATCTTGGCGCGCAGGGTGTGCAGCGGCACACGACCTTCGCGATACCATTCGCGGCGGCTCATTTCAGCGCCACCCAAACGACCGGCACACTGGATACGAATACCCTGAGCACCGCTCTTGCGTGCAGACTGAACAGCTTTACGCATGGCGCGACGGAAAGCCACGCGACCTTCAAGCTGCTCTGCAACGCTTTGCGCAATCAGGTTGGCGTCGAGTTCAGGACGCTTAACCTCGATTACTTCGACGGAAACGACGCCATTAGCGACCCCGGTAAGCTTCTTGCGAAGCGTATCGATTTCAGCGCCTTTCTTGCCGATAACAACACCCGGACGAGCCGTGGTGATGATGACTTTGATCTTGTCACCGGCGCGCTCGATTTCCACTTTGGAGACGGCGGCACGGACAAGATAGGTCTTCAAAAACTTGCGGATAGCCAGGTCGTTCTCAAGGTGCTTCGCATAGTCTTTGTCGGCGTACCAACGGCTACGCCAATCTTCGGTGATGCCGAGACGGAACCCGGTAGGATTTACTTTCTGACCCATGAGTTGTTATGCCTCCTCTCGCGTTGCGACGATAACGGTAATATGACAAGTACGCTTACGGATGCGAGACGCAGAACCCTTGGCGCGAGGACGCATGCGCTTCATGGTTGGGCCTTCATCGGCGTACGTGGTCTTGATGATCAGGGATTCCGGATTCACGTGATGCAGGCTTTCTGCATTGGCGATAGCGGAATTCAAGGTCTTTAAGACGATTTCAGCAACATCGCGATCGCAGAATTGCAAGATCTCACGAGCACGTATGACGGACTTGCCGCGAACGAGATCGATAACGATGCGTGCCTTCCGGGGCGAAACGCGCACATAACGTGCAGATGCTTTAGCTTCCATGTGTCACCCCTCCTATTTCTTCGAGGCGGCCGTGTGCCCACGGAACGTGCGCGAAGGCGCAAATTCCCCAAGCTTGTGACCAACCATTGATTCGGTTACATATACCGGTACGTGCTTACGGCCATCATGCACGGCAATGGTGTGTCCCACCATTTCCGGGAAGATGGTGCTCGCGCGAGACCAGGTCTTGATAACGTTCTTTTCGCCAGCCGCATTCATCGTCTCGATACGCTCGAGAAGACGCGGTTCAACGAAAGGACCTTTTTTCAAACTTCTACTCACTTCTACTCCTTAACGCTTATGCGCTACTTCTTGCGACGGCGGATAATCAAGCGGCTTGAAGCCTTCTTCTTGTTGCGGGTACGATGACCTTTCGTAGGCACGCCCCACGGGGTAACCGGATGACGACCGGCAGATTTGTTTCTGCCTTCGCCGCCGCCGTGCGGGTGATCGACCGGGTTCATAACCGTACCGCGAACGGAGGGACGGATGCCCTTCCAGCGGTTGCGTCCCGCTTTGCCGACCTTGATGTTGCCGTGTTCGGAATTGCCGACCTCACCGATGGTGGCACGACAGGTAACAAGCACGCGACGCATTTCGGAAGAGGGCATACGCAAAATCGCGTAATCGCCTTCCTTGCCCATAAGCTGGATGCTCGTACCGGCAGAACGAGCGATTGCGGCGCCGCGACCGGGCTGCAACTCGACTGCGTGGACAAGCGTACCAACGGGAATGGATGAAAGAGGAAGCGTGTTACCCGGCTTGATATCGGCTTCTTTGCCGCTCATAACCATGTCGCCTACCTTGAGACCCTTGGGATGCAAAATGTAGCGCTTTTCGCCATCGAGATAGTGGAGCAAAGCGATACGAGAAGAACGGTTCGGATCGTATTCGATCGTTGCAACCTTGGCAGGAATGCCATCTTTGTTGCGCTTGAAATCGATGATACGATAACGACGCTTATTGCCACCGCCTTGGTGACGGGTGGTGATACGACCGTTGTTGTTGCGACCGGCCTTTTGCGGCAACGGTGCCAACAGCGACTTTTCCGGGGTAGAGCGCGTGATTTCGGCAAAATCCGAAACCGTCTGAAAACGCCTACCGGGACTTGTCGGCTTGTACTGTTTTACTCCCATTTCTTTCCTTTCTCCGGTTTTTTCCTGTGCACCGTCAAGATTTCATGCTTCCTTCTTCGTTCCGGCGAGGAAAACCCCACCCGTTCAAATCGAAGCGCTTCAAATCTATTCAACACACCCGAAAAACCCTTTACCTTTGTGTGGTCTCGATCGCCGCTTAATGCACTTTGGGAGGCTGGGCATTTACGACTCCGAGTTTCCACGCGCCCGGGTGTATCCATACAACACGAGACGCAACCGAGAATTATAAAGGGATAAGGGAACGAGCGCAAGATTTATTTTATACCCTTGCCGCGCACACGACATGCACACAACTAAACGTGCCGGAATCCCTGCGCTTGAGGGGCGCTTTTATTGCGGGTTCCCCGTCGAACAACGTTTGTCGTTTGTCCAGACCCCGCAGATTTTACGGGTGCAATTTTACGTGAAGCTCCTCCGAACTTAAACCTTTACCTCTGTGCGACGCCCTTTTTTATTCGTTTGCCTTCAAGCTCTCAACCATATCGATCTTGTCCAGCTTGTGGCGCATGAAGATGGTGACAAGAATGGAGAATAGAAGCGTCCACACAAACGCCCCCACAAAGCTCAAGACGTGGATAACGCGGCCAAACATAACCTGATCAACCTCTGCAGTGGTAACGACAAACGCCTCCATAAAGACGCCGAAAATCAACCCCACCGCGCACCCGATCAGCGTGAGCAGAATCGTTTCGCGATAGATGTAGGCGTTAACCTCGTGGGGGGTAAACCCAAGCACCTTAATCGTCGCGATTTCACGCTGTCTTTCGGTAATGTTGATGTTCGTTAAATTATACAGCACGATAAAAGCAAGCGCCGCAGCCGCAACCACCAGCACAACAACAATCATATTCACGCTGGAAAGCATCTTTTGATATGACTCGATGGTTTCATCGTTGTAGGCAACCGTCTTCACCCCATCGATAGCACGAAGGTCATCGCTGAATGCAACCCGCTTATCATGATCCTCTGAGCAGACGGCAAAAATTACCGTATCGGTCAATGTTTTTCCGGTCACCTCGGTATAGTGTTGCGGCATCAGATAGATATAGTTATTGATATAGTTTTCGGCGACATTGCTGACCGTGAAGGTGTATCCCTCCCCCTTTGCGTTACCGATTGCATCCTGTTCAAACAGCTTGAACGTATCACCCGCCGAAACGCCCAATTTTGTGGCAAGTTTCTCGGTCACGATAACCGCATCCCCTTTGAGGGAAAATACCTCTTTGCTCGTCCGATCTCTCATCGTGATGAACTCCGACAGTGCTGCGCCATCCTGAGGAGCGATCACCTGCAATCCCACTTCACCGTGGCCAAAAGTCGAAGCTAGCATATTCGATCGCGTCGATACGGTAGACGACGAAATCACTTCTTTATCATCGATGATCGCATCGACACGATCGAGAGACTCGGGAGAAATATCGTCTTTTAAACTGATCATTACGTTGTATTTGGTAATTTCACCATATTGTTTGACGATGATGTCATTGATGGCATCGTGGAGGCCTAAGCCCGTTAGCAGCAGCGCCGTACAACCCGCAATACCGATCACCGTCATGATGAAACGTTTCTTATACCGAAAGATATTGCGGAACGTCACCTTCCACGAGAAGGACATATGGCGCCACAGCGGACGGATCCGTTCGAGCAGGATACGCTTGCCCGCCTTGGGCGCACGCGGAAGCATAAGAGCCGCAGGCTGCTCGCGCAGGGTAGCGCCCGCTGCCGCCCCTGTAGCAACGAGCGTCACCCCGACGCCAAGTCCAAAAGCAAGTCCCGCAATTCCCGGGTCAAGGGGGTGGGGGCCCGCGGGCACCGCGTAGATAATCACGTAAGCTTTAAAGATGACCATGGGAAGAATTTGCGAGAAGACAGCGATGCCTATGATGCCGCCAATCGCGCTCGCGGCAGCAGCGTAAATGAGATATTTTGAGGTGATGCGCGCGCGACTGTAACCAAGCGCTTTGTACGTTCCGATAAGACCGCGCTCCTCTTCAACCATACGCGTCATCGTCGTCAGCGCCACTAAAGCCGCCACCAAAAAGAAGATGAAGGGAAATACCTGGGCTATGCTATCGACCCGGCCCGCGTCAGCGTCGAAGCTTTCAACACCGTAATTTTTGCTACGATCCATCACATACCAGGTCGGCTCCTCGATGTCGTCTATCTTGTTTTGGGCATCGACAAGCTCTTTTTCGGCATCGGCAAATTTCTGATCCGCCTCAGCTTTATTGCGTTGGTATTCGTCGAGACCGTCGGTGTATTCCTGAGTTTTGCGCGCAAGCTCAGCACGGCCATCCGCGAGCGCCGTGCGCCCCCGAGCGAGTTCAGTCCGCCCGTTTTCCAGCTGAGATCCGGCGTGGTCAAGCGTTGCCTGCGCAGCAGAGAGCTGGCTATACACCTGCTGCTTCTGTATGTCGTATTGAGCCCAAGCACCTGAAAGTTGCGCGTGAGCCTCACCGAGCTGAGCTTTTTGCGCATCGATTGTCGCCTGTTGCACATCGAGTTGCTGCTTGGTCGCATCGAGTGCAGCTTGTTGCCCTTCGATGCGAACCTTGAGAGCTGCGTATTCAGGCGAAGCGGGATCCATCAGTGCAAGCTGGGCCAATCCAACCTGCACTTGATCAACGCCTGCCTGCCACTGACTCCACCCTTCCTGCAGCAATAACTCCCCCTGGGCCAAGGACGCATCGGCTTCATTGATCTGTGACTGTTTTTCCGCAAGCTGAGCGGAGGCATCTGACAACTGAGACTCAGCCGATGTCCGCTGTCCGGCCAACTGCGCCACACCGTTGTCGTATTCAACCTGGCCCGAAGCCACACTCGCCTCGCTTGAGGCAATCGTCGCCGCAGCATCGTCAAGCTTTATCTGAGCGTTGGCAAGCTGTGCTTTCCCATCATCAAGCTTTGCCTTCGCCTCGTCGAGCTGAGTCTGTGCGTCGGTTCGTTCGCGTTCAAAATCAGAGCGATTGCGATCGAGCTCGTCTTTCGCTTCTTGTTTTACTTCATTTTGACGTGCCCGTTCGCGCGACGGTGCCGCATCGTCGAGACGCTGTTTGACAACGGCAACCGTCTGCCTATAAGCAGCACTCGAAGAAGCTTCGTCGGCAGCCCCCTTCACGGTCAAAAACGCTTCCGCATAGGGCAAATCATGCGAAAAATCGCTTTCAGGCACGTACATGAACTGCTGCAGCACCCCGCTGCCAAGCGTCGTCGATCCCATGTTTGCCGAAGCGGCGTAATAGGACGAGTGCACGTAGCCCACCACGGTGTACGTACGCGTCGCAAGCACCTCATCGACATTTTGGGTACCTTCGGTGATTTCGATTCGATCGCCAATTGTCGTCGGGGTATTCATGACCCGATCAGCTGAGATGACGCACTCGCCCTTACGGGTCGGCCACGACCCTTCAACGAGCAGAGGTCGATTGAGATAGTTTAAATCATCGGATTGAGCATGCACTCCATCGCTCGTATTACTGGCCTGTGCCGAAGCGGTATCGAGCGAATGCACGCGAATGGCGTACTGTTCTTTGTTGATCGTCGCCATCACGTCGGTTTCATACGCCGGCATCACCGCCTCAACGCCTTCGACACCGCGAAGCATGTCGATATCAGCATCGGACAGACCAAAGGTCGACAACACACGCAGATCCGACAACGCGGTACCATCGTAGAAGATATCGGCGGCAATTCGCATGTCGGGAGCCGTCATGCGAAGACCCGCATAAAAACCAGTACCGAGAGCAACGATGGCGGCAATGGCGAGAAAACGACCCCATGAACGGGTGATCGTTCGAATAATTTCTTTGTTAAAGGTTCTCTTCACCACTCCACCGGCTTTGCGCCTTACCACTCAAGAGTTTCGGCCGATACGGGGTGCGCATTGACCTCGGTCCCACCAACCCTGCCCTCGTGAATATGGATAACACGATCGGCAATGGACGTGAAGGCGAGGTTGTGCGTAATCAAAACGACCGTACGACCCGTTTCGTGGCAGGTATCCTGCAGCAGCTTAAGAATCGCCTTACCGGTATGATAGTCAAGCGCGCCGGTCGGTTCATCACACAAGAGCAACTTGGGGTTTTTTGCCAACGCGCGAGCGATGGCAACGCGCTGCTGTTCGCCACCGGAAAGTTGCGCCGGAAAGTTATCGAGACGTTTTCCAAGTCCAACCTGCTCGAGCACCTTTGCGGCATCGAGGGGGTCTTTGCAGATCTGAGAGGCAAGTTCGACGTTTTCCAGCGACGTAAGATTTTGGACAAGATTGTAAAACTGGAACACGAATCCAATATCATAACGGCGATAAAACGTGAGCTCTTTCGCGGAAAACTCGCTGATAAACCTTCCATCGAGAGCCATCGTGCCCGAGGTGCAGGAATCCATTCCTCCGAGCATATTGAGAACCGTCGTCTTGCCGGCACCCGACGGGCCCACGATAACCACGAATTCACCCTGCTCGACATCGAAGGTCATGCCGTCAACGGCAGCCACTTCGACTTCACCCATTCGGTAAACCTTACACACATTCCGAAACTCCACGAAAGCCATAGCGGCCCCTTACCCTTCACCCGAAAACACTTTCGCATCTGCGGTTCGCTTCATTAACGGCATCTCTTCGATGTCAACTCTATGACAGACAAGTATCTTTTTCTTATTCTATCACGCTCATACGCTATGATACCGATATGGATAAATCAACCGACACGATATCGGCCCAGACGACCGACGATATCACGAAAACCGAATCCGTTCTCTCCGAGGTCGCTTCCCCCTTGCGCCCCTGCGTCATCGTCATACACGCATCGGTGGGCTCGGGGCACCGCAGTGCGGCCATCGCCATCGGACAAGCCTTTGAAGAGTTGCGCGATTCGGGCGCACGCGTCGGAGCCGATCAAACCCTTGTTCCGGCCGATTTGGATGTTGAAGTGATCGACATCCTCGATTTCGGACGCATCGTGTTTGACGGAGATAAAACAGCCTCTATGTTCACGGGGTTCACGCGCCCCATCTACGATTTAACCTGGCGTTTCACCTTGACAGGACGAATGCTCTGGGGCGGCGGAACCTGCTGGTCGCACATCATGTACCCCCGGTTCACCGAATATGTCCGCGAAAAGCAACCGATTGCCATCGTGTGCACGCATATCGTCGGGGCTAATGTTGCCGCAGGAGCTCGGATGCTCACGGGGCAGAACTACCCCATTTTAAGCGTGCCGACCGATTACGAAACCGAAGGTATGTGGCCCCACAAACAAACCGATACGTTCTGCGTCGCCACCGAAGCTATGGCGGAAACGCTCAGGCCTCGCCTGATTCCCGAGCGCAATATTTTACTGACCGGCATACCCACGCGAAAAGACTTCAGACAAACCTACGACCGCCGCGAAGTGCGTGAAAAGCTGGGGCTTCCCCAGGACAAAAAGGTGATACTCGCCCTGGCGGGGGCCTACCTACCCCGTCCCTATATTCACTTCCGTCAAGCTCTTGACCAAGTATTACCCTACATGCATCGCTTTGACGATATGCATCTTGTGATCATTTCGGGAAACGACGGAGCATACGCAGGCCACCTGAGACGCACGATCGATGATTTGGGGGTGACCAACGTGACCGTCTTGGATTATGTCAACGAAATGGCGGCGCTCATGGCTGCAAGCGATTTGGCGATCTGTAAATCGGGCGGACTCACGGTAACGGAATGCCTCTGTTCGCAAACGCCCATGATCTTGATGGGCCAAGCATACGGTCAGGAAAAGGCCAACGTCCTCATGCTGACCTCTTTGGGAGCCGCTCTGCACGTGACCACTGCGCGCGAGCTGATCGATGCCCTGCGAAACTTCTCGGAAAATCCCGAAATTATGCAAGCGCTCCTGATCAATAGCAAGATTGTCCGTCGCCCCAACGCGGCGCCCGACATCGCACAAGAAGCGTTCAGGCTTGCCGAGGCGTCCGAATCGGAATTGCACACGAACCGCAAGAAACATTTCATGCAATTTTATTGGGGAAAGAAACCAGCACACACCCGCTAAAGCACCCGCATCAACAACGCGCACAAATTTTCATCGGAAGCGCTCTTGCGTAAGGGTTATCAACCCCGTCAGGCGTTAACGGCTATTCAGCAAAAACAGTGATGAGGGCTTCGGCGAAGCGGGCCGTCCCTTCAAGATCGGCTACCGTAATATACTCATTGCACGAATGAAATGCAGTCATGCCAATCCCGAGCGTAATGGCGTTCGCGCCCTTTGCCCCCAGCACGTTCGCATCAGCTCCCCCGCCAGAAACCGCACACTTGGGCGTCAGATGAGCACGGCGCGCCGCCGCGGTCAGCTTTTCGATGAGCGGATCGCAGGCATCGTATAAAATACCCGGATAATCAAGGTGCCACGACACCTCGACCGTACCGCCGAAACGATCGGCTGCCTGTCGCAGGGCTTCGGTCATCGCATCGCGTTGCGCCACCGCCCGTTTTTCATAAAGCGAACGACACTCCCCTGCAATCACGCAGGTATCGGGAATAATGTTGACCTCGCGGCCACCTTCGATCACACCGACATTCGCCGTCGTACGCTCATCGATGCGACCCAGGTGCATGGCACAGATGGCGGCCGCAGCCATCTGTATCGCCGAAACTCCCTGTTCGGGAACGACCCCCGCATGGGCGGCCTTGCCGGTAAACGTCGCCTTGAGCGTGTAGTGATAGGGAGCTCCTACGATAATGGTTCCGGGAGCACCATCGGCATCAAACACAAAACAGGGCGTGGCACCTTCGAAAAGGTCATCGTCTAAAGCGCTTGCTCCCAACAAGCTTAACTCTTCGCATACCGTAAAAACGACGGTGATATCAGGACGGCGACGGTTGTCGGAAACGGCACAGCTCAAAGCTTCGAGCACCGCGGCGATCCCGGCTTTGTCATCGGCACCTAGCACGGTGTCGCCAGCGGAACGAATGACGCCATCCTTAACGATCGGCACAATACCACAGCAGGGATTAACGCAATCCATGTGCGCCGAAAAAGCGATATGTCCCGGCACGTTACCGGGAAGATACGCGATGAGATTGCCGGTATTTGAACCCGTAGCCTCGTCTGCCTGGTCGAAACGAACCTGTGCACCTAAATTTTTCAGCGCTTGTTCGCAGGAGAGGGCAACATCTGCCTCGAGCCGAGAAGGACTATCGATGGTAACCAAATCAAAAAATGTATCGAGCAATCGCTGCGAGTTCATATGCACCTCTTCGTTGTCGTGCTTGTCTGCCCCCATTATAGACACCCAGAACTCCCCACGATTTAGCAACACGTGAAATCATCAGCAAGTGGGTACAAAAAAGCGCCCCGAAACCGGAGCGCTTTTTTTAAGCGATATGAACCAACGTTTTAGTTGGAAGCAAACAGCTCGATGCTTTCGCCTTTAGCCAGCGTCACCATAGCCTTTTTCCAGGTACGGGTCTTGCCAATCTGCACGCGAACGCGTTTTGGCTTAGCTTTAACGTTCAAGGTATTAACCTTGACAACCTTCACGTTAAAGATCGCTTCGACAGCCTGAGCGATTTCGATCTTGTTCGAATCTTTCGCCACTTCGAAGGTATAGCAACCTTCGTTGATCAGATCATAGCTATGTTCAGAAATGATCGGGCGGATGATGACTTCGCGGGGATCCTTCATTATGCGAGCACCTCCTCGAGGCGAGCCAGGGCAGCCGACGTACATACCAGCGCCTTGTTGTCGATAAGTTCATAGGTGTTCGATTCCGAAACCGGAATGATGTTCACCTTTTCGATATTGCGGAACGACAGATAAGCGTGCACATCATCGTCGGCGATAACGATCGTGGTACGACGATCGCATCCGAGAGCCTTCAGACAAGCAACCGCTTCCTTGGTGGAAGGCTTGTCGAATCCGAAGCTCTCGACAACGATAAGCTCGTTGTCGGCAAGCTTGGCAGAAAGCGCAGAGCGCATAGCCAGCTTGACAACTTTACCCGGTACCTTGAAGGCATAGGAGCGAGGATGGGGGCCGAATACGACGCCACCGCCCGACCACTGAGGTGCGCGAATCGTACCCTGACGGGCATGACCGGTTCCCTTCTGCTTCCAAGGCTTCTTGCCGCCGCCGCTTACTTTGCCGCGGGTCAGCGTATTTGAATTACCACCACGCCAAGCAGCGCGCTGTGAGCGCACCACTTCGTGCATGGCATGCATGTTCGGCTCGATGCCGAACACAGCGGCGGAAAGGTCACATTCCTTAACCTTTTTCCCGCTGACGTCTTTCATTTCAATACTTGCCATAATGACTTTACTCCTTGGTATCTCTTACGCCAAACGAACGCGGACCGTGGCATTTTTACCGCCAGGAACGGCGCCTTTTACCAGGATCAGGTTCTGCTCTTCGTCGATCTTGACAACTTCGAGGTTCTTGGTGGTTACGGTTTCACAGCCCATGTGGCCAGGCAAGTGCAAGCCCTTGAATACACGAGACGGCGTTGCGCACTGGCCAACAGAGCCAGGAGCGCGATGGAAATGCGAGCCATGGCCACCAGGACCACCTTTGAAGTTGTAACGCTTCATAACGCCCGCGAAACCCTTACCCTTCGAAGTGCTGGTCACGTCGACCTTTGCGGCTTCCGCGAAAACGGCAACCGTCACTTCGTCACCGATGCTGAATTCAGCGGCGTTGTCCACACGGACTTCGCGCAGGTGACGTACGGGCGTGGTGCCCTGCTTGGCGAAGTGACCCGCCATAGGCTTGTTAACTTTCTTTTCCTTGATGAAGCCGAAGCCCAACTGCACTGCTTCGTAGCCATCGGTTGTAGCCGTTTTGACCTGGCAAACCTTGTTAGGTTCTGCCTGAATCACGGTGACGGGCAACAGACGGTCATCTTCAGAGAACACCTGGGTCATGCCCAGTTTAGTACCGAAAATGGTGTTAATCATTCTTTGGTCACACCCCTTACAGCTTGATTTCGATATCGACACCAGCTGGCAGGTCTAAACGCATCAGGGAATCGACCGTGTTCGGGGTCGGTTCGAGGATGTCGATCAGACGCTTGTGGGTGCGCATTTCGAATTGTTCACGAGAGTCTTTGTCGACGTGCGGAGAACGCACCACGCAATACAGATTGCGCTCAGTCGGCAGCGGAATAGGTCCGGAAACCTTGGCACCCGTCTTTTGAGCGGTATCGACGATGAGTTTGGTGGACTGGTCCACGATCTCATGATCATACCCTTTCAGGCGGATGCGAATCTTTTGATTAGCCACTTATATTACCTCCATTATGCCTTGCGTATCACGTAAGCCCTACGGCCTACGCGTTTCCGCCAGCCTTGCTGATGATCTCTTCTGCAACATTCTTCGGAACTGCTTCATAGGAATCGAACTGCATCGTGTAGGATGCGCGACCCTGCGTACCACTGCGTAAGTCGGTTGCATAACCAAACATTTCGCTCAGCGGAACACGAGCATTGATGATCTTGGCATTGCCGCGATCTCCCATGCCCTGAATTTGACCACGACGGCTGCTCAGGTTGCCCATCACGTCGCCCATGTACTCTTCAGGAGTTTCAACTTCAACGGACATCATCGGTTCGAGAATAACCGGTGAAGACTTCTTGAGGGCGGACTTGACAGCCATGGAACCGGCCACCTTAAACGCCATTTCAGAAGAGTCAACATCGTGGTAAGAACCATCGATCAGGTGTACTTTAATGTCAACAACCGGGTAACCAGCCAAAACACCGGAACCGATTGCCTCTTGAATACCCTTGTCGATCGGGTTGATGAATTCCTTCGGGATCGAACCACCAACGGTTTCGTTGACGAATTCGTAGCCATGACCCGGCTCCATCGGCTCAAGATTGATAACGCAGTGACCGTACTGACCACGACCACCGGACTGACGCACGAATTTTCCTTCGACGTCGTTGACGAGCTTCGAAGCGGTTTCGCGATAAGCAACTTGCGGTTTGCCAACGTTTGCTTCGACCTTAAACTCGCGCAACAGACGGTCGACGATAATTTCGAGGTGCAATTCGCCCATACCCGCAATGATGGTCTGACCGGTTTCCTGGTTCGTGGTAACGCGGAACGTCGGATCCTCTTCAGCCAGCTTCTGCAAAGCAACGCCGAGTTTTTCCTGCTCAGCCTTGGTCTTCGGCTCAATCGCGATATCGATAACCGGATCGGGGAAGTTCATGGATTCCAGAATGATCGGCGCCTTTTCGTCACAGAGCGTGTCGCCGGTGGTGGTTGCTTTCAAGCCAACCGCAGCGCAGATATCGCCCGCAGAACAGGTGTCGATATCGACTCGGTTGTTTGAGTGCATTTCCAGCAAACGGCCGATGCGCTCTTTTTTGCCCTTCGTCGCGTTAATGACGTAAGAACCGGCATCAAGTTTGCCCGAATAAACGCGGAAATAGGTCAATTTACCGACAAACGGGTCGGTCATGATCTTGAACGCAAGCGCGGCAAACGGCTTCTTCACGTCGGAAGGACGATCTTCGGTTTCACCGGTATCGGGGTTGACACCCTGGATCGCGGGAACCTCAAGCGGGCTCGGCAGATAATCGACAACGGCGTCAAGCAGTTCCTGAACACCTTTGTTCTTATAAGAAGATCCGCAGAAGACCGGGTTGAGTTCGCAGGCGATGGTGCCCTTACGAATCGCAGCCTTGAGCTCTTCAACGCTCACTTCTTCTTCCATGAGGACTTTATCCATCAAAGCTTCGTCACTATCGGCGGCAGCTTCCAGGAGTTCCTGGTGACGCAGAGCCGCTTCTTCGGCGAATTCTTCCGGGATGGCATCCATCGGCTCAGGATAGGTCATGCCCTTTTCGTCGGCTTTAAAGTCCCACGCCGTCATGGTAACGAGGTCAACGAGGCCCCAGAAGTTATCTTCAGCACCCATAGGCAGCTGAGCTGCGATAGCAGGAGCACCCAGGCGATCTTTCATGGTATCGATAGCGTAGAAGAAGTCCGCACCAACACGATCGTACTTGTTGATGTAGGCAATACGGGGAACGTTATAGCGATGAGCCTGACGCCACACGGTTTCAGACTGAGGCTGCACACCGGCAACCGCATCAAATACCGCAACGGTGCCGTCGAGAACACGCAGAGAACGCTCTACTTCTGCGGTGAAGTCAACGTGGCCGGGGGTGTCGATGATCTGGATGCGGTAGTTAACGTCATCTTTGTCCCAGAAACACGTGGTTGCAGCGGACGTAATGGTTACGCCGCGTTCCTGTTCCTGAACCATCCAGTCCATGGTGGCAGCGCCGTCATGAACTTCACCAATCTTATGGGTCTTGCCGGTGTAGTACAGGATGCGTTCGGTCGTCGTTGTCTTACCCGCATCGATGTGAGCCATGATGCCGATGTTACGCGTATTGGTTAAGGGTGTATTAGACATATGTTATAACCACCCCCCGCTTACCAGCGATAGTGCGAGAACGCACGGTTTGATTCGGCCATCTTGTAGAGATCCTCACGCTTTTTCACGGAAGCGCCGGTATTTTCGGCGGCATCCATGATTTCGCCTGCGAGGCGCTCTTTCATGGTGTGTTCTTTACGACCGCGGGAATAATCAACTATCCAGCGAATAGCGAGCGTAGTGGCACGACGGGAGTTGACTTCCATCGGCACCTGATAGGTGGCGCCACCGACACGCTTAGGTTTAACTTCGAGCGTGGGGCGAACGTTGTCCATGGCCTTTTTGAAGATGGTCAGGGCATCCTGTTCGGTTTTTGCGGCAACGATGTCGAAAGCACCATAAACGATACCTTCAGCAACGGACTTTTTGC
>JAVVXN010000005.1:0-57069 GCA_036651575.1 Raoultibacter sp. | reverse complement strand
ATATATTACGCTTTCTCTCCCACCGTGTCAAGAACAATTTCAAACTTTTTTAAAATTTGTTTTGCAGTTGATCGAAGAAGAAAGAACTCCCTTCGCTGCTAACTCACATTGAGTTTGAAGCGAAGACGCCGCGCCTCTCAAGCGCGGGCTATACATAATACAGGCATTGCCGCCGTCGCGCAAGAAGTAAATTGAAATTAAATTATTGTTCGATCTCCAGCTTGTAACGCCTCGGCGTTGAACTGGTGTTTTACTGCATTCAGTAGGGACACACCCGGCGTTGAGCTACCCTCAAACAAAGAAAACCTCTTCGGCGGGAAGTGATTTAAGTAAAGAAACCGCCAATCGTTGCGCGATAGCTTACAAAACAGGGTTCTTATCAGTAAGCTAAAAGGAAAGAACCGATTCCTCGAAGTGATACACATCAAAGAATGAAAGTTACTTCCCCTGCACTATACACAACCTGCCTGACCTTGGCCCCGACCTTGACCCTGGCCTGACCCATCAGCATTACCGCCACCCGAGCCTTGACCCTGACCTTGACCCTGACCTGACCCGTTGGCATTACCGCCACCCGGACCGTACCCTTGCCCGCTCCCTTGAGGTGAACTGCCGCCATGCCCAGCATCCTGAGCGCCCGAAGCATTCCCGGAACCATCGTTTTGGGCGCTCTCATCATGACCCCGACCGCCCTGCATACCCCGACCGAAAACAAGATCTTCAGGATTGGCACCAAGAGCAAGCGCTCGATTACGCAGCTCACTCATGGGCATCTGCGCACATTGATCAACGGTGATTGAGGGATCGAGCTTTTGCAGCAACAGATACATGCGGTACTTCCCCATCCCCACACCCGCAGCCTGAGCCGCCTGATGTTCTTCGGAGGTCATCGGAGAATAAGCATATCCCCCTGCTTGCGTTCGCCCTACGCAGGTCGCACTCGAAGTCTCAAGTGCCGCTCCCTGCGTTTGCGCATCACAGGCAACGTTGATCGCAACAAAGGATTCTTCTTTTAAATATCCTTGACTTTCTTCTACCTGAAGAAGTTCTTGAAGAGCCGTCTCATAATTCTTCCCGACAAGAGACACTGCATCAAGCACGCGCTGACCATCGTCGTTGTACGCCTGCGCAGTCACAACCATATCAAAACGGTTGATACCAAGACCAATCGAAGGGTTCACGTCGATGTCGATATAAGCGGTTTCGGTCGCATATGCCGCGTAGCCACCAAACCCCACCATAAGCAGACAAAGACATGCAGCAATTGCGGCACCGACGCGTTGCCTCAGCGAAACACGACGCTTTTTTTGAGAAGGTGTCCGGGAATGCAACGAAACGGCTGCATCACCAGCACCTTGTTTCAATTGAACTGCGGCGGAACAAGAAGGAACCGCCTCCGTTGACATTTCCCCGCGAGGGGGAGTGCTAAAGGGGGTTAAGATCGGCGTCCCGCTTTGCACTTTTTGCGCACCGACACGGGGCATCGAACCCTTTTCACTCGAAGTACTGCTTTCCGCTTCTTCGAGCAATCGTTTTTCATCTATATTAGTAAGCGTTTTTTCCTTCAAATGCGTCGGCATTTCAATCGCATCAAAGGCAACCTGCACGCGCTTTTCGATGTCGCTCATGCCAACGCCTCCTTAAGCTGTTGTTTGCCACGTGCTATCCATGAATATACCGTATTCACCGGAGCCGCAAGCATTGTCGCAATCTCTGGTGCCGTATAACCTTCGTAGAGAGCAAGATAGACCGGTGTTTTCGGGGGATCCCCCAGATCGTCCATCGCATCAAGAACCTCCTGCACGGAGATATCGAACTCGCCCCCTGCAGCAACCGAGGGTTCGACCCCGTGTGCCAAACCCTCATCAAGAGAAATATTCTTCCGATGCGCCGCCCGTATCATATCTTTACAGGTATTGGACGCCACACGAATGAGCCAGGCTTTACGGTGTTCTTCTTCAACGAAGACTGTTTCATTGAGGGCATACTTCAAAAATACTTCCTGAAAGGCATCTTGGGCATCAACGTGAGAAACGGAAGTAAGCACGCAAACCCTCCACACCGTGTTGCCATGGGTGTCGATTGCCTGCTCTACATCACGGGAATTCCGCACGAAGACTTATCTCCCTACCAAGCATCTATTCGTTACTAGGCGCGATGTCCGCGTCCGCCACCATTGCCATTGCCACGTCCGCCACCTTGCCCTGCATTGTCGCACACGCCGTTATTGTTAGCATCCACGTATCCTTGACCGGCACCGTTGCCGCGTCCGCCACCTTGCCCTGCGTTGTCGCAGACACCGTTGCCGTCAGCATCGACATATCCTTGACCATTGCCAGATCCCCAACCGTTACCCTGGCCACCCTGACCGTTGCCCTGGCCGGCATTGTCACAAACGCCGTCGCCATCAGCATCAACAAACCCGTTGCCCTGGCCGGCATTGTCACAGACGCCATCGCCATCGGCATCAACGAAACCGTTACCCTGGCCACCTTGACCGTTGCCCCGGCCGGCATTGTCACAAATGCCGTCGCCATCGGCATCGACAAACCCGTTACCTTGACCACCTTGACCAGTATTGTCGCAGACACCATCGCCATCGACATCGACGAAACCGTTGTTCTGGCTGACAGCCTGCTCGACGGGAGCATCTTTTTCAACTGCGACCACCGGTGCGGGAGCTTCTGCTTTTTCGATCAAAGCAGGCTGCTCGATTGCGGTGGGGGCAGAAGCGGTCGCCTGCCAGTCGTTGCCGCTCGCAGCAAATGCGACGGTAGGAACGGCAACGACGGCGAGAAGACCGGTCAAAGCAATTGCGGCGGTTCTTTTTTTCATAACTAACTCCTTCATCTCTTGGCTTATAGACATAACACGATTCAGCCAAGCGAATCCTTGCAAGAAATTATAAAAACTTTGAGAAAAAAGGAAAACATAAAAACAGGGACAAAAAAGAGAGGCGTGCAATACCCTTACAAACAATAGTTCAAGCAAAGGAAAACGTCGACCCCGGAGAGTCGACGTTTGATCGCGAAACAAAATATCTGGTGCAACAATCAACTTACACCAGGTTGATAAACTTGCGCTTACCAACCTGTAGGGTGGCTCCAACCAAAAGCGAAGGCTCCACGTTGTAGCATCCGGCAGCCACGGCAACGCCATCGACCTTCACGCCGCCACCATCGATGAGCCGACGCGCCTCGCCCGCAGACTGAACAAGTCCCGCATCAGCCAAAAGCTTGGCAAGGTACACTTTGCCTTCGTCGTTGGGTGTTAAATCAGCTGCAAACTCAGGAATATCAGTTGGCATATCATGCTGCTTGAATACCCGATCGAATTCAGCTTCCGCCTCAACAGCCGCATCGGCGCCGTGATAGGCCGCAACGATATTCTTCGCCAAATCGCGTTTCACCCGATTGGGATGCAAGCTCTCGTTGGCCAGCCCCGCTTCGATTGCGTCGATTTCATCCACCGACAGCGTCGAAGCCAGACGATAATATTTCACCATGATTTCATCGGGGATAGACATAACCTTGCCAAACATATCGGAAGGCTCATCGGTCAAGCCGATATAATTTCCATAGCTCTTCGACATCTTCTGGACGCCGTCAGTGCCTTCGAGCAAAGGAAGGGTGAAACACACCTGGGGATCCATGTCCATCTTTTCCATCAGCTCGCGGCCAGCGAGTAAATTGAACAGCTGATCGGTGCCGCCCATTTCCACGTCAGCCTCGATGACAACGGAGTCGTAGGATTGCATGACCGGATAGAGAAATTCATGCAAGCTAATGGATTGATTGTTCGCATAACGATTATGGAAGTCATCGCGTTCGAGAATACGAGCAACCGTAAAGTTGCTCATAAGCTTTAAAAGACTTGCCATATCAAGGGTGAGAAGCCACTCGGAGTTGTAACGCAGCGTCGTTTTTTCAGGATCGAGAATCTTAAACGCCTGATCGACATAAGTCTGTGCGTTCACACCAATCTGCTCGGAAGTCAATTGCGGACGCGTGGTATTACGCCCCGACGGATCGCCGATCAACGCGGTGCCATCCCCGATGATCAACGTGACGTGATGACCGAGATCCTGGAACGCACGCAATTTACGTAAAGGTACCGCATGCCCCAGATGAATATCGGGAGCCGTAGGATCAACGCCCAGTTTAATATTGAGTGCACGACCGGTCTTAAGTTTTTTGAGCAATGCAGCTTCGGGCACAATTTGCGCCGTACCGGATTGCAGGATATGAAATTGTTCTTCAGCTGAGAGCATCGTTTTTTATTCCTTTGCTTCTTCGTTTCGAGTCCTGATGCCCAAGATTCTAACACAGGGCAGCAGCCAATCGGAAAGTCGTTATTGCACACCGCGAAAGACGTGACCCGTTGTAGCGCCTTCAGTCTTTGACATCGCATCGCCGCTTTTGAGCGCAATATCGCGAGCCCGAACTGCCCGCGTTACCGCCGCGGTCGTTTCGGCCACATTCATAAGCGTTGTGTCCACCATAAACGCCGAAACACCCGCACGAATCAAATCGGGTGCAAGATGCGCAAGATCGAGCGGAACCGCATTGTAGAGATGGCTTCGCCCGCAACAGTCGGTGATGATCGTCATTTCATAATCCTTGCGATCCTTAAAGTAATGGGGGCTTTTGCGACGTGCGCATTCACCACACTGCTGATCGCAGGGGCCCTGACTCATCAAAAGACAGTGCTCACACACCATCAACTCCGTTGCACCCATAATGGTCAGACCAAGAGCAACGGGGGTATTGGCGCCAAGCTCTTCAATCTGGGAGAGAGAAAGTTCGGGCGAAAGCCAGACGCGCTGTGCGCCAGCATCACAAACCGTCTGCAGCGCAAGTCGATTTGTCACCGGCATATGCGGTCCCACTTCCGGCATGGCTCCGGCATCAGAGGCACGACGGAGTTGACCGAAACTCTCAACAAAAACAGCCTTGTCAGACTTCACCTGTTCCCACACATCGAAATCTATGAGCGCCTCACGAGACTTACCCACCAAATCGTGATCGACCACCGGCAAAGCGGTCAGAGCCTGCTTGGGATAGCCCGCCTGCTCAACCGTACCCGAAAGCTGACCGGCAATGACCGCTTCACCGCGCTTGTAATTGAGGGCGGGCACGTAGATAAGCTCAGCACCCGCACGCTTTGCGGCACGGGCACAGGCCGGATTGGTCGCCCACGCCGCCACAACGCAGCCGTGCTGAGGACGAGCTGCGCGCTCATCACGTTCGGTAACGCGGGGAAGCAACCGCCCCTTGTACGGGGCAAGCATTGCCTGTTCGAGTTCTTCGAGCGCACGCGTGCGCACCTTGTGCAGCTGAGAAAATCCAATGCCGACACCATCATCAATCGCAACATCAAAGGAGGCGAGGACAAACGGCGTATTGCCCAAGCGGTCGATATGTTCGCGCACCTCATCAGCCGTAACCGCCTTTGTTCGTGCAGGCTCAACCACGTCTCCCTCGACAACAACCCGAACACCGCCAGATGCTTCAAAAGAAACTTCAAGGGGAGATCCGATATGAAGAATCGCTTTTCCCGTAATGGAAACCTTTGGTTGCAGAGCATCATCGAGATAGGCAGAAGTAGCATTGCGTACCCGGAAAACCCGGTCGCCCTTGCCGACGTGCTTCGCGACGCTCATACGAACATTGCCGTCTTTATCGAGGTCAAAATCACCGAGGGTGTGAGCAAAGTGCCCATTATTCGTCCAGAATTCAAGCACATCGCCACGGTTGAGCGGCTCCTCAACGGCGATGGACACCAAGTTATCACGAGCGAAAGAAACGCGGCCGATAAAGACACCCCGGTTGTTGGGGCGGCCATAGCTCATGATATCGTTTCCTCGCTTGCCTTCGAGATAAGCCGTCGTAAACCCACGGGAAAAGACTCCCGATAAAACCTTTTTTTCCTTTTCGGTAACCGTGGCCGTACCGCTGGCAATCACGCGATCAAGCACGGCACGATAGACCGCCGTTACCGCAGAAACATATTCGGGTGACTTCATACGGCCTTCGATTTTAAACGACACAACACCGGCAGCTGCCAGTTCGTCAAGTTTTTCAATCGTGCAAAGATCCTTCGGAGAAAGCAGGTGCTCTCCTGGCGACTCAAGGTTTTTACGAAGCGCACGATTATGGAGCTCGTAGGGTAAACGGCACGCCTGCGCACAAACGCCGCGATTTGCCGATCGGCCGCCGATAAGCGAGGACATGAAGCACTGCCCTGAATAGCACACACACAACGCACCGTGTGCAAACACTTCGATTTCAATTCCCAAAACTGCCGCTTCAGCGCTCAAGCGCTCAATTTCACCCAGCGACAACTCTCGGGCCAGAGTAACACGTTTGGCACCCAAGGCCGCAACCGCCGCGAGACCAGCCACATTGTGGATATTCATCTGTGTCGAAATATGCACCCGGGCACCCGGCAAGGTGCGGATGATTTCGGCGGCAATGCCGATATCTTGCACGATGAACGCATCGACGCCAGCGCGATGCCCCTGGCGCACCAATTCCATAACCGAAGTCGCTTCATCGGGCAGCACCGCCGTATTCACGGTCAGATACACGCGCACGCCCCGAAGATGGGCGAAATCGCATGCCTCAGCAAGATTGGCTAACGTAAAGTTATCCGCTCCCCGGCGTGCATTAAAGCGCTCAGCCCCTAAATACACCGCGTCGGCACCTGCACGGACCGCTGCGTGCAGACAGACCATATTACCCGCCGGAGCTAAAAGCTCGGGTTTCGTTTGATTCATGTACTGTTCCCATCTCTATAAGATATTCGCCTTGCGTACTCTTGACGAATACAGGTATTCTTTCGAACTTCAGAGCTTACCATCCTAGCACCTCTCAAAAGACGCAGGAGGCTCCCAAAGGGTCAATCTGCAGAAAAGTCCTAAGCTTTACCTCATTTCGTCAGGATTTTTCGCTATAGTGTTTTTATGAAGAGACGGCGCAAACAACGAGAAGTCCATGCACATGCCGGCGCTTGGGGCGCGTGCATTCTGTTTCTGGCGACTTTCCTTATTCTTTTCGGATTTATCTGGGGAGGACTCTCCCTCGTCGACACCTGGCTTAAAGACCTCCCCGACGTCTCCAATACTTCAGCGTTTGCCTATGCCGAAAAAACACGGGTTGTTGCCGACGGTGAAACAGCCGATGACGGAGAAGTTTTGTTGGCAGAATTCTTCTTGGAGAATCGAGAGCCAGTTACCATTGATGCGATCAGCCCCCTTATCATCAGCGCAACGATAGCGACGGAAGACAGTCGCTTTTACGAACATAAAGGCGTTGACCCTGTCGGTATTGCGCGTGCTTTGTGGCGCAACCTCAACGGCGGGGAAATCGAAGGAGCCTCGACCATCACCCAACAGCTCGTTCGTAACACCGTATTAAAAAACGAAGCGACCGAAGTGAGCTTCAAGCGTAAAATTCGAGAAGCAAAGCTTGCAATGCAAATGGAAGACCTCTATTCCAAAGACGAAATTCTCACCATGTACCTCAACACCATCAATTATGGCGATGGCTGTTATGGCGTGGAAGCCGCTTCGCAAAGCTATTTCCAAAAGACGGCAAGCACCTTAACCCTCAACGAGGCGGCAACGATCGCCGGCATCCCGCAATCCCCTACCTACTTAAATCCCAAAACCAATCCGGAAGCGTGCCTTGCCCGTCGCAACACCGTTCTCGGACGTATGCTGTATACCGAAGCTATCGACCAAGCAACCTATGATGCAGCTATCGCCGAACCGTTAGCACTCAACGCCGCGCCTCCCCTTGCAGCGGACGGTATTTACCAGTATCCCTATTTCACCAGCTATGTACGCCAGCTGCTCTTGGAGACCTACGATGACGCCACCGTTTTCAAGGGGGGTCTCACCGTGTACACGACGCTCGATATTCCAACCCAAAAAGCTGCCGAAGTGGCAGCAGCCAACAAGGAAGCGACGATCGCCGACGATTTAGAGGTTGCCTTAACAGCGATCGACCCCGACACCGGCTACATCAAAGCGCTCGTTGGCGGCCGAGACTATTACACCGATGAGTACAACCTGGCAACCCAAGCACATCGCCCGCCAGGATCGTCGTTTAAAACATTTACCCTCATAACAGCGCTTGAGGCTGCCATAAGCCCCCAAACAACCGTTGACTGCTCCAGCCCGGTTACCCTGGGCACGTGGCGCGTAGAAAACTACGGCAATGCACAATATGGCACCCGCACGATAGCCGACGCGTTTGCAATCTCATCGAACACGGCTTTTGCGCGACTGATCACGTATCTCACGCCTGAAAAAGTAGTCGAAGTTGCCCAGCGCATGGGTATCGAAACCCACCTGGAGCCCTTTCCCGCCCTCACCCTCGGCGCCCAAGACGTAACCGTCAAAGAGATGGCAGGCGCTTATGCAACCATCGCCAACGGGGGTACACAACGTACTCCTGTCGCAATTAAAAAAGTCCTCGATTCAGGCGGCACCGATATCACACCGGCCATACCGGAAAGCACCCAGGCGCTCACACCCGAAATTGCCTACGCCGCAACAAAAGTGATGAAGGGTGTCATCACGGGCGGAACCGGTACGGCAGCACGACTCGCCAATGGTCAGCCCGCTGCTGGCAAGACGGGTACTTCAGAAGATTGGAAGGATAGTTACTTCTGCGGCATTACGCCCCAGCTGTCGGTTGCGGTCTGGCTGGGTGCACGAGTGGGCCGTCCCATACCTGAGGGAATAACGGCAACGAGCGTTTTTAGCGATTTCATGAACCGGGTGCTTGTCGGTCAGCCGATCGAGCAGTTCCCCACCGCAAAAGACCCCACTTACAAACCGGTAACCGATGCGACGTTGCATATCGGTTCTTCGGGTTATTCAGGCTACTCGGGTTCCTCGGGTTCTCGTAGCGGAAACTACGGCAATGGCAATGGCAATTATTCAGCACCAGCTCCAACTCCAAGCCCCAACAACACCAATAGCAATAGCACCGACAATACCGCAAGAAATGACATTGAGACAAATACCGCGTCGGGGACAAGGATGGCGGAAGGCGAAAGCGTCTCGGAGGGAGGCGCAGCACGCGGTGAGGGCGGCGGCGCTTCATCGCAGCAGCCCTCACCTCCTTAAGCCCTATCGCGCTATCCCGCCCGTCGAATGACCCAATAAAAAAGCCCCGCATGCGGGGCTTTTTGCTGCCGATTTACAAGACCTCGAATTAGCCCAGGTCAGTCGCAGCCTTATCGGCCTCTTCAAGCTTTTTAATGCCGTCGTTATACTTCTGTTGAATTTCCTGCAGATGCGCATCGTAAGTCGTATAATCAAAGGGCGCCGCTTCGGTTGCGCTATTGATTTCGGAAAACAGTCCAACGTAAGAATTCAGGGCATCTTCAAGATTTTTACAGCCCTCAACATACTGAGCATGAACGTCTTTGAGCGCATCGGGAGGAGTCAGTGCTTCAAGTTGAGAAACGCTCTTGAACGCATTGTCGGCCTGAGTTTTCATCGTGACCGAATCACCGCGAGAAACAGCTTCATTAAACGTCACGAGACGACCATCAAGATCTTCCATAGACTGGTTGACCTGCGCCATATAGTGGCGATTTGCTGCTTGTTCTTCATTGGCCGCCGTGTTCGATGCGGCACAACCAGCCAAAGAAACAACCAGCACCACACTCAAACAAATTACACTCAGTATACGGAATTTCGATTTCATAAGCGCCTTTCGTTTCATCATTAACTCAAATGTCCCTGAAAACGGGTCACTCCATACGGAGAAAAACCTGCAAAAGAAGCCGGGGTTACCGCTCCGCCACCCGTGCCGCCACCGGTACCCGGATCGGTCCCTGTGCCGCCGCCAGTGCCCGGTGTCTCTCCCGTTCCACCACCGGTTCCTCCACCGGTGCCCGGATCGGTGCCGGTTCCACCACCGGTGCCCGGATCGGTACCCGCACCACCACCGGTGCCAGGAGTCTGCCCCGTACCGCCCGAAGACCCGCCTGCAGAAGCGCCGCCCCCTGCAGCCGCTCCTCCACCATCGGAGTTGCCGCCTCCCGTACTCGGCCGAGCAGGAGCTTCATAGTACGGCTCATTATAGCCCGAAGAACCCGAGGAGCCCGAAGAACCTGAAGGTTCTGAATAGTTCGAGTAACCGCCACCCCCAATGTGCAATGCCGAATCAGATATCGACTTGTAGGTAGGGTCTTTTGCGGTGGGGAACTGCTCGATCGGCTGACCGGCAAGCACCTGGTTCATGAAATCACTAAACACACTCGTAGCCGTTACCCCTTCGGGCATCTGGCGCTGCTCGCGCGCGCCCAGCCAGACCGCAACCGACAGCTGGGGCGTAATGCCGCAGAAGTAACTATCATTCCAGTCTTCTGAAGTACCCGTCTTGCCAGCAGCGGGCTGACCATTGGCGAGTCGTGCTGCCGTACCGGTTCCGTTGGTGATAACACCCTCCATCACTTTTGTTGCAGCATAGGCAATTTCGGGCGTGATCGCCTTCGTCCCTGCTACAGCTGCCTTCGTAGCTGCCGGGGTGACATCGATACCATTTCGATCAACGACTTTTTTAATAGCAATGGCGTCTCGCTGCGTACCACCGTTAGCGACCGTCGCATAGGCCCCTGCCATTTCTCGAACCGTCACCTCTTCAGCACCAAGAGTGAGCGCAGGAAGGGGATCAAGCTTGGTTTCGATACCCATGCGCTGGGCAACTTCGACTACTTTTTCGGGCGTGAGATACGTGATCAACCGTGCAAAACCGGTATTTGACGAAACCGCAAAAGCACTTGCAAGCGAACGCGTTCCGTATTGTGCATTGCCGTAGTTTTCCACACGCCATGTGCCAAGGGTAACGGGACCGGAACAATCAATCATTGTTTGAGGGCTCATACCGGCCTCGAGTGCCGCCACGAGAGTAAAGGTCTTAAACGAAGAACCGGGTGATCGATGTGCCTGGGTTGCCAGGTTGTACTCATCGGTGTAATAATCACGGCCGCCAACGAGGGCCTTGATGTAGCCGGTGTCGGGATCAACCGCGGTCAAGGCGACTTCCAAATCGTCAGCGATGCCGGATTCCTTGTTGGCCGCCGCTTGCTCGGCTGCTTTTTGTGTAGGAATGTCGAGTGTGGTATAGACGGTCATACCCCCTTTAAGCACCTCGGCCAAACCGAATTCGTCGACAAGAAGCTGCCGAACATAGCTGGTGAAGTAGGGGTACAGATAGAGACCATCACCCTTATCGTCAGGTGCAACAGCAAGAACAATATCCGATGCGATCGCGGCATTGTAATCTTCCTGTGTGATATATCGATTGCTCAACATGCGGCTCAAAACCACGTTGCGACGCTCAAGACATTCTTTTGGGTGATCGATCGGATTTAAGGCGTTGGGTGATTGAGGGATACCGATGAGGGTTGCCGCTTCGACCAGCGTCAAATCCAGCGCATTTTTCGAGAAATACTTCTGAGAAGCCGCTTCGATCCCGTAGGTACCCGAACCATAGTTAATGGTATTGAGGTACATGAGCAAAATTTCATCTTTTGTGTACTTTTCTTCAATTTTGACGGAAATATACATTTCACGCACTTTACGCTTAAGCGTAATATCATTCATTTCGTCAGCCAATACAGTATTGCGCACGAACTGCTGCGTAATGGTGGACGCACCTTCCGATGACCCCGTCAGATTTGCCACCACCGCACGAGCAATACCCACCATATCGATGCCGCCGTGGTCATAAAATCGTTCATCTTCCGTAGCAACGGTGCCCTGCAGCACAAAGGGGCTGATTTGAGCTGCGGTGACCGGCTCTCGATTCTCGGCATAGAACTCTCCGAGAACAGTCGTATCATCACCGGCTTTAACCGTTGTCTTTTGCGCCGTATTAAAAGCGGCTGAATCCTCATAGTCGGGCAAATCCTGCAACCACGACGTACCCAGTGCGTACACGGAGATACCGCCCACCGCAGCAAGCCCGACCAAGATAGTAATCGCTATGAGAAAACCGACAAAGGGCTGTTTTACCTTTTTACCAGTTCTATTTTTAGACGCGCGTGATGCCATGTATTACCTCCCAAAACTCCGTTCATTTTATCATTGCGCGAACACGGAGACTGAAAGTACATAAGTTTGCTGGAAAACGGTAAGGAGATTGTATACTCAGAGATTACCCGATACACCGCGTGACAATCCGGCAACCTCTGAGAAGAGGCACTCATTTGAGCTGGGCTGTATCTTTTTCAAGAACGGCGCACGCTTGCTGCATCTGATCTTGCACCGCATCCGGAGCGGTGCCACCAGCTGTGTTACGAGCAGCGATGATACTTTCCAGATTAAGCTCTTCAATGATGTCAGCATCAAACAGATCACTTGCGTCTTTGAATTCCGCCAGGGAAAGATCATCCAGATCACAACCGCGATGCTCACACAGCAACACCAGGCGCCCGACTACCGCATGGGCGTCGCGAAAGGGCATACCTCGTTTTGTCAAATAATCAGCCACGTCGGTGGCTGCAAGAAAACCCTTTTTTGCCTGCGCTATCATGGCGTCATGATTGACGCTCATCGATTCAATCATGCTCGCCATGCATATCATGCAGTCGCACACCGTATGGGCGGCATCGATCGCCCCTTCCTTGTCCTCCTGTAAGTCCTTGTTATACGACAGGGGAAGCGCTTTCATCGTAACGAGCAGTCCCATTAAGTCACCCACCACACGCCCCGTTTTGCCCCGAATTAATTCCGCAAAATCAGGGTTTTTCTTTTGGGGCATAATCGATGACCCGGTTGAAAAAGCATCGGAAAGAGTGACGAACCCAAATTCGGTGCTTGACCACAAAATCAATTCTTCGCACAACCGCGAAAGATGCATCATCGAGACACTGCAGGCATATTCAAGATCGAGCAGAAAATCACGATCGGATACCGCATCAAGAGAATTGAGGGAAATCGAAGAGAAACCGAGCTCTTTCGCCGTCATATCACGATCGAGCGGATACGTCGTGCCCGCCAAAGCGGCAGACCCAAGAGGACAGATATCCGCAGCTCGTAAAGCCTGCTTCAGACGCGCAAAATCACGGGTAAACATCCAAAAATACGCAAGCAGATGATGCGAAAAGAGCACCGGTTGGGCATGTTGTAGATGGGTATAACCCGGCATGATTGCCAAACGATGCGTCTGCGCCTGCGCAATGAGCGCCCGGCGCAACGCTACGTTTTGCGTCATCAGATCGGCGCACAGCGTTTTTGCGAACAGGCGAGTATCCGTTGCAACCTGGTCATTTCTGCTTCGGCCGGTGTGGAGGCGAGCACCAGCGGTGCCGACATCGGCCGTAAGCGCCCGCTCGATCGCCATATGGATATCTTCGTCATTGATATCGAAAACGAAATCTCCCCCATCGATGGCATGGGCAATCCTGTTTAAGCCCGCCCTGATGGAAGCTTCATCCTCAATCGAAATGATCTTTTGCGCAGCAAGCATGCGAGCGTGAGCTTGCGAACCTGCAATATCTTGTTTATACATCACCTTATCAACCGGAAGCGAAGCCCCGAAGTGTTGCGTGAATTCGCTAACGTTTTGTTCAAACCGACCAGACCAGAGCGCCATGACAGACTCCTATTCGTATTTTCCCTGAGTCAAAGGACCTTTTGCCTTCTGAGCGTCGAATAATTCCGCCGGAGCACCTTCCCGACGACGATTTGTCGCCCACACTTTTGTCGATAACGTTTGCAGCTGAATAAACCCTTTTGCTGCACCATGATCGAACTCATCGGCAGCATCGTAGGTTGCCAGCGCATAATCGTAGAGCGAATAGGCACTTTGACGACCGACCACCGTACAGCTTCCTTTGTAGAATTTTAACCGAATTGTTCCGGCGAGACAGCGTTGCGTCGATACGCAAAATGCATCCAAGGCCTCTTTGAGCGGCGAGAACCACTGCCCATTGTAGACAGCGTTGGCCCACGATTGCTCGATGGAGAGCTTATAGTGCAACACCTCGCGTTCAAGCACCATATCTTCAAGGGCGCGATGTGCCATAACGAGCGCCAACCCAGCAGGACATTCGTAGCATTCGCGACTCTTTACACCAACAAGTCTATTTTCGATCATATCGATACGCCCGTAGCCATTGCGCCCGGCAATTTTGTTCAGCTCAACGATGACCCCCAGAAAACTCTTTTGCACCCCATTAACAGAGTAGGGAATACCCCGCGCAAAAGCGAGTTCAACGTATTCGGGAACATCGGGAGCCTTTTGCGGAGAAACCGTCATGGTATAAATATCCTCCGGCGGTTCGGCCCATGGATCTTCCAAAATACCGCATTCGATGGCACGACCCCACAGATTATCATCGATCGAATAGGGAGACTGCTTCGTTGCCGCAACCTCAATCCCCTGTGCTTTCGCCCAATCAACCTCTTCGGAACGCGTCTTGAGGTCCCAGTCACGCACCGGTGCGATAATCTCAATATCGGGATCGAGCATTTGGATACTCGACTCGAAACGGACCTGATCGTTGCCCTTGCCCGTACAACCGTGTGCGATATAGCGCGCACCGTAGCGGTGGGCGGCATCAACCAAATGCTTTGAAATGAGGGGGCGCGAAAGCGCCGACACGAGCGGATATTTGTTTTCGTACATCGCATTTGCGGCAAGCGCTTTCGTAAGATACTCGTCGGCGAACATGGTGCGCATGTCGACCACCACGCAATCGAGAGCCCCCGTTTTTATCGCTTTGGTGCGTATCGTCTCAAGTCCCTCGTGTTCCTGCCCCACATCCCCGACAACCGCAATCACATCGAGATCGTAGTGAGTCTGCATCCACTTGATGCAGCACGAGGTGTCGAGTCCTCCCGAATATGCAAGTACTACTTTTTCCTGAGCCATTATAGGTTCCTTCTTTCATGATTGTCGTTGATTTCAATCCGTTTTCACGCCCCATAAGAAGCCGCAGATACCCTTATCGGGCACCGGTGTATGCGAAAACATACGCCTAGGTGCAACTTGGCCAACCTCTGTTCAAACCAAAAGGGCCATACCAGCGCCGAAGCGAGCGTTGAGGATGGATTTCCTCATATCAATAACGTACAAAAGGGGGTGAGAGAGGGGCGCTTAAAGCCCCTCGAGAAGATGGGCGACTATCGTCGTCGCAGACCGTTGAGGGCGGCTTCAATAGCCATTGCATCCTCAGGAGTTTTTGCCGCAATCATGATGGTGTTGTCGCCCGCGACGGTGCCGAGCGAACCGACAAGACCCGCTTTATCGATGGCACCAGCAACGCCTGGAGCACCACCGGAAAACGTCTTCACCACAACCATATTGCCAGCGATATAGATTTCTTCAACCAGTTCGGCAACCATCCGCTGCAGGCGCATGTCTTCGGGCAGTTCATAGTAGCCTTCATGCGACTTCACGAGACCCATATCGGTAATATCGCGCGAAATGGTAGCCTGCGTGCAATCATGACCGGCAGCTTGTAACTTGTCGGCGAGTTCACGCTGAGTGCGTATATTATTTTCGCGAATAATATCGCGAATAATATCGTGTCTCTGTACCCGTTTTCTCATGCGAATTCCTGGCTGCTACCTTCAGTCGATCGTATCCAATAAGGCTGGAAACTTTAGCTGTTCTATGCGACTGCGCATCAGAAACAGCTATCAATATGCAGAACATAGTAACGCAAATTTTCGGTTCAACAACCCAGATTCTTAAAAAAGACCGCCAAGTTTCGCCAAGAGTGCATCAATTTCGGCTTTTGTGCAGATAAGTGGTGGCAAAAAACGCAGAGTATGCGCCCCAGTATAGTTGAGAAGCAGACCAACGGAAAGACCCCTTGCGACCACCTGCGCCGCATCGATATCCCCCGCAAGATCGCAGGCACACATAAGACCAAGGCCACGTACCGACACCACTCCCTCGATTTCACCGAGACCCTCGCGCAAATACATACCCACTTCAACGATTTGTGACGGTAAGTTTTCCGCTTCGATAGTGGCGAGCGTCGCCCGTGCAGCCGCAACGGCTAAACAGCTTCCGCCAAAGGTCGAACCGTGATCGCCGGGTTCAAACGCCAGAGCAACTAAATCGCGAGCGGCACAAATTCCCATGGGAAAACCCGAAGCTATCCCTTTGGCAATCGTTACGATATCGGGGGTGATACCGAAATGCTGGAACGCAAACGGATATGCCCCACAACGATATATGCCGGTCTGCACTTCATCGCAGATAAAGAGCGCATCGGACTCACGAGTCAGGCGATCAACCGCCTCCATGAACTCAAGCGTGCAGGGATGTACACCCGATTCACCCTGAACCGGCTCGAGCAACACGGCACAAATTTCGCCTTGATGTTCAGCGAAAAGCGCCTCGAGCGCGGCAATGTCATTGATGGGCGTATGAAGAAAACCTTCCGGTAAAGGCTTGAACGCTTCCTGCTTCGCCGGCTGAGCAGTTGCGGCAAGCGTTGCCAGGGTGCGGCCATGGAAACTATTGTCAAGCGTGACAATCTGTATACCCCCATGGCCGAATCGCTTCGACCACAAACGAGCCAACTTGATTGCGCATTCATTGCTTTCGGCTCCCGAATTGGTGAAAAAACTTTTCCATGGCTTGCTGTCAAGCTCGGAAATACCGGTATTAAGCAGGTCTGATACGGTCTTGGCAAGCTCTCCGCGACCCTCGATATAATAGTAATTGCTCACATGGATCAGGCGATCTGCCTGCGCGGTGAGAGCCTTGACGACTTCGGGATGACAGTGTCCCAAACTATCGACGCCGACACCCGAGATAAAATCGAGGTACTCTTTTCCGGCATCGTCACACACGCACATGCCCCGTCCGCTGACCAGGTCAACAGACTTGCGCGCATACGTGTTCATAATATAATCAGCATCAAGCTGTTTTTCTTTTTCAAACCCCATGACAACCTTCTTTTCTACATCTTCGCTCTGCGGCGGCCAGCTTCGGTTACGTAGGCAAAAAGATCGCCGGCAACATCGCGGTTTTCCACGAGTTTAGTGGCGAAATTACCCAAAGGATGTGCGTCGAACTTGCAGGACTCTTCCGTCGAATGCATGGTGGTACCAACGCCGGTCGAGGTCAAGAGTTCAAGCAGAAGCGCATGAGGCGTTGTGCCGTTGATGATGTGCGCACGAAACACCCCCGCCTCAAGAGCATTGACACAAGCGGTAAGCTTCGGAATCATCCCCGAGGAAACCAATTCATTTTCAATCACGTATTTTGTTTCAAATAACGTCATGTTTGAAATGAGTGAATCCTTGTTTTCAAAATTTTCATACAAACCATCAACATCGGTTAAGAAAATAATTTTGTGCGCCCCGATAGCCGCTGCGATTTCGCCCGCCACCAAATCGGCGTTGACGTTAAGCGATCCCCCGCAGCCATCTTCTTTACCCACCGAAGCCACCAAGGGCACATAGTCGTCTTCGATAAGGTCGTTGAGGTAGGTGGCATTGATCTCGGTTACCCGACCGACACGGCCCAGTTCTTCTGAAATGGGTTCAGCGATAATCGTGCCCGCATCCGCCCCGTTCACGCCCACGCCCAAGTTGCCGTGGGCATTCATTGCCGCGACCAGCTCTTGGTTCACTTTGCCGACAAGCACCATCTTCACTATATCCATGGCGTCTTGGGTCGTGACGCGCTGGCCATTTTTGAATTCAACGGGAAAACCAGATTTTTCCATGGCTTCGGTGATGGCCGTTCCACCACCGTGGATGATTACGGGGTTCACGCCGATAATCTTAAGAAGCACGATATCGCTCATAACATCGGCACGCAGCTGCTCATCAACCATAGCCGAGCCACCGTATTTGATAACAACGGTTTTGCCCGTAATATTCTTAATCCAGGGCAAAGCCTCCATCAAGACGTCGGCGGTTTCACTGAAGGCAGGTTCTTTTCGAGTATCTTTTGCGTATTTCATGATCGATAATCTCCGTTGATCGAAACGTATTCATACGAAAAATCGCAGGTCCAGAGTGTGGTCTTAGCGCACCCTTCACCCAGATCAGCCATTATCGTAATCTCTTTCTCCTCGAATCGCCGCAGCGACTCCTCTTCATCAAAGGCAACCGTGAGGCCATGGCGGCACACGGGAAAGCCCATGATATCAATCGAAACATTACTTTGTTCGAAACGCGCACCCGATTTACCCAGGGCGGCGGCAATACGCCCCCAATTGGCGTCGTGACCAAACACCGCCGTTTTTACCAGCGGTGAATTGGCAATTGCCCGAGCGGCAAGATCGGCATCGGCATCATGTGCTGCACCGGTAACCGTTACGGTGATAAGGCGCGTTGCCCCTTCCCCATCGAGCGCTATTTTGCGAGCCAGATCAACGCACACAAACTCGATGGCGGTACAAAACTCCTCGTAGGCAAGGGTTCCTTCCTCAATCGCTCCTCCGGTCGCCGAGCCAGGCGCCTGAGCGCTTGCCATGAGGATGCAGGTGTCGTTGGTGGAGGTGTCGGAATCAACCGTCACCTTGTTGAAACTTTTGTCAACCGCCGTGCGCAAAGCCGCGTGAGCAGTGGGAGGTGCGAGCGGCGCATCGGTGGTAATCACCGAGATCATAGTGGCCATATTGGGCATGATCATACCGGAACCCTTGACCATGCCGCCAACCGTAACCTGCATACCCGCGTGCCGAGGATCGCAGCTTGTATAGGTAACGGCACACTCTTTGGAGACCGTATCCGTGGTCATGATGGCGCGGGCGGCCTGAGCGCCACCTTCAGAGGAAACACAGCGCTGCAAAAGCGGCAAAGCATCTCGAAAGGGATCGAGCGGCAGGTGAACGCCGATGACGCCCGTCGATGCAATTAAAACATCTTCAGCAGCACATCCGACCACTTCAGCCGTATAGTCACACGCCGTACGAGCGGCATGTAAGCCCTTGATACCCGTCGCCGCATTTGCATTGCCCGAGTTGATAACCACCGCCCGCGCAAACCCCTCCGATATACCATCGAGGTGCTCGCGAGAAACCGTAACAGGAGCCGCACAAAAGACATTAGTTGTGAAAGCAGCAGCGCATGCACACAGTTCTTCGGATTCAACAAGAGCCATATCGAGACGGGTGATATCCCTGCGAAATCCCGCATGAATTCCACCTGCCAAAAAACCACGAGCGCTGGTGACGCCCCCTTTTTCAACAACCTGCAGCGCGGTGATACCCGCATCATTTTCCTGCATCATTCTATCTCCCCCGCATACATCGCGTGAACGTTATACCGGCAACGCCATCTTGGTAAGACCTGCGTCTTCAGAAAATCCATAAACGATATTCGCACACTGAACCGCCTGTCCAGCCGCTCCCTTGCACAGATTGTCGATCGCAGCAACCGCAATAAGCGTGCTGGTCGGTTCATGGAAAGACAGTCCGATCTGGCAGGTGTTGCTCCCCGCAACCGAGGCCGTTTTCGGCATGTCGCCCATCGCAAGCACCTGCACAAAGGAACTATCAGCATAAAAATCAGTATAAAGGCGCCAAAGGGCGGCGGCGTCAAGGTGCCCTGCCGCATCCGGCGATAGGGGAATATAAACCGTCGAAAGCAACCCGCGCTTAAAAGGAGCTAGATGCGGCGTGAAGATTACTCGATCGGTCAGCCCCAGAATCTGTTCGATTTCCGGCGTATGACGATGTCTGCCGACACCATAAGCCTCCACGTTTTCGTCGGAGACGCAAAAGTGCGTGCGTGCAGAGGCCGTTTTACCCGCCCCCGTAACCCCCGAGATGGCATCAACGACAAGGTTTCCCTGCAAAAATCCCGCCCGAACTGCAGGGTAGGCAGCAAGTGATGTCGCTGTTGGATAGCACCCCGCGCACGCCACCAGCACCGCTTTGCCCGCTTTGTGCTCATCGCGAACACGATCGAGCTCGTCGGCAAACAGTTCCGGCAAACCAAAGGCAGCTCGCCTTAAAAGTTCGGGCGAGGTGTGCTGCGCCTTATACCACGCCTCATAAACCCGGGCGTCTTTCAGACGATAGTCGGCTGAAAGATCGAACACAGAAATGCCCCGCTCGAGCAGATCGGGCACTTGTTTGAGCGCTGCAGTGTGGGGAACCGCCAAAAACACCGCGTCGCATTCTTGAAGCCGAGGATCGTCGTGAGAAGCGAATACGAGATCGCTTCTACCGGTAAATGCGGGATAAATTTCAGAGAGAGCTACACCCGCCTCAGCGTTGGAGGTTATGATGCACACGTCGAATTCGGGATGTTCAGTAAGGAGCCGGATCAATTCGACACCGGCAAACCCCGCGGCCCCGACAATCCCCGCTTTGATGGTCATGATGCTCCCTTCGAGCTCTTCTTCCCCACGTCCAAACATTTCACCAGAGGATACTCCTTTTTTCGTGCAGAAGGAAACCGACAAAACAAACGGACACAAGAAAACAGGGAGGGGTTTATTCGTGGTTGGGCGTATGGGTGTACGTCGGTACCGCTTCTTCGAGAATAGCGATGGCTTCTTTGTCGGTTTTCGTGATAGCCAGTTCGAGCTCTTCGAGTTTGGTAGCCACCATTTCGTAGCTGATTTCCTGGCCGGTTGACACCATGATTGCCGAGTTGTCGGTCGAAAGCGTACTTTCCTCATCCATCAACAGCTCTTCATACATCTTTTCGCCCTCACGCAACCCCGTGAACACGATTTTGATATCGACATCGGGGACATACCCCGAAAGATGGATCAAGCTCTTGGCGAGATCGACAATTTTAACGGGCTCTCCCATATCGAGAATAAATATTTCGCCGCCAAGCGCCATGCCGCCGGCCTGGATAACAAGACGCGACGCTTCGGGAATCGTCATGAAAAATCGTTCGATGTTCGGATCGGTTACCGTAACCGGACCATGCATCGCAATCTGACGCTTAAAGACGGGGATCACGCTGCCATTTGAGCCGAGAACATTACCAAATCGCACCGCAGAGAAGATAGTTTTGGAAGTGTGAGCATAGTATTGCACCACCATTTCACCCATGCGCTTTGTTGCACCCATGACTGAAGTGGGATTGACCGCCTTGTCGGTTGAGATAAAAATGAATCGCTTTACACCATGACGATCGGCCGCTCTCACCGTATTGAGCGTACCGAAAACGTTGTTTTGCACCGCTTCGCGCGGACATACCTCCATCAGCGGAACGTGCTTGTGCGCCGCTGCGTGAAAAACCGCAGAGGGATGATAGGCTTCAAAAACCTCGTTGATGCGCGCCTCGTCGCACACATTGCCGATCTCGATAATGATTTCGATATCGTCGTATTCCGAAAGCAAATCCTGACGCAACAGATAAGCGTCGTTTTCATACATATCGAAAATCACTATTCGCCTCGGGGCAACGCAGCACACCTGCCGACAAAGCTCGGAGCCGATCGAACCACCGCCGCCGGTAACCAGCACCGTTTCACCTGAGATATAGCCGCTTACCGCGCGGGTATTCAAGACAACTTCTTCACGGCCAAGCAGGTCAGCCACATCGACATCACGCAAGCTCACATCGTCGAGCTCGTCGGTGCGCAGCTCTCGCACATTGGGCAACGTGCGCAACTTGCAATCGGTTTTCGTGCAGATTGCATAAATGCGCTTGCGTTCCTCGAGCGTTGAAGAAGGAATGGCGACGACAATTTGTTCGATATCGTATTTATCAACGAGATCGAGAATGTCATCGCTGGTGCCAACCACTTTCACCCCGTGGATGCGCAGGCTGCGCTTTGCGGGATCGTCATCGGTGGCAATGATGGGGATACCGGGCATGAGCGGATCTTTTGAGGCCATGCGGTCAATTGTCAACGAGCCGGTTTCACCCGCGCCCACAATAAGCGTACGCAAACGATCGCAGACGACCGTCGAACCAGAAAAAGCACGTTTTTTCTGGCGCATGACGCGATAGACCATACGAACGCCGCCAAGAAAGAAGATCAACAAAAACGCGGCAACGAAATACACGCGGATCGGCAGACGCACGTCAATGACCCATAAAAACACCGCCCCCGCCAGCGTTGAGAGGGTAAGCGCGAGAACAATCTGAATCGCTTCGTCAACCGAAGCGTACTCCCACAGGTTGTTGTACAGGCGAAAAGCACCGAGTATCGCGATGTTGATCAGTGCCAATATGCCCAACATGAAATAAATTTCGTTGTTGTAGAACACGGCCTCGAACACATCGGTCAAATAGGAAGCCAACCAATAGGCCAGATACGTTGCGGCGATATCGAACAGCAAGAGAAGTGCCGTTCTTTTTGTAATACGAACATCCATAATCGTTTTCTTCTACCCTTGTAATCGCGAGAAAAACACCCTTATTCAAACAACCGTTAGGTTTCAAAATAACAACAAGCATTTCTTTCAAAAAGCCATTGTACACAAATAGGCTATTATGAGAAACATTGCGGCGACCCGAGGGGAAGTTCATTACATGAATAACATAGCCACCGACAAAATGCTTGACCAAAAAGGATCGGACACGAAAGCGCCCCGGTCAACCCCCGCCGAACAGCCCGAGCGCGCCCATAACATCGACGCCCTTGTTGCTTATTTTGAAAGCGGCATCAAAACCAAACCCGGCAACATCGGAATCGAGCTGGAACACACCTTGGTTCATACCGCCGACCGATCGCCGGTTTCTTACACCGAAGATCATGGAGCACAATGGATCTTACGCCAGCTGCAAGCCGACTACCCCACAGCACTGCGCGACGGAGAAGGCGATCTCATTGGTGTTTTTCGACCCGGCGAAGCGATAACGCTCGAACCGGCCGCCCAACTTGAGCTTTCCGCCGGGCCTTTTGCGCGTCTTTCCGATGCGGAGGCAACCTTTGAAGCGTTTGAGGAAAAATTAGGCAATCTGATACGCCCCGTTGGACAAAGCATCTTAACCACAGGATATCATCCGACAGCCCGCGTGAAAGATTTGGAACTTATCCCTAAGAGACGCTACCGATTCATGGATTTCTACCTGGGAGACAAGGGGGCGTTTGGCCCCTGCATGATGCGCGGATCGGCTTCAACCCAGATATCTATCGACTACTTTTCTGTCGAGGACTGCCTGATCAAGCTTCGCTTTGCCAACGCGCTTGTGCCCTTGCTTTCCCTTGTTTCCGACAACGCTCCCGTTTTCGAGGGGAAACCCCGTACACACGAATTGGTGCGTACGGAAATCTGGCAGCACTGCGATCCCGATCGTTGTGGAATCATACCGAAGTCTCTGCACGATTCCTTTACGCTGCGCGACTACGCCGAGTACCTTCTCGACACGCCCGCGATTCTCATGCCTTGCGCAAAAGAAGAATGGTGCTATTCCGAGCGCACCTTCGGCGAAATCTATGCCGATCGCCCTTTGCAGCAAGCCGATATCGAGCACGCGGTTTCGATGCTTTTCAACGATGTCCGCCTCAAAACGTACCTCGAAATCAGACCCGCCGACGCGTTACCCATACCCTGCGTCATCGCGTATGCAGCCTTGATCAAAGGACTGTTTTATAACGAAGACAACCTTGCGCAGTATGCTCACGTCTTTGCCGACGTGACCGAAAAAGACATCGATGTCGCCAAAAAGGCCCTCATGGAGCGCGGCTATCAGGCCGACGTTTACGGACGTCCCGTCGCCGAACTGCTTGACGAGTTGTTTGCAAGCGCCCGTCAGGGACTACCCCCCGACGAACGCCACTACCTTGAGCCTTTAACCCGTCTTGTCGGCGATCGCACAACGCTAGCCGACATCGCCGTTACCGCATAACCGCATATCAACACAGGGAGACATGAGAAACGACATGAGTGATCATACCGACAAAATGGTAACCGTGCGCTACCGAGGATTCTTCGATGACAACAGCACCTTTATCAATCAGGAAGATCCCATCGATTTTCCCTGCACCGACGGCTGGATGCCGCCGGTCTTTATCGAAACCGTACGAACCATGGAAATCGGAGAAACCCGCACAGCCCATGTGGGAGCAAACGAAGCCTATGAGGAGCGCATCGAGGAGCGCATCCTCAAAATTCCGCGCGAGAAAATCCCCGCCGAGCTCAAACTGCCCGTGGGTGAAATGGTGAACATGGAAGACCCCACCGGACAAACTTATCCCGCACGGGTTGTCGAGGTCACTGACGAGTATGCGATCTTCGACATGAATCATGACGCCATCTGCAAATCACTCAATTTTGAAATCACGCTTCTGGCCGTTGCCGACCTCTCGCAATACTCACGGACGACGCACGCTGCACGGCCACAGTCACGACCGCAGCCGGAAGAGTAAAACCACGCGGGCGCGGGCTGTATACCAATTTATGACAACTTGAAACAATTTTATCTTGTTGTTCTGGACGCTCTTTGCATCAGCTAGACTGCATAACACGTGATAGTATTCTTTGAAAGGAGCTCTTCATGAGCAATGAGGGCAAGCAGGTCAAGGTTCACTATGTCGGCACGCTCGACGATGGATCGAAATTTGATTCGTCCATCGATCGTGGTGAACCGATTGAATTCGCCTGCATGACGGGACAAATGATTCCCGGATTCGACGCCGCCGTCAACGAGATGGCCGAGGGCGAAACCAAAACCGTTCACATCCCCGCCGCTGAAGCTTACGGCGAACGTCGTGAAGACTTGATTCAAAAAGTCCCCGTCGCCCAGATTCCCAATGGCGACCAGCTTCCGGTCGGCCAACAAGTCTTTATGCAGGGACCGGATGGCCAGCCTTTCGCCGTGTTCGTTCAAGACATCACCGATGGCATCGCAACGTTTGATATGAACTCAGAGATGGCCGGCAAAGATCTCAACTTTGAGATCACGCTCGTAGAAGTCGTCGGCTAAACAAACCCGGGCGCCCCGCGCCCCGCACGACCAAGGAAGCCGAAAACCACATCGTATTCGGCTTCCTTTCTTTATTGTTGGGCATCTCTTGCGCCGACAATGCTGCCTGAGCCCTCCGGATCGGCTAAAGCTTGGAAATAATGCGCTTCGTCGCCAGCTCCACCTTGGTACGAGCCAGGTCAATATCGATTGTCGGCCACCTTCCATCGCGATACAATACCGTGCCGTCGACCATGGTGAGACATACTTCTGACCCATGCCCTGAAAATACGATATTGGACACGATGTCGGTCGTGGGAAACCAGTTGGGGCCGCTGGTATCGATCACCACGAGATCGGCCTTGGCACCAAGACGTATCGCCCCGCAATCGTCGCCACGTCCCTGGGAGAGCGCGCCTGCCCGCGTAGCAGCGTGAAGAGCTTGACGAGGTGTGATGGCCTCAGGATTGCGCGTGGCACCCTTATAAGCAAGCGCCATCACGTACATGTCTTGCATGATATCAAGATTATTGTTCGAGGCGGCACCGTCGGTACCGAGCGCCACATTGATGCCGCGATCGAGCATCTGCGGCACAGGGGCAAATCCGCTTCCCAGCTTCATATTAGAAACCGGATTGCACGCAACCGTCGCGCCATGATCTGCTAAAATATCGAAATCTTCCCCCTCGATCCAAACGCAGTGCGCAGCAGTGACCGGCACGTCAAACACGCCCAAACTGTTGAAATACTGGATCGGAGTACGTCCGCCATGGCGCTGTTTGCACTCTTCGTGCTCGCTTTTCGTCTCCGACGCGTGCAGCTGAATACGAACACCGGCCTCTCGTGCAGCAGCAGCCAATCCCGTCACGGAAGCAGGATGGGATGTATATTCAGCGTGAATATTGAAATCGACCAGCACGCGCCCTTCGGCGGCACCGTGAAATTCACGAAGATACGCCTCGTTCGCCGCCGAGAGAGGATAGGCAGAATAAGGCTTTTCATCGGGGGCAATCAGCGTGTCGCATATATTGCATTTCATACCCGAATCGACGACCGCCCGAACGCACTCACGCGTGTGATAATACATATCCGAAAAACTCACCGTACCAAAACGGGTCATTTCCGCTATGGCAAGCGTCGTGGCCCAATAGGCATCTTCTGCCGTAATGTGCGCCTCAAAGGGAAATACTCGATCGAAAAGCCACGTTTGCAAGGGCAGATTTTCCGCATAACCACGCAGCAACGTCATCGGGGCATGACTGTGCGCATTATAAAATCCGGTGAGCAAAAGCTTTCCCGCGCCTTCGTAGGGATCCCCATAAACAGCTGCCTGCTCAGTCGTCAAAGGCTGAGAGCTTAAGTAATCGATGCGACCATCTTTAACACCAACCCATTGCCGCGTTTGAAGCTCGTAATTTTCATTCAAAACAGCGATGTTGGTAAAAAGCATACGCGCTATCTCCTTCGACGGGGTGAAATTGACTGGGGGAATTTTTTGTATCGATCACGATTTATCATAGCAGTCTCTCAGAAAAATATTCTCGCTCGATAAAAATAAGGAAATCTTTACTGATATACCCGTTAATTCTCTCAAGCGTAAACGCGTCCGTCGTTTTTTCAGGATAAGATAGGCGCTCGGCAAAAGCCATTGCGCACCACGTAATACCCCGCAAACAGGTGCTGGCCAGATACGCCTTCGAACGAGCAGCGACATCCGCCACATCAAAACGTCCACCCACCGCCTCGCAATAGGCCTCGATGAAAGCGTCGTGCTGGAAATGGTCGAGTACCGTGTCGGTTTTCCAGAGCGTCGTTGTCGGTACGAGAAAGTGAGCGATATCCTGCTCAACCGGTGCAGCGATCGGTTTTTCCCAATCGATCAGATATCCACCCGTGGTCTTATTGATCAGGAAGTTACGGGAGTTGAGCTCGGTATTGACGATATGCCGCACGCCACAGGCCCCCTCCTGCCGCACCGCTTCGTCAGCAACAGCAAAAAGAGCCTCGACGCGCGCAACCGTTTCCGCATCCGCGCATTCCGACCTGCGGTAGACCGAAAACATTTGATCGCACTCTCGCACAATATCGGCAAGGGGATGTTCGGGAGCCACAAGACCATGCTGCTCAGGCAGCGCGACGCTGTGAATATCCGCAAGAATGCGAGCCGCTTCAGGCAGATCCGATTCGTAGCGCAGCGAACTGCCGGGGAGACATTCCTCCACCAAAACACCTGCCCCGAAAAAGTCCCGCGACCCATCGACGAAGAGAACACGCGGAGTTCTTCCGCTCGAACTGAGCAGGTCGAGCGCGCGCGCCTCATATTCGATCTGATGCTTGAGATGCATCTGCGACCCGAGATTGACGCGAAAGAGCAACGACGCACCCGTATGCGGATGCGCAAACACATAATTGACGTTGTACTCCCCTCGCGCCAGCAATCGCGGAACGGGCGTTGCGTCACAAGCGATGCCGAGCGCTTCGCGCAACGCCGCGTTTTCTCGAAGATACATCGCGACGGCCCCCTCATCAAGGCGACCATCGTAGGCGCTCATCGTACTTCCTTATGGGGATATACAAAAAATGCCCCGGGCTTCAAAAATACCTCCACGGTTTTTTGCGGCTGCATCTCTTCATCAACGGGAACAACGAGCGTTTGCCCCTCCAAATCGATACGAGCAAGATAATGCCCACCTTGATAGACACAACAACGCACGGCAAGAGAGGCGTGTTCGACAACTCGCAAAGACACCCCCGCATCACGCACGACAGCAGTGGCACGACCGTCGGGGCAAAGGGGCGCGCCGCCTTGAAAAGCGGCGCATCGAAACACACCGGAGACAACATGCCCTTCAAGCACGGAACACGATCCAAAACAAGCGGCGACCTCCTCAGTGGCAGGAAACTCATAGAGTTCCTTCGGAGGACCTGCCTGCAAGACTTTCCCCTGGCTGAGGTGAACGATCCGATCAGACATCATTAAAGCTTCGGTCGCGTCGTGGGTTACCATGATGGTCGTGATCCCAAACTCTCGATGCAGGTTCAAGACGAGCGAGCGCATGTCGTCACGGAGGTTTTCGTCGAGCCCGGAAAACGGCTCATCGAGCAGAAGCACCTGAGGGCGACCCGCGAGAGCACGGGCGAGCGCAACGCGCTGTTGTTGACCGCCGGATAAACTTGCGACATCACGCGAACCGAAGCCCTCGAGATGAACGCGAGCGAGCAGCTGATGAGCTTGCGCTCGCCGCTCCTTTTTGCCCATGGATGCCATCTTGCACGGAAACGCGATGTTTTCCTCAACGTTCATATGGGGAAACAACCGCATATCCTGAAACACAAAACCAATACCACGCTTATGCGGGGGCAATGCATCAACCGATTCGTCGTCAAACAAAATCGAACCATTCGTCTGAATCAAAATACCTGCAATGATTTTGAGAAGCGTCGATTTTCCCGCACCGGAAGCACCCAAAAGGGAAAGAAATTCCCCCTCTTGCGCTTCGAAAGAAACACCATCTAAGATGCGTTTTGCCGGTTTGGTCCCCAGGTCGATAGATATATCGCGCACCGAAAGTCTCATGACCGCCCTATCCGTTGAAATAATCGTTGTCGCACGGGGAAGCGAATCGCTTGATAAGAAACTCGAACAAAAGAAATACCCCGAATGTTACCGCCAAAAATACCACACCGTATGCGCTGGCTATCGTTCGATCCCCACTTGCCAGGTACGGAAACATCGTAACCGCAAACGTGCGCACAGCTCCCCCGCCGATCAGCAGCGTCAGAAAATACTGAGAAAACGACAGGATATAGGCCATAGCTGAAGCGGAAAGAATGCCGGGGAGTAAAAGCGGCAGCTGCACGTGGATAAGCGTTTGCAGCGGGTTGGCACCCAACGTGCGTGCTTGCTGTTCGAGACGATCCCCCGCAGCTTGCATCACCTCGCCCATGATGGTTACCGCGTAGGGCAATGCCACAATCGTGTGGGCCACGATCACGCCGACAACCGTCCCTGCAAGCCCTGCCTTGATAAACAGTACCTGCACACCCATGGCAAACACCGTTGCCGGAATCAAAAAAGGCAGCACCGTTGCGAATCGAAACAAAAACTTCCCCCGAAACCGGTAAAATAAAAGCGCCCGTGAAGCCATCGCAGCGACGACCGTAGCCAGGATGGCCACCGCAACCGCGATGCCGATACTCTGCGCCAAAACGGCACCCAAATTTTGTGAGGGAGCAAAAATCTCTTCGAGGCCGCGGCTGGAAAACGATTCGGGAAACAGCAGCGGCCAAGGCCACGAACTGGTAAATGCCCACAAAACGATAACGAGCAGCGGCAAAAAAACACAGGCAAGATGTGCGGCTACGAATATCTGAGATGCCCGCCGAAAGGGGGTGCGCGACCGCCGCATCAGCGCCTCCGCTCACGTTGCAGCACGATGAAATAGAGAAGTGCCAAAGCGCTGCACACAAACGCCATCGTGCCATTTAGGGCCATGGCATAGCATCGGTTGATGATATCGGGATCTTGAAACTCGATATAGGCAAGCACGGGAAGCGCCTTCGGAAGTGTCGGACCCAACAAAAACGGCACTTCGTAGGATCCGAAAGCAAACGCAAAAACCACCAGGAACGCCTTGATGAGCGAACTTTTACACAAAGGCAACGTGACGCTGAAAAAACTTCTGAGTGCAGAGGCACCAGCCGCTGCGGCCGCCTCTCCGAATCGATCCGAAATATGAGCCATAAGCGCCACGCTGCAAAAAGCAACAAACGGGATTTCCTTCCATACGTACGTCAGGATAATACCCCATCCCGAAGCATCGCCTACAACCGAGCTAAACGATCCGATCCCCTCCACCAGGCCAAGCGCATCGAGCAACCGAGGAAATAGGCCCGAACCCGCAAAAAGGGAAACGATGAACAACACGACGAGCGTATGCGCTGTCATGAGGGGAATTTGAACATCGAGGAGCTGAAGGCCTCGACCCGCCCGGAGAGAGCAAAGCGCCGCAGAAAGAAGCGTGCCGCCGACAACCGCCAGTATTGCCGACACCGCAGCCAGATAGAGGCTATAGCCGATGGAGGCCAGCAAATCAGGACGCGAAAGAGCTTGCGCGTAGTATTCGAGGGTGAAATCGGTCTTACCCAAAAACGGCATGATGCCAAACCCCTGCAAGACGCCGTTGATGACCCCGTACAAAAATATCACCAACGCCACGATAGCCGGCAGGATAAGAAGGTAAGGAGTAACCCCTTTCTTGATGCGTCGTATCTGCAAAGCGTTCACGCGTACCTCTTCTGTCGACTATCCCGTCGCTTATTCTTCCTATTTTCCCATCACTTCATCGAGCCACAGCTGTTCGATGATCGGAATCACCGGACCTGCCGCTTCCGCCACCCGATGATCAAGGAGATCGCCGAGAGGAATCTGCGAAACACCAAGGGGCACTTCGTCGAAGGCTTTCCGCTGATCAGCGGAAAGCTTATCCCTATCGAGTACGCTGATATCTGCCAGGTTCTCATACTGAGACAACTGCATTTCAACGGAAATAACCTCATTGATAGCCACGAGTGCTGCCGCTTTATGGGGTGCATTATTGGCGACAGCCATGAAGTTCGTGTTGCCAACGGTACCGGTATTAAAGATAAAGGAGCGCGTCGTTGCGGGCAAGGTTTTGTTTTTGATCAATGCCTCGGGGGCGCCGTAACCCATATTCATGACCAGTTCGCCATCGGCATACATCGTTGCCACCGTAGGTCCGTCAGCGGGAAACGTTGCCCCTGCTTTCCAGAGGTAGGGGTTGAGCGTGCGCAAATATGCCAAACCGGGGTCGATGATCTGCTTCACCGTGTCGGTCGTGGGCTTTTCCATGCGGGAGAGTTTTTCAAATGCCTCTTTGCCGATCACGCCCGCAATCAGACAGGAAATGAATGCCGTCCCCACAAAATCGCCCGGCTCGGGATACGTGATCTTGCCCTGATGGTCCTTGCAAAAAGCAAGGAATTCATCGGGGGTTTTCGGCGTTTCGGTAATCTTTGCCGAATCAACCCACATCTGCATTTGAGCCTTCCCGTACGGGGACTCAAACCCTTCGGTCGGTGAACCGAAATCGTAGGCGACTTCGGGAGCGGTGGCGTCAACGTACGTATTGAAATTGGGAAGATACGAACAAATTGGACCCCAAAGATATCCATTCTCTTTGGTGGAGAAGAAATTTTCCCCGTTGATCCAGATAAAGTCGATACTTCCCGCCTCAACGCCCGCCTGCATTTCGCCGGAAAGCTGGGTTAAGATATCGTTGATATTCATACCAACCAAATCGAGGGTGATGTCGTATTTTTCCTTGAGAGCGGGCGCGAGCGTTGTGTTGATCCACGTGTTGCGAGGCTCAGATCCACCGAAACCATACCATGAAACTTTTTGCCCCCGAGCCGCTGCAAGCACCGCGTTCCAGTCGCCATAATCAAGGTCGGTCGGTGCTGACGTTTTGTGGCCCGAGTCGGAAGAACATCCCATCAGGGAAGGCCCGATTGCGAGCGTTGCGACAGCAACACCGGCAATGCCCAAAAACCTCCGACGAGAAAGCGGGGCCGACCGAACTTCTTGCCGGGATGCACCCCCAGCCGCCACAGCGCCCACACCGGTCATCTCGCGCGAAGCTTCCCCTTGTTTTTGCTCCATGAAGACCCCTTTCATCATTTCTTTTCTTGCATAACAGCATGAGACTATTATAAGATTATATCTAGTAGTAGACTATCGCTATTCTACTCATACTCGAAATGCTTGTCGAGAGGAATCTCATGGATGACCCCTTTTATCACAGCCGGCCCGCCACTCAGGATGAACCGACTCGCATCATCTTCGACTCCGATAACACCATGGGAATTCCCGGGTGCGACATCGATGACGGTCTCGCTTTGCTCTTTGCGCTTGCACACGCGCACGACACCGAAAGCCCGGCCACCATCGAGGGGATATGCACAAGCTACGGAAATAGCACCCTTGATGCGGTGGATGAAAACACCCGCGCCGTCTGCCGGGAGCTCAACCTCGCAGCCCCGGTGTTTCGCGGAGCACGCGATGCCGATCATCCCGATTCTGAAGCAGCACACTTCCTCGTTGCTGCAGCGCAAAAAAACCCGGGGAAACTCTCTCTTGCCGTTACCGGGTCAACCACCAACCTCAAAGGAGCAATCGCACTTGATAAGGACATTTTATCGCGCTACAAGGAAGTCGTGCTGATGGGAGGCATCACACAAACGCTCGCCTTCAATGGAGTCATCATGAACGAACTCAACTTTTCCTGCGATGCACAAGCCACCTACGAGGTGCTCGATTCAGCAAATCGTGGGGCAAACATTGTCGTAGCCACCTCAAACCAGTGCCTGCCCTGTCACTTTTTTCCTGAAGATTTCAAGCGCGAGCTTGTCGTTCAAGGCTCAAGGGACGGCGGATACCTTTATCGCACGTGCGCTTATTGGTTTGACGATATGAAAACCCGCTATAAGCTTGAAGGATTTTGCTGCTGGGATGTGCTGGTCAGCGCTTACATCCTGTGCAAAGACCTCTTTTACGCCGACACCTTCGACGTCGCTTTGGATCCCCGACTTTTACAGGCGGGCTTTCTTGCGCAGGCATCTTCAGGCACTCCCCACGCACGCATCGTTACGCCGCGCATTAAAAATCCCCCCGAATTCAACACCTTTATATATCGATCGTGGCGAAGAGCTCTGGACGAATGCAAACGATAAGCACGCTTCCTCAGGAATTGTTTTCACCTGAGGGCAAAACAAGCGTTACAATCAGAGAAAACATGCAGGACTACTGTGCGAGTATGCCGCGTGTTCAGACGAGACTTTCCCCATACCACTAAAGCGGGAGAAAGAAGGAGATATGACAGAAGAAGAATGCAGTCATGAATGCTCGGGCTGCAACGTCGGCGACTGCGAAGAGCGAGCCGCTGCAGCCAGTGCGATTTTATCCCCCAACGCACACTCGAGCATCAAGCACGTCATCGGGGTCGTATCCGGAAAAGGCGGCGTTGGCAAGTCGCTTGTCACCAGCTTGCTCGCAAGCGAACTGCAAAAACGCGGCAAGAAAATCGGTATTCTCGACGCCGACGTAACCGGACCCTCCATTCCGAAAACCTTTGGAGTAACCAATCCTTTAGCTGCCGACACAAACGGTATCATTCCTGCTCAAACGCAGAGCGGTATCAAAATTGTATCCGTTAATCTCATGCTTCCCAACGAAACGCTTCCAGTCGCTTGGCGCGGACCGGTCGTCTCAAACATTGTCCGTCAGTTTTTCAATGAAGTGAGCTGGGGAGAGATCGACTACCTCTTCGTCGACATGCCCCCGGGAACCTCCGATGTGCTGCTGACCGTATTTCAATCGTTGCCCATCGATGGCATCGTAACCGTTTCGGCTCCGCAAGAACTGGTCGCTATGATCGTGGGTAAAGCGGTACACCTGGCGCAGGACATGAACGTTGAGCTGCTTGGTCTCGTTGAGAACATGGCGTATTTCACCTGTTCAGATTGCGGCAAAAAACACTATATCTTCGGTGAGCCCCAGGGTGCTCAGGTGGCCGAAAAATATAGCATTCCCGCATACGCCACGCTGCCGATCGATCCCGAATTCGCCCGCAGCTGCGACGCTGGCCAGGTTGAAACCTACGATGTCGGCACCGCTCTTGACCCCATCATCGAGCAGATCGAAAAGAAGTAGCACCAACACCAATAATCATCTCGAGGTAAGTGTTCCACGAAAGCCCCCTGGAGGGGCTTTCGTGGATCTTGGAGAGAGGGGATTTTACCCGCGCACATTCACCCCGGATATTTTTCCGACATCCTCTTCTTCGTCATCGTCTTCAGGTACCGGATGATTGTCGAAATACCCCGTCTGTCCGCGCACTTGCCACGCACACACCGCAAGCGCCAAGATAAACGCACCCGAAACGATAGCGGGTGCATCGACAACACTTTGAGAGGCTGAACTTGCCGCAGACCACACCGTCAGCACGGCATCGATAAGCGCAATCCAAAAAAACAGCGCAATCTTTCGAGGATTTTTAGCGCCGCGTACGCCCATAAAACCAAGGACAACGTTGACAAACGCACCGACGATCGACGCGATCCCCAAAGCAAGAAGCGCCGCCTGCGTCTCCTCTACGCTCATACCGGCATAGCCATCAAAGCGAGCAAAACGTGAAAGCGCAATTACGACAAGGCCTATCAAGAGGTCTAAAACAGCCCAGGCTACCATAACGCTGCAAAGCCGCTTGAGCCAAATTTGCCACTTCGTCATCGGTTGTCCATCGTCTCCGATTTGTACCGGCCGATTTTTCTTTTCGAGCATTGGCGACCTTTCCTTCTGCTTTTTTACACCGGTGCCATTATAGGCAATAACCCTCGGCAAACTTCCGCGGAATCACGCTGAACGGCTCAAACGGAAAACGTCAACACCCAAAAGCCTTTCGCCCGAAGAGAAAAGAAGGGGGAAACTCGCAGCAATACTTGATCAGCTGCACCCTGAAGGGACTTTTTCGCTGACTTCAAGAATCGGAATAAAAGAGAATGCAAGTTGCTTGCGCAGACTTCGTGAAACTGTCCGAAAATCAGACTTGACCCTACGCGCAAGTCGGTTATACTAACTCTTGCACATTCGGGGCTTTAGCTCAGCTGGGAGAGCGCATGGCTGGCAGCCATGAGGTCAGGGGTTCGATCCCCCTAAGCTCCACCATCGAATTTGTAGTCTAGCTTGATTCATGATTTCGTAGCTGTTTTCTACGGAGACAAGTTTTTAGCTCAGGCTTAGTTTGCAAGAAAAAGCAACCAGTCAAACGATTGGTTGCTTTTTCTTATTTCTGACGCCTAAAGATACCTATCGCTGCTGGTGACCGGAAGCCCACACAAAACCCCCTCGTCGGGCCTAAATCGCCGGCGACGAGGGGGTTTTTATACCATTCGGTTCGAAAGCGCTATTTCACTGAAGCGAAAAACGTTGCTTGATCAAAAACATGCTGTATCGTCTTTCCTTCAACAAAAGGAAGCTCTATGAACTCAGAAACCGTAGGCACCAACTCACTTACATCAACAAAGTGGCCTTTTTCATTCAAAGTGTTCGTATCCTGGGCACGCCAGTAGCGATCGTTCACGTCGGTTAAGTAATATGTCATTGCTCCGACCTGCATAAACACCGAGTGATTCGCGTGAAGATACTCCGGAATCGCGTCATAGCTTATTGCGAGCGCCTCGTCTGCCTGCTTTCCCATAACCTACCCCTTTCATGAGGGAAACATACCCGAATATGCAATTATCTGTATCATAGCAGCTTTCCCCGCATGCTGGTATTACTGATTTTGCAGAGCTATAAATGATTCCGCATGATCATCTTGCGCATTGAGAACCCGAAACGCACTCACCACGTCTCGATAGCGGGCGGCAAGGGGATTGAGAATGGGAATGTCGAGGCCTACGCCAAGGGCTGAAGCTAAAAACGTTGCATTCACCAATTCGCGCTGAGGTAGCCCGAAGCTCACGTTGGACACGCCCAGCATCGTCTTGCAGCCAAGCCGTTTTTTCACCATCCCGATGCAGCGTAAAATCTCAAGTACTTCAGCCTGATTCGTAGAAGCCGACATGGTCAGGCAGTCAATGACGACATCCATGGCAGAAATGCCATAGCGACCCGCTTCCGCTACGATTTTCTCCGCGATAGCGAACCGTTCGTCAGCCGTTGCCGGAATACCACCTTCATCGAGGGTGAGTCCCACGACGGCACATCCGTAGTGCGCCGCAAGAGGCAACACCTCATGCATGCTCTTCGCCTTGCCGTTCACGGAGTTGATCAGCGGCTTACCGGCGTAACAGCGCACGGCAGCCTCGATCGCAGCCGGATCAGACGAGTCGATCTGCAGCGGTAGTGGCGTGGTGGCCGCAAGAAGCTCGACAAGACGGACCAGCGTTGCGGTCTCATCGATTTCGGGCAAACCAACGTTTACGTCGAGAATATCAGCACCCGCTTCGGTCTGATTGATAGCTTCCGCAATCACGTAATCGTAGTTTCCCGTACGCAATGCTTCTTGCAATCGCTTTTTGCCCGTTGGGTTGATGCGCTCTCCCACCACGGCAATCGCCGGAAAATCCTTTGACAACACCACCGCATTTTGCGAGCTCGTCACGCTTAAGGCAGACAAAAAGACACGCGACGTTGGCCGACGACCCTTGATGCAACGTGCCAATTCTTCAATATAGAGAGGATTCGTACCGCAACACCCACCGACCACGCTCACGCCGCCGTCGAGCATAGTCGTCACAGCGGCACCATATTCGAGCGGCGTTATGTCGAAAACCGTCTGACCAGCGACGATTTTCGGAAGCCCCGCGTTTGCTTGCACCATCACCGGACAGGTAGAAGCTTCGCACAAGGCCTCCACGATAGGTATAAGCTCTTGTGGGCCAAGCGAACAGTTCACCCCGAGCACCTGCACGCCCAACGCCGAAAGCGTGAGGGCGGCGACTTGAGGGCTCGTGCCCAAAAACGTTCGACCGTCTTCCCCAAAAGTCATCGTAGCAAAAATAGGAAGATCGCAATTTTCTTTTGCGGCAAGCACTGCCGCTTTCATTTCGAGCAGATCGGCCATGGTTTCGATCAAAATGATGTCGGCGCCAGCAGCAGATGCCGCGACGACCTCTTCCGTGAAAAGATCGTAGGCTTCATCAAAAGTCATCGTGCCCATCGGCTTTAAGAGCGACCCAGTAGGACCGATATCTGCAGCAACATAGGAAGCGCCCGTCTCGCGCGCGCAGCGAACCGCCGCCGTAAACACTTCAGACACCGCTTCGACGCTTCCCAACTTCCGCGTGTTGGCGCCGAAGGTGTTGGTTGTTATAACCTGCGACCCGGCGGCAACATAGGCCGCGTGGATCGCGCGAATCGCATCGGGATTGCCAAGGGTGAGCAGCTCAGGGGTTTCCCCCGCCTCAAGACCTGCGGCCTGCAGCATGGTTCCCATGGCGCCGTCGAAGAGCAGATAGGCCCGACCGGCCAAAACTTCGGCAAGGTAGTCATCTTTGATGCGGAGTACCCGCTCTTTTGTTTTATCGAACATAGCATCCCCTTCGATACGATGCGCATAGCTTAACGCCTATTGTACCAAGAGCCCCTCTAACACCAACAAGATTTCCTCATCGGCCGCCGATGCGACCTTTCAAGCTGACACGCAACAGGCGCATGCCGTTGAGAATAACCAAAAGCGCCACACCCGTGTCAGCCAAAACCGCCATCCACATTTGGGCAACGCCAAAAACAACGAGCAGAGCAACCAGCATTTTCAAGCCGATAGCCAGCACAACATTTTGCCGAATGACCGCCACCGTCTTCGTGGAAAGGCGAAAGAATTTCGGCAGCGCAGATAAATCGTCCGCCATCAACACCACATCCGCACTCGACAGCGCCGCATCCGAACCGGCACCACCCATGGCGATACCCACATTGGCCGTTGCCAAAGAAGGTGCATCGTTGATGCCATCACCCGCATAGGCAACCGGGCCCCACGCCGCACTGAGACGACGGATGTGCTCTGTCTTATCTTCAGGAAGAAGCTCCGCTTCAACCTCGTCGACCCCCGCTTGCGCACCAATTGCTCGGGCAACTCCTTCATTGTCGCCAGTCAGCATAACGATGCGCTTTGCCGGCGCCGTCGCACGGAGCGCCGCGACGGTTGCGGGCGCATCGGTACGCATCGCATCGGCTACGATGCACACTCCCAGCAGCACAGGCGTCTTGTCGCAGCGGGCAACATAGAGCAGCGACCCGACACGTTTCGCCACCCGAGAAGACAGGGCCTCGACTTCCTGGGATAAGCCCGTCGCGTCCGCGATCGCGCGCTCCGAAGCGATCAGGTAACGCGATCCCTCGACGATGCCCGAAACGCCCTTGCCGGCCTGTTCCTGTACGTCACGTGCCTCAAGCACCTCATCGATGCCGCACGCTTTCGCGTGAGCAACCACCGCGCGGGCAAGCGGGTGAGTCGAGTGCGTCTCGAGCGCAACAGCGATCCGGAGCACGGCATCGGTGCCCGACGCATCGGCGACCACGATATCGGTGATCGTCGGCGTACCGAGCGTCAGCGTTCCCGTCTTGTCGAAGGCGACCACCCCTACGCGCGCGCCCTCTTCAAAGCAAGCGCCGCCCTTCACCAACACGCCGATTTTCGCCGCACGCGTCAGAGCCGACACGATGGTAACCGGCGTCGAAATCACAAAGGCGCAGGGACATGAAATCACCAGCAGCTCGCACGCACGATATATCCATGTGTTTAAATCCCCAAAGTTCGCAAAACTAATCGCTGTCAGCAACGGCGGCACAAATGCCACCAAAATAGCCGCACCGATCACGAGCGGCGTATAGATTCGCGCAAAACGCTGCACGAAGTTTTCACGCTGTGATTTTTGCTTTTGCGCATCCTGCACCATGCCGGCAATTTTCGCCAGAGTCGAATCAACCACGGTCGACGTGGTTGTAAACTCGCAGGAACCATCGACGGCCAGGCTTGCCGCGAACACCTTGTCGCCGACTCCTTTGCGAACCGGCACGCTTTCACCCGTAATCGCCGCATCGTTGAACGAGGATGCCCCTTTGGTGATAACCCCGTCAAGCGGCGCACTCATGCCAGGGCGCAGCGTTACGGTTTCGCCCAAATGAACCTCGTCGGTTTGAACTTCGACCGTTTGTCCCTCGCGCACCACCAAGGCGTTATCCGGTACCAACCGGGCAAGATCCCCAATCGCATCGCTACTTTTCCGCATTGCGCGACCCTCGAGATACTCACCAACCGAAAAAAGAAACAGCACCGCAGCGGCCTCTTCATACGCCTGTACATACACGGCGCCAACAATCGCCACGATCAGCAACACGTTGATATCGATCGACTTCGCCTTGAGGGATCGCGCCGTTTCAGGAAGTACGATTACAAGACCAGCCGCAATAGCGGCAAACGACAAGACCATCGCGACCGTCGCATTGCCGGCAAGGTGTTCGAAAACCAGCGATGCCGCGATAAGCGCTCCCGCCACGACAAGACACACACACTCGGAGCGTTTAAGCCCTTCTTCGTGATCGTGCCCACACCCGCAGCTCTCATCGCCATGAGCTCCAACACCAGCAACCGATTCTTTCGCGTCCGCACAAAAACACCCCGCAGCTGCCTTCAAGTCATCCTGTTGCGCCTTCGAAGCACGCCCATCAGCAAGGCCGTGCCCTTTTTCGTGATCGTGCTGAGAACAACCGCAAGCACCTTTCATCGTCATCCCCTATTCGGCCGCATGCTCGAGAGCGAGATCGATCAGGCTTTTCACGTGGTCGTCGGTGAGGGAATACAATGCACGCTGACCGTCGCGTTTCACGGTGACCAACTTTTTGTCACGCAAAAAACGCAGCTGATGACTGACCGCTGATTGGGAAACGTTAGTGGCACACAAAAGATCGCTCACGCACAGCTCTCCCACCGAAAGCGCCGACAGGATACGAAAACGCGTCGAATCGGCAAGTGCCGAAAAAATCTCGGTGGCCGATACGATCAATGACTCTTCGGGGATAGCAGCAAGCGCTCGCTCGATAAGCGCAAAATCTCCCGCTTCGTTTTCGGCGATACCCTCTATTCCCTGTTCTGCGACGTCCATGGTCACTCCCTTATTAGTATATGAGCATTTGTTCATATAATCATATTAACGGGAAGTGGCCCTCTGTCAAGCCCGTTTTCGCACCACAAAGAAAAAACGGCCCGCAAACGTTTTGCAGGCCGAAACAACCACCACGATGAACCCTTGTTATCGAGATTTTCTCTTTCGATTGTCGCTCTTTCCAAGAAGGCGCCGCCAAGGAAGATAGACAAAAAGCACCCCGAGGGTGGATATCGCGATCACCGCAACGGAAACCACAACGGAGACATCCATCAAACGAACGCCAATACCGATCGTCGCCCACAGCACAACCAGCCCGAATACGAAATCATCAAGTCCGCGGCGCATGACAAAAGCCAAGCCCCACACCAAAATCACCAAGACCACCGTGCTGATGGCGGACACCAACACGATATCCCCCATCGACTGACGGGTTGCCACGTGGGCGATGTTAGCCAGCGTCGCGACGCACAACCAGGCAACATAGAGCGAAATCGGCGCCCATTCATACCAGGCGCTTGCCCGACGCCGCACCTGCACATAGAGAAGGGTCACGCACACCAGAAGCGCAATGATAACCACGATAGAGAGGGGGAAAATCTGCAGATGCCACGACAGAAGCCAGGTAACATTGAGCACGCAGCTCACAACGAACAAAGCTCCCTCCAAGCTGAACGGGAGACCGAAAAAACGCGTGCGATCAGCGAGGCTCCGCGTGAATAAAACGAGCCAGACAGCCAACCCGATATAGATAATACCCCAGATGGAAAACACGTACCCCGCCGGAGCAAACCAGGCGAAAACAGCATTCGACACGTCGGCCGATGTCACACCGCCAAGCTTGAGGGTCTCGAACAGCGCATTGCAGGTGACCATGATCACAAAGGCAACCCAGACCGCGATAACTTCAGGCGTCAAAAATCCCGGCAATTGAAACCGGCCCGCCGAAGCGTTCTGCCGTGTCGGACGAGAGGTGGCGGGCTTGTGCGGTACTTCTTCCTGAACGGGAACAGAACCGGGCTCTCGATGCGGATCAAACGATTCGTTTTGCATAATATCCCCCTTATCGACGGCGTTGTTCACATCGCCCCGGACAAAGCCTGTCCGGGGATGCCGTGTTCGAGCAGTGTATCACGTATGACCAGGTATTTAGCCGAAAGTAACCCTAGCACTTGATCCGCAATATATCGCGGGGCGAAAGGTAGACGTCGCTGGTGAACGAGTATATCGAAAGCGAGCGATTGGCTAGCGCAACTACTTCGACATCGCCGCCCGAATGCCGCAGACGTAGATTTTTCACGCACACGCTCGAAACGGGACGATGAGGAGAAAGCGCCTCAAGCGTATCCCCCTCGCAAAAGCGGTTGTAGCACACCACGCGCACCTGCCACACCCCCTCTTCGCCGTCGAGATCGACGAGCGATTCACAGGATTGGACCGTAGCCGCCAAAAGATATTCCTGAAAATAGCCATCTTCGCTTGGAGCTTGCTCGGCCCACCCATAGAAAAACCCCGTCGAATAGGGACGGTGGGACACGGTTTCCAGCTCGGAGGCAAACAGCGCGGGATCAGCGCCGTCGAGCACCTGACGATACGCGTTCACCACGGTGGCGACATAGAAAGCCTTCTTGTTGCGGCCCTCGATTTTGAATGAATCGATACCGGCAGCTTGCAAATCATCGAGATGCGCGAGCATGTTCATGTCTTTAGAATTCATGATGTACGTTCCCCGCGCATCTTCTTCGATAGGAAAATGCTCGCCGGGACGTTTTTCTTCTTCGAGGGTATAGCTCCAGCGACACGGCTGGGTGCAGTGTCCCTTGTTTCCCGAACGCCCAGTCAAATAATCGCTGATCAGACAGCGACCCGACACCGCCATACACATGGCTCCTTGCACAAAAACCTCAAGTTCGAGATCGTCGGGGATAACGCTGCGCATGGTGGCGATATCGGTCAGGCTCATTTCGCGTGCGCACACGATACGGCGGGCACCCATGTCATACCACGCCATCGCCGCTTCGGCATTGGCGCACGACGCCTGCGTGCTCACGTGGTAGGACACGTCCGGGGCATATCGACGGGCAAGACGAAGCGCGCCAAGATCGCTCATGATAAGCGCATCGATATTGGCCTGTGCCAAAGTTTCGAAGTAGGCGGGCAAAGCTTCGAGGTCGCTCGCGTTCATGAGCGCATTGCACGTCACGTGCACCTGCACGCCGCGCTCGTGGGCGTAGTCCACCGCTGCGGCGACTTCGTCGAGAGAAAAATTCGTGGCGCGCTGACGCAGACCAAAGCGATCGGTTGCCAAATACACCGCATCCGCACCGAAGTGAATTGCGTATTGCAGCTGGTCGATGCCGCCAGCCGGTGCTAAAAGTTCAGGTTTTTTAAGAATTCTATTCATGAATCAGCAGTATAGCAGCTTCTTTTCCCCCGAGAGAAAAAGACACGCGATCGCAATTCTTACGGTAACCCGTATCAAGATTTCGGACACAAAAGTGAGATAGTTTACGCCGCCTTTCGGATGGTCGAGCACGCAGGTTTGCTTCTGATAAAGAAGTCTTTCATCACCTGTGCTGAAATCTTGTAGTCAATGGTTGAATGAGGGTGCTAGCGATTGTAATAGCACTCAATGAAGTCGATAACAGCCATCTTCGTCTCCACCCTCGTCGAGAAGCTTCGTCGGTAATACCTCTCGTTTGTAAGGGTTGCAAAAAACGAGCATCCGTCTGCCAGGGAAAGATGAGTGCGATCCATTTCTTCGGCGAATTCACGTTCGGCGGGGGTTGAAGCCACGACCGCAAAGGGGAAACCGCGAAAGGCTTGAACGGTTATATGCCCGCCAGGGCGTGCCGTCAGATTGCAGGGCGCAGGGCTGTGGCATTAAAGAGCGCGTTAGCGCGACGCACGATTGCCCGCGGCTTCAAACCTGATTCTTACCGATTGATTACCCGGAGACAACGAAGCGGATACCTTCTGGGCGGTGGGGGTAAGAAAAACCTATACTCGGTTTTAAGGAAACCAAAGCAATCCGCAAAGGAAGCATCATGCCCGACTGCAAGCTTGACCAAACACGACAAGCAACTCCCACCACCGCCGAACTGCAGCCGCGCATCGCGCCCGCGCGTTCTTTGGGCGCAAGCATTTTGATGGCAATCGCCGGCATTATCATTGCGCTTATTGGCGTTCCTTTACTTATCTTGCCAGGACCCGGCGTAGCGCTTATCGTTGGTGGCATCGTCCTTGCCACAAGCGGTGCAAAATCGCTTGTGGCAAACCTGCGGCAAAAACGGCTTTAATGCGCCTGGTAGACGGCGCGCACAAGAAATTCCACGTTACCTTCGGGGCCCTTGAGGGGGGATTCTATCACGCCGGTAACAGCAAAACCCGAGGCCACAAGCGCCTCACTCACTTCTTCGACAACCCGCTGACGCACCTGAGGATCGCGCACCACGCCCTGCTCCGTTTCGTTGTGGCGCGATTCAAATTGGGGCTTTACCAGCCCGATGAACACACTTCCGACCTGCGAGAGGCGGGCGAACACCGGCGAGAGCTGTGCGAGACCGATAAAGCTGACGTCTGCCACCAGCACGTCGAAAGGAGCACCCAGTGCCACGGGATCGGCCGTCTTGATGTTTGTGCGTTCAAATACCGTCACGCGCTCATCCTGGCGCAGGGACCAGGCAAGCTGGCCGTAGTTCACGTCGACGCACGCCACGCTCGCCGCCCCTGCCTGCAGCAAACAGTCGGTGAATCCCCCGGTCGAAGAGCCGATGTCAATACAGCGTGCACCCGTTACCTTCTGAGTAAAGCTATCGAGAGCTCCCTGCAGCTTGTGCCCCCCGCGCGATGCGAATCGCTGGTGATTTTTCACGATGATCGCGGCATCCGGCGAAATCTTAAGAGCAGCACTGGTGGCATACACGTCGTCGACTTTCACCTCGTGCGCCAAAACGGCACGCAAGGCTATCCCCGCATCGGGAAAATACCCTTGTTCAACCAAGACGGTATCGAGGCGTTGTTTTTTCACGCGGGCACTTCTCCCGTTTCTAAAAGGGTAAGGAAATCATCTTCAGTCAACACGGACACGCCGAGGGTAACCGCTTTATCTCGCTTCGATCCGGCCGCTTCCCCGCAGATCACATAGCTTGTCTTTGCCGACACGCTACCCGAAACCTTGGCGCCACGTGCTTTGAGCTGAGCGCCGGCTTCATCGCGTGTCATGCCACTTTTTACCAGACTGCCCGTGAGCACGAAGGTCAAACCTGCAAGCGTTTGCGGCAACGCCGCATCACCACTGATCTCGACGAGGGATACCCCTCGATCGTGAAGGCGCTCGATAACTTCGACATTGTCGGGGGTTCTCAAAAACGTGTAAAGACTTTTCGCGATAATCGAACCGACTCCGTCGATTGCCGCAAGCTCCTCTTCCGTTGCCGCCGAAAGTACCTCAATCGAAGGGAACACCGCAACGATTTGCTCGGCCGTGGTCTTGCCCACATGGCGGATGCCCAGACCAAACAGCACGCGCGCGAATGGACGCGCTTTGCTCGCCCCGATTGCCGCGACAAGTTTTTTCGCCACCACGCCACCGAGACGGATGGGTTCACCGTCTTTACTCACGCGACCCATATCCAAAGTCGTCAGGTCGTATTCGTCCAATGTGTAGTAATCGGCCACATCGCTCAGACGACCGGCCTCTATCAGGCGTGTGACGATCTCTTCGCCCATGCCCTCGATATCGAGGGCGCCCCGGCTGGCCCAGTGAAGCAGCCGCTCCTGCGCCTGGGCGGGACAATCGATGGATATGCAGCGAAACGCCGCCTCTCCCTCTTCGCGCACAACCGGCGAAGCACAGCTTGGACACCGCAACGGCATCTGCCAGGGCAGCGCAGATGCGGGACGCAAGCTTTCCACCGCGCGAAGCACTTCAGGGATCACGTCCCCCGCCTTGCGCACGACTACGGTATCGCCCACGCGCACATCCTTGCGATGCACTTCGTCGACGTTGTGCAGCGTCGCACGCGCCACCGTCGAGCCCGCCACCACGACAGGATCAAGCTCGGCGACCGGCGTCAAAGCGCCGGTTCGGCCCACCTGCACGGTAATATCGCGCAGAATCGTCGTTTTTTCTTCGGGGGGAAACTTGTAGGCGATCGCCCAGCGCGGAGCACGCGCCGTGAAACCCATTTCATCTTGCAGGGCGAACGAATCGACCTTGATGACCACCCCGTCTATCTCGTAGGGAAGTTCTTGACGTCGCACAAGCGCCCGCTTACAAAAATCGTGCACTTCGGCGGTCGTTTTACAAAGCGCAACATCGGGATTGACGTGAAACCCAGCCGAGCGCAACCAGGCGAGCAGCTCCCACTGCCCTTTGGCATACAGCGCCCGTTCATCGGCTACCGCATAGATGAACGTGGAAAGATCGCGCCCCTTGGTGATGCGGGGATCTTTTTGGCGCAGGCTTCCCGCCGCCGCATTGCGGGGGTTGGCAAAAAGATTTTTCCCCTCCGCCGTCGCCGCCTCGTTGAGCGCATCGAAGCTGGCCTTGGGCATATATACTTCCCCGCGCAGCTCGATGGTTCCCTCCTTGCGGACAAGACCTTGCGCGGCGCCTTCGCGCAGGCGCAACGGCACATCGGCCACCGTTCGCACGTTGACCGTCACGTCTTCACCCGTTGTGCCATCACCGCGCGTTGCAGCGCGCATGAGCAGGCCGTTTTCATAAGTAAGCGCAAGGGAAGAACCATCAATTTTCAGCTCGCACACCAGCGCTACGTTTTCACCCAGCACCTCACGAGTGCGCTCCAACCACCCATCGAGTTCGCCGAGATCCATCGCGTTGTCGAGTGAATACAGGCGCCGTTCGTGCTTGATGGGGGCAAACTGCTCTCCTACATACCCGCCCACACGCTGCGTCGGTGAAGCTGCGTCGTAAAATTCGGGATGTGCCGCTTCGAGCGTGCGCAGCTCGCGCATGAGCGAGTCGAAGGCTGCATCCGAAAGCTCGGGGGTATCGGTGGCATAGTAGAGGTAGGTGTGGTGTTCGATTTCTCGACGCAGCGCTTCGATACGAACCCGTACGTCGCTTTTGTCCACAAAAGACCCTTCGACACCGACCGTTGATTGTGTTTGCTTCTCTGCCATACGAAAACTAGTTTGAGCTCACCAGTTTGCCGACGCTGACACCTTGTACCACCATAGCGACACCGCGCCACAGCGCAAAGATGGCGATAAAGATCGCAAAGCTTGCCGGCATCAGGAACAAAGCGATCGCGCACAAGATGTTCACGACGCCCGAAAACAGGCTAAAGCCCCACATCGGAGCCTCGAAACCTTTTGCTTTAATCGATAGGAAAATTTCAAAAATACCGAAGATCAAGAAGCCGAAACTGACAACCCAGGGAATAACCGACGCAAACGCCATCGGATGCAAGAGAAACATAAGACCCAAAACGATATCAAGAATGGCGTAGGCAAGCGCCCAGCCAGACATCTCCATGGACTTGCGATTGCGCACATAGAAAATGACATCCCCGATGCCGGAGATAAGAAAACCAGCACCCGCGATGGCGGCGATAGTCACCAAGGTCAATCCCGGGAAGAACGCGCAAATACCCGCGCACACAACCAGCAGGACACCCGCAATAATGAGACCCCAATCCCATTTTTTCTCTACCGTAGCCATAAATTCACTCCTTGTTTGACGATTGCTTTGCATACCGAACACGCCAATTGTAGCGTTATTTTGCCTCAATTCGAAAAAATCGTTTCAGGCGAGCGGGAATTGGAGACAATCGCAACTGAAAAAACCGCGGCACGTGACAGGCTTAGTCGTCGTATTCATCAGCTTCATACAGCAAGCTTTTAATGGCAACGGGAATGGCTAAAACAACGTCTTCCGCGCACACCGATATATCGGTCAATTCCTGGGCAGCAAGCATACCGGCTCGCGCATGAACCGTCGTTCCCAACACGCACGCATCGATTGCGTCCATATCCTGAGCAAGAAACGCCCCGATGATACCCGCAAGAACATCACCCGTTCCCGCCTTCGCAAGAGCGGGAGTGCCTTCCCGAATTGCCAATATCTCTTCACCATCCGAGATGAAGGTGTCAGGGCCTTTCAAAACGCAAATCACCCCGTAGGCCTGGGCAAGTTGAAGAGAAAGTTCGTCGGGTTCAGGCGTGCTCAGACCAAAGATAGCCCCCATACGCCGCGCCTCACCCATGTGCGGGGTGATGACGGTGACATACCCTTTCTCAAAACGGGTCGCACTCAAATCCCGGATCTTTTTCGCGGAAAGAATTTGCAGAGCGCCACCGTCGATCAAAACGGGTGCCACCGCGTAACGCAAAAGACGACGGGTAAGCTGCGAGCTGTAGCTGTCGTGGGCATCAAATCCACTGCCCACCAGGTAAGCGCAGGGGCGATTGGGCTCTGAGGCGGCCACGAATTGCGTATCCCACACCGACCAGGAACGAACCACGAGCGAAGGATGGTACGCCTGAATTTGGCTGACGATGGAAGCTTCGGTATACACTTCCGTGTAGCCGGCTCCCGCACGCTGGGATGCCATAGCCGCAAGGCACGCGGCGCCTGGATACGTAGCCGAACCGACCAGCAGCGTCAGCTTGCCTCGCGAGTACTTGTTCATGTCTTCTCGAGGAAACGGTAAGAGCGCCGCCAAATCCTCTGGACCATAGCTTTTCATCCGCAAACGACCTCCCTAGCATCTTCTTCAACGTATAATCAAATCGTATCTTTTCGTTCCGAATCACGGTGATCAACCCTGGATTCTCCATCCAGTTCATCAAGCAACCCTCGCGCTTCCTTAAAGCGCTTGGTAAGTTCTTCCATAGGATTGACGCGTTCATCTGCCACCCGCAGCGAATCCGTCGTAATCGCCATAGCGCAGGCGACCGCATCGGTGTGTGTGTAAGAAAGCGAAATCGGTAACTCAACCACCCCTTTTTCGGCAGCAACCCGCTTGGCCGCCCCTCGCAGTACGACGAAAGGACGTCCCTTCGCAGTGCGCTTCACTTCGATGTCGCGGGCGATGATACCTTCGGAAAACCCCGTTCCCAAAGCCTTGAGAACAGCTTCTTTCGCAGCAAACCGCGTCGCAAAATGAGCCGCGGGAGTGGCAAATCCCGTACAATAAGCAACTTCCTCTTCCGAAAAAACCTTGCGTGCAAACGAGGGGGTTCGCTTCAGGATGGCGGCCATTCGTGCGATGTCGACAAGGTCAACGCCAAGTCCCACTTCGCCGGAAATCTGGTCACGTGCCGCCTCGCTTTGCAAAGGGGGGTCTTCCACTTGGACAGGCACCGATGTTTTTTCGCTATTCAACAGTCACCGACTTTGCAAGGTTTCGAGGTTGATCGACATCGCATTTCCGCTCGAGAGCAATGGCGCGTGCGAACAGCTGAAGTGGCACACTTGCCGTAATGGGCGAAAAACAATCCCGTACCTTGGGGATATAGATAACGAAATCGGCATACTTGCAAATCTCTTCATCCCCTACCGTTGCAATGGCCACGATCAACGCCCCCCGAGCGCGACATTCTTGTATATTGGAGAGCGTCTTTTCGTACGTGGGACTTTTCGTTGCGATCACGATAACCGGAAAACCTTCATCGAGCAGCGCGATAGGGCCATGCTTCATCTCTCCCGCCGCATAGGCCTCCGCGTGCAAATAACTGATTTCCTTGAGCTTGAGTGCTCCCTCATAGCAGATAGCAGAACCAACACCTCTCCCGATAAACAGCGCAGATGCCGCATCCTTGCATGCCGAAGCCGCCTGTTCGATACGCGAAGTATCGCTTAAGATGCTCTCGATCTGCTCGGCGGTATCGGAAAGTTCGTGGAAAAGCAGGCGCGTCTGACTAACCGTCAACTTCCCTTTAACCTGGGCGAGCAAGAGCGCAAGCAGGGTCAAGCTGACCACCTGGCCCAAAAATGATTTTGTGGAAGCGACGGCGATTTCCTTATTGGCCTTCGTGTAGATCACCCCATCGGATTCTCGCGCAACCGGGCTTCCCACCACGTTGGTGATGCCGAACACCTTGGCACCCTTGATGCGCGCATCGCGAATCGCCGCCAGCGTATCGGCCGTTTCGCCCGATTGGGAAACGGCGACGACAAGCGTTGAGGGGGTGATGATGGGGTTGCGGTAGCGAAATTCACTCGCCGCTTCGACCTCGGTGGGAATGCGCGCCCATCCTTCGATAAGATTTTTTGCGATAAGCCCCGCATGATAACTCGTCCCACACGCAATGATATAAACGCGATCTATCAGGTTTAGCTCTTCGTAGCACAGATCGAGTTCGTCGATGATCAGCTCTCCGCCGACCATGCGCCCCGCAAGCGTGTCGCGCACTACGCGGGGCTGTTCGTGGATTTCCTTTAACATAAAGTCGGGATATCCACCCTTTTCAGCCACGTCGACATCCCAGTCGATGTGAGTAACCTCGGGAACAAACGATTCCCCGGAAGCATCGGTGTAGGTGACGGAGTCGGGAGTCAAGCGAGCGTACTGATTGTCGCCCAAGATCACGACATCGCGCGTGGCGTCGATGAGGGCAACACTATCCGAAGCCACATACGACCCCGTCTCCCCTCGACCGATCACGATGGGCGAATCCTTGCGAGTCACCACGATAACGCCCGGTTCCTGGGCGCAGACCACGGCCAGCCCATAGGCGCCGATCACGCGCTGCACGGCACAGCGCACAGCGGCAAGAAGGTCATCTTCGTAGTATTCTTCCACGAGGTGGGCGAGGACTTCCGTGTCGGTTTCACTGGTAAACACGTGCCCGGCAGCGCACAGTTCATCGCGCAACTCGACAAAATTTTCGATGATGCCGTTATGGACAACCGCAATATCTCCCGTACAAGACGTATGGGGATGCGCATTGGCAAGGGACGGACGACCGTGAGTGGCCCAGCGGGTGTGGCCGATACCACACACGCCCCCCATCGCCTTTTCCGCAACCGCGTCAGCCAGACCGCCCACTTTACCAATGCGATGGATCACCTGCAGCTGAGTGCCTTTTTGCACCGCGATACCCGACGAGTCGTAACCGCGATATTCCAGGTGACGCAAACCTTTTATCAAAATATCTGCAACGGGTTTAGTTCCCGTATATCCGACAATACCGCACATAAAAACCCTTTCGTTTTAACCGGTGCGGTTATTCTATCCCAGAAGGGGCGGCTGTACGGTTGCGTGGCGCACGAAGTCGGAAATATGCCCAATAAACGCATCTTTCTCCCCGCGGGCATATCTTCCATCGGTAAGCGTTTCATCTGCACAAACACCTATTTTTTTGCCCGGCAAGATCCCGTCTTCCGTAATGTAGTACAACGAGGTCGTCAGCACCATTCCCACGATTGCGACCGCCTCAAATGCGGGGTCTATTTCCGGACGGAAATAGCCTTCTTTCTGCCCTCGAGATATCTGACCTTCGAGGATGTGGAGCAGCCGTTGTTCGTAGGTGCGCATCTCTTCAGACCACACCCGGCCTTCGCGCCACAACTCGGACACGAAAAAGCGACCAAATGCCTTGTTCTCGAAAATTCGGGTCGCAAATGCTTCGATCATACCCAGCAGCGCCGTCGATGCACCCGTTGCGTTTTCGGCGAGCTGATCGAACTCATCCACCAAGCTGCCGATACCCTCTTCAAGCACATTTGATGCCATAGCCGCTTTGCTTTTAAAGTGATAGTAGGCAATTCCTTTAGAGACTCCTGCAACCTCGACGATTTCGTCGACGGTGGCGCCCGAATAGCCTTTTTCACCAATCACGCTCACGGCGGCAGCAAGAAGCTGTCGCCGTGTTCCGTTTGCCTTGTGCGTTCGATTCGTACTTGTCATATCCATCGTCTCGATTTCAGTTTATCCCAGATGAAGAATGGGATGAAGGTCTTCCATGCGCACCATACGCTTGCGATAGGCAACCCATACCGTTAAAGCAAAGCTTACCACACCGAAAAGCAGAAGAACCAAAGCATCAAAACCGGCAACGCTCAGGTCGATACCCGTCATGATTTCACGCATTCCCGCCACCACGTACGTCATCGGCATGTACGGACTCACCACCTGGAAAAATTCTGGGGTTGTTTCGATGGGAAACGTGCCGGCCGCACTCGTCAATTGCAACATAAGCAAGATGATTGCGATAAAGCGTCCGGGGAAAGCGAAGGCCGCCATCAAGAACTGAAGGATTGCAGCAAACACCAGCGTGGTCAGCAGACCGAATGCATAATAGAGGGGCACGTTATCAATTTGCAGCTGCAGACCGAACTGCAAACACACCAGCAACAACAGCGCCTGCACGATTGCGATACCCGCAAGCGGCATGAAGTTTGCAAAAGCGACCATGACCGGATTACCACCCGATACAATGAGGCGCTTGTTGAGCGGTTTGAACGCGAAGCTTGCTACCAGAGCACCGACCCATAAGCCTAAAGCCATAAAGTAAGGAGCAAAACCGGTACCGTAGTTTTTCACCGTCGTGTAGTACTCATCACCAATCTGCACCGGATCGCTCATCACTTCTGATTTTGCGTCAATCTCAGATTGAGACAGTTTCATTTCGCCCGCACCATCGGCCAATTTGGTCGAAAGCTCACCTGCGCCATCGATGGCAGCCTGCAGGCCGTCGGTTAGGGTCTTGCTGCCCTTTTGTAGCTGGGGCGCGCCCGAGGCAATCTGTCCCGCACCGGCATCAAGCTGCGACGCACCTGACACTGCCGTCGAAACGCCCGCATCAACCTGGCTTGCACCCGACGAGAGCGCCCCGGCACCAGAAACCAACGTTGTCATGTTTTCATTGACCTGCGAAGCACCGGTAGAAAGCTGAGCTACCGCCGCCTTGAGAGACGGCGCGTTCGTAATGAGCGGGGCCGTCAAATCGGAAAGCGTAGTATACCCTGCCGCCACGGCGTCCACGCCGCCCGAAAGCTGAGAGAGGCCCATCGTCTCACGGGAAACGCCCGAAGAGATCTGTCCCGTAGCCTGCAGTGCTCCAGCGACAAGTTGCTGCGATTTCGCATAATAGGCCCGTGCCGTCGCGTAGGCTTCAGCGGCTGCGGCACTCTCTCCCGCGGCTGTCGCTTTTTCACCCGCAGCACAAGCGCTATCACCTGCCGTATTGGTGGCCTGCGCCAGATTTAAAAGACCATACAAAGTCGTCGGTGCCTGATCAGATGAGCTTCCAACCCCAGCATCAAGCTGGTTGAGCCCGCCATAAAGCGTTTCACTGCCCGCGTCACCTTCGCCGCCGATACCTGCCGAAACCGACGAGAGAGCGCCCTTGATACGGTGCGACGCCGCATCCAATTGCTCCACTTGCGCTTCATCGGGCAAAGCCGCCGTTGCTTGTGCAAGCTGATTAGCTCCCGCCGACACCTTGCTCGTTCCTTCGTTTTGCAGCTTTTGAGCACCTGAAGAAACGCTTGTCGCCCCCTGCTCGAGCTGAGTGGTGCCCCCCTTAAGAGCCTGAGCCCCCGCAGACAAACTTGACGTTCCCTCCTTGAGCGTGGCTGCACCGCCCGAAAGGGTGCCAAGCTTATCGGTAAGGGTGGCACTTCCTTCTTGAGCTGTCGTAATGCCGGTCTGCAAATCCCCCGCCCCACGCGAAGCGGTCTGCAAACTATCGCCCGCCTCAGACGTACGCGTCAAAACCGTTTCCCAATACTGCTTGGCGACCGTATCGCTTACCTGCTGGCGTACCCTGTCCCAAACCGTCGCCCCGATCTGGCTTGCCAGCATATTTTTACTTTGATTGTATTCGACCATGAGCTGTGCATGCTCGGGGTCCTTCGTGTCAACAGAAGCGATATTTTCTGAAAAGCCGGAAGGGATCGTGCACGCCATATAATAGGTACCGTTATCCATTCCGCGCCGCGCTTCATCCGCTGAAACGAAATGCCAGCCAAGACCGTCATCGTTATTTTTAAGCTCATCGATCACTTCGTTTCCTACGTTGCGCTGCTCATCGTCGATCGCTGCCCCCGCATCTTCGTTGACCACCGCAACCGGCACGGTATTAAGCTGCACGTAGGGATCCATAAACGCATACAGATAAAGTGCGCCGTACAGCAAAGGGATGATGCCGATAGCCGCAAGCACCACCTTCATCGCGGCTGACGCCGTAATATTTTTTACTTCCAAGCCCGCAAAGCGCAATCCTTTGAAAGCCATATCAGGCACCTTCCTTTTCCAGATAGCACACGCCATCTGCCATCGCCGCCAAATCACGCTCAATGCAACCCACCACGACCGCAACGCCGCGAACGTGCGCTACTTCGACAAGAGCCTCCATGAGCTTTTCGGATTGCGTTTTTGTCAATTGATCCTCGATATCATCGACCACAATCATCTTCGGATCTCCCACACAAGCAAGCGCCACGCCAAGCTGCACAAGCTTTTCAGAGGTCAGATCCTTCACCCGCACCTGAGCGATATCGCTCAGACACCACTGCTGCAAATAAGCTAACACGGCATCCTTTTCAGGCTTGCGACCGTAAAGCTCGAATTCCGCACCGATGGCATATGCCACCTTCAAACTTTCTTGTAAATCGTTGAGCTGGGAAAACAACCCCAAACCAACCATCTGTTGCACCTTATTGCGCTGCCGAGGAAGCGGGAGCCCATCGACACAAAGCGTGCCTTCCGTAAAGGTCATTCGCCCGGCAAGCGTCAGCAAGAGCGCCGTCTTGCCGCTGCCATTATGGCCGCGAACGGCAACAATGCGACCCCGCCCCATTGAAAGGTCGATATTTCGATACGCATACCCCGCAAGCGTCTTAAGGCCCAGTTTGTGCGCTTCCAAAAAACTTCCGGAAGCGGTTTCTTGCGAAAGCCCCGGGGCAACCACCACGGCCCCCTTTTCATCTTGCATGATATCTTCCATCACTCTTTCCTTCGCTTTCTCCGTCAGGCACCGCTCTCACAAGCGTTTCTATCCTGACCAGTCAGTCAGTTTTGAAATGAGTATACCGTTTTTCCGTCAACTTGCAAGCAATTTATCGCGACTGAACAAGGCTCTTCATCATCGAAACACAGAGCGGCCGCTCTCGATAAATTACGGGGTATTTCTGCGCCTGCCGACGAAAGAAGAGTGTAATGGTGGGAAAATGGTGGGGGCTTTCTTACATATCGTTAACAGTGACGCTCTCTGCCTTGTCCTGAGAAATGCGGCCGATATAGTAAGCTCATGAAAAAATCTGAAGCGTTGAAAATACTCGGTCTTTCCGAAGGAGCAAGCGACGATGCCGTCAAAAAGGCGCACCGTGAAAAAGTTCGGGAAAATCATCCTGATAAATTTGCTCAAAATACGGTGAAACATGCGGAAGCCGAAGAGAAGACCAAGCTGATCAATGAATCTCGTGACGTGCTCCTGTCGCGCAAATGGGATCCCGAATATGGCGGTCGCCGTCCGGTCAGCACAAATCCTTACGGCAATCCCTACGGAGGCACACCAAGCCAAGGCTCCGGCCAAAACGAGTACGATCCTTTTGCGGGCTGGCCCTTCGGAGGCGGACAAACCGGCTGGGCGTGGACTTCATGGGACGATACCCGCCAAGCGTCGAGCGGCGCAGGGCAGCAGCAACAACAAAGCAGCTATAACCCCTACAATCCTTTTGGCGCAAACGCTGCTCCCCGAAAAACTCCTGCAGAGATGTTCTCCCAAGCGACAACAACCCTCAAAACCGACATAGCCCTTATCGCTGCAAAACTTATTTTTGCGGCCGCCATGATAGCTATCGGCTCCCCCGCCGCGGGGCTGTTCGTCTACATTCTCATTTCGATCATCAATCACTTCAGGCGAGCAAGCGGCTGTTCGTGGATTCTCGTAATCCCGGCACTTTTACTGTTCGGTCCATGGCTTCTCATGTTTATTCCCCGCATGGGTGCCAGCATCACCATCGGTCTGGGAATCTTTTTTGCCCTCGCGGTGTTCTTTGACCTCTCAAACACCCGCGACGACTACCGCGTCTACCAAGCAACCAAAAAAGCAGCCGGCAAATAAAAGGAGAACCGCATCAGCGGTTCTCCTTTTGTGGACCCCGGCTCAAGCAACGAGGGTAACAACAGACTTGCCGCCATGGCAAGTCGTCGGGCTACCCGGTTAAAGGGCGAGTCGATATATCTCGCGCGCATCATCGCGGGTGAGTTTTTTAAAGCTGCCGAACACTTCGCCCTTGTTCTGGATAAGTGTGGGCAACATACCCTCGATATCGTCTTCGTAAATCTCGAGATCAGCCAACGTGCAAGGCATTCCGAGCGACGTGAAAAACTGCTCGGTCGCTTCGATGGCGCGACGCGCATCGGCGACTTCGTCATCGGTGGATGCCAGGCCAAACACTTCGCGTCCATACAGGGTGAAGCGCGCAGGGTTTTCCTGGTACACGTAACGCATCCACGCCGGAAACATCACAGCCAAACCGGCACCGTGAGTCACGCGAGTATCGTGCGCGGAAAGTTCGTGTTCCAACCCATGCGTCGCCCAATCCTCTATGCGCCCGCAGCCAGCAATACCGCAGTGCGCAAGCATGCCCGCCCACATGATATTCGCCCGTGCTTCATAGTCTTGAGGATCTTCCAAGATGCGCGGCGCGCAAATGCGAATCGTACGCATCAGCGAAATAATCATGTTGTCGGTCACCGGGACACTCCCCGATTCCGAAAAGAAACGTTCAAGCAGGTGTGCAAACATGTCCGTGGCACCCGCAGCACTTTGGTAAGGGGGAAGCGTGTAGGTCAGTTCGGGATTCATAAAAGCCACGCGGGCCCGGAGCATATCGTTGGGATAACCACTCTTGAGCCCCAGCTCGTCATTGGAAACAACCGTGTTTTTACTGCCTTCGCTGCCCGCGGCCGGAATAGTCAGGACGCATGCCATCGGCAAAACCGCAGTAATCGTGGTTTTCTTTTCGAAAATTTCCCACACATCACCCTCGTAATACATGCCCGCGGCGACGGCCTTAGCCGAATCGATGACCGAGCCGCCCCCTACGGCCAAAATCCAATCAACTTCTTCAGCGCGCGCCACCGCAATGGCTTCACGAACCAGAGAAATTTCAGGATTGGGTCGCACTCCACCCAACTCAACGTGAGCGACACCTGCCGCTGCAAGCGAAGACACGATGCGTGCCAGCAATCCGCTTTTTACCACCGAACTCTTACCATAATGAACGAGTACTTTTTTCGCTCCGCGCGCAGCAAGAACGTCTCCAACCTGCGATTCAGCATCTCGACCAAATACAAACTGCGTCGGTGAACAATACGAAAAATTTTCCATGTAAGTCTCCTTCAATCTTAAACGCTCCCGATTAACCGAGTGCAACATCCAATACCATCATCACGAGAAAACCGACCATCACACCGATAGTGCCCACGTTCGACCGCTGTCCCAAATGCGCTTCGGGAATCAATTCTTCCACCACCACAAACATCATAGCGCCCGCAGAAAACGCGAGCATCCAGGGCATATACGGCGCAACGACACCCGCCAACAGCACCACCAAACACCCGAACACCGGCTCGGCCAAACCGGACAGCGCCCCCATGGCAAACGCCTTCGGAGCGCTCATTCCCTCTTGACGCAAAGGAAGCGCCACCGCCGCACCTTCGGGAATATTCTGAATGCCGATACCGATAGCAAGCGCAATTGCCGCGCTCAGCAAAGCGGGATCGCCCCCTTGCTGAGAAGCTATCGCAAAGAGCAAGCCCACGCTCATTCCCTCGGGAATATTATGCAGCGTGATCGCCGAAAAAAGCAATGCCGGGCGGTTCCAGCGAGAGGGCATCCCCTCAGCCTTCGATTCGCCGGGATGCAGATGCGGCAAAAGGGAGTGAAGCCCCATCAAAAACACGACGCCTAAAATAAAACCACCTGCAGCCGGAATCCAGCCTACCTGCCCGGCCGCATCCGCCTGTTCGATTGCGGGAATCAGCAGCGACCAGACGGAGGCGGCGATCATCACGCCAGCGGCAAAGCCCAAAAAAAGTTGTTGCGTGGTGCGGCTATCCTTCTTACGAAAGAAAAAAACCGATGCCGCGCCGAGCGTGGTCATCAAAAAGGTAAATCCCGTTCCGGCCGCCGCCCATACCAGTGCCTGCTGCATGCATACTCGTTTCTGTCCGACACCAGGCAACACGAGATCGATTCTCGTCACCCTACCGAACTATCTCTTGGTAATTGATTGTAGTGATTTTCCGTCGAAGTCGAAACGGCTCTCTGTCTTTTTGCATCCATCCGACAAAAAAGCACGAACATTTCTGCGCGCGCAGACACCGCTCAGCAGACAGCCCCTTGCGACAAAGCTTCGTCGTCAAGGGGCTGTCTGTACCTTTGCAAAAAATGCGTCTAAACTTACGCGATTTTTTCAAAATAAGCGATGATATCGTCTGATTCGTAGAGCAATTTGCCATCGATCAACAGGCAGGGCACCTGTCCGGTACCACCCGCACGCACCAATGCGGCCTTCGCATCAAGATCCTGCGTAACGTCAAGCAGCGTCACGTCGATGTTTTTGC